>JAYSRP010000032.1:0-7608 GCA_043721015.1 Synechococcales cyanobacterium | reverse complement strand
CCAGATGACAGTCTGGGGCGAGTTTTAGTATGAGGGCATAGACTGCCAGCATTTGGGTGCCACCAGCCAACAGCACGCCGCCCTGCTCGCTGGCGGCGACTGCCATCGCGGCGACTACTACCTGCATGGGGTCGCCGATCGCAGCTACTACTTCCCAGGGAGTAGCCGCCGCCATATTTTGGAGACCCTGCGCCACCAAAAGTTTTTTTTGCTGATGATTACATTGAGGATGGCTGCTATTTACCTTGCCCTCGGCCTTGATCCCCAGGCCAGTGAGCAGGGCTAAAGCCGTCGTTGTGCCTCCCACAACGCATTCACCAATTACTAGGTAGGGCGCAGTGGCAATCAGCTTAGATCCCCATGCTAGCCCTTGTCGCCAAAGATGCTGCACTAGCTCGATCGACATGGCCTGACCCGTCGAAAGACAAACAGCCGCTTGGCCACCCAAGTCAACACAGTCAAAGCTGGGTGCTTGGGGCAAGCCGCTGTTCAGAATGGTAATCGGGATATCTAAGGCCGCTAGAATAGCCTTGGTAATGATCGCAGGCGAAGCTCCGGCAATTAAAGGCGGTAAAGGATATCGATAGCTGGGCTGGATGCCGCGACTCAGAAACTCCCCATCAGCCAAGGCCGTTAACTCTCGATCGGCAGGGGTCAGGCCAGCCGCTGAAATATTAGGAATTCGACAAGTCGCGGTAAACCCCAACACGCAGACAAAATGCGGGCGCTGGTGACGATATTGATCTAACCATATCTGACTGAGCTGGGGTTGGCTATGTACAGAAATCATAATTCCAGCATGTTTTCTAGCCACTCAGGCGGGCGCGGAATCGGGCCGCCGATCCGCTCGAACAATAATAAGGACATCAAATGGGTGATCAAAAGCGACAGCAGACTATTTAAAAAGAGAATGCCGAATGCGACCAATTGCACCGATGAAACAGTCGGCTCTGCCAAAATCCCACACAAATTTAAGAACCAACTAACCAAATCTGTCTCTAAAAACCAATTTAAAATATCTGTTGCTCTAGCCGTCAACAGACTCCAGAGATCTTCACCCAGCATTGCTGAAGCTAACCAAATCCGAAAAAAGAAGCCACTGCAATCTAAAGCTGCCCCTACTAAAATTGACCAGCCCCAGCCAATACCCCTTCGCCAGAAAGCCCCGAGCTGGATACCAATAAAACCATAGGGAATGGCAAACAGCACGCTGCGCGTAGGTCCCATCAACACTGATAACAGCAGGCTAGATACCACCACCGACATCCAACCAGCCCGTTTACCCCAGCGTAAGTACACCAAAATTATCGGCATGGCCAGAAAAGGCTTGAGAGCTTGTCCACCTAAAAAATAGGAATTAATCAGCCACATCAAACAGGCTGCACTGGACAAAAAAGCGGTCTCTACTAAAGGTAAAGGAGCCGGAGATGGAGATTTGGGAGCAGAGCCAGTCAAAAGAGATCGCCTCGGAATTTAAAAATGAATACCTTCACCACTTCAGCTCCGTAGCCGAAACAGCAAAACCTGATTTACCTGAAGGCGCTGAAAATTATTGTCGCTGACCATGAGTAACATGTTGCCACCACCGGGTAAAGGTGGACCGATCGCCATCCCTTCGATATTATCCAGTCCAATCTTTAAGTCAGCCAAGTCTAACACCAGCTTTTTAGAGATAGGATTTGCATTATTTCCAGCCAGACTCTCGATGCGACTGACATCGGTAGCACCACCAGTGACCGCCTGAAAAACTCTAATCTTAAAGCCCAATAAACTCAAAGATCGCTCCAAGCTGAGAAAATGTCCGCCATTATCTAGAGCTTGAATTTCGGATAAACCATGCTCGATCGATCCCAACGGCGGAAACTCTAGATGATAGGCGTATTCAGCCAATGGCCCCGTCTGTTCCCCCACCAAATATTGTAACCAGCGAGTTTTAATGGCTTCTACCGGCTGGTTTTCAGCTAGCTTTTGCTGATCTTGAATCAGGGCGCTTTCAGTAGCCGTAAAAATATACAGGGGATCGGTGGCAGCTCCAGATGAGGCAATAGTCAAAGATTCAAAGGCTAGATTGCCCTGAACTCCTTTTTTACCCAAGGTATCGGGCAGATATCGATCGGGGAGTTTGAGCTGCTGCTTGAGCTGACCACTGGCTAAATCAAATTCGCCAATCATCGGCGGCACGCTATTATTTCGATCGCCTTCGCTGGCAATAAATACTGTAGAACGGGGCGAAAGGGCGATCGCCTCGGGATCAATGCTGCCCGGTGGATAGGTCTTACCATCAGCTCCTTTAAGACTGGTCGATTTTAAGACTTTTACATCTTTGAGCTGAGATTTTTTGTCTAGATTGACCTTAAGGGTATAGAAACGGGCTGGCCCTT
Source organism: Synechococcales cyanobacterium (assembly GCA_043721015.1). GTDB lineage: Bacteria > Cyanobacteriota > Cyanobacteriia > Cyanobacteriales > Chamaesiphonaceae > JAAFHZ01. The sequence goes on along the minus strand of JAYSRP010000032.1, from coordinate 5,227 downwards.
TGTAGCTGCGATCATCGGAAATGGCATAAAACACTCCTTGCTGCCGATCGTAAGTTAAGCCCGAGAGACCACCTAAAGGTACGCCATCCATTTTGAAATTATTGGGGATCCGATATTCGCCCAAAAACTCCATCGAGGTGTTCAAAAAAATGCGAGGAGCGGCTCGTGATTCACAGCTAGTCAGAAAGACAATAATGCCAAACACACACAAAGCAAATCCCAGTGCCACTGTAGCACTGAGAATTTTGGCTCCTAGAGCGCGTTGAACCCGTTTTGGTTCCAGATTGTCGGATTGCAGATCGGTCATAGCCAAGAGTCACTGAAATTAATAGCAGCAGATCAGATAGAACCTACTATCAAAGTTGGTATTGCTGTTCGATAACAAGTTCTGATTAGTCTAATGGTGATCGATCGTCTACCACAATTCCAAAATCAAATTAGGATCTTGGGGGTTATAGTAGCGAGCCGATCCAGAGGTAGAAGTTGCTGGATAACCCATCCAGTAAGGAACCCGAAATCTACGAGAGATTCTGCCACTAGATTCATAGGTGCTGTCACCAACTGTTTTTGATGTTTCTGCAGCTCCACTTTGAATTGCGACCCGGATGCCTTTTTTCTCATCTTTAAAAAAGTTGCCCAGCACTGGATCTTTGACGTTACTAGGTGCCCGCATTTTGTAGATGTTGGCTCCCACAAAGTCAGTTTTGGTGATTTTTGCGCCACTCAAGTCGGCTTCCGCTAAGTTAGCCCCTTGCAAATCGGTTATGTCTAGTACTGCGTTGTTTAACTTGATTTTAACCAGGTTGGAGTATATCAAACTAGCACTTCTGAGATTGGCACCTTGCAGGTCGGCACCCAAAAAGTTGGTGCCGACTGCCGATACCCCGCTCAAATTTGCTTTGGGCATAATTGCTCCAGCAAAGTTAGCTCCGTTCAAGTTGGCATTCCTCAAGTCCACTGAAATTCCGCTGAAATCAATGCCCACAAAAGAAGTGCCCGAAAGATCACAACTAACACACTTGCCGGTGGATTCTAGTTTTTTAAAATCTTCTAACTTCTTCATTTCTGCCGGGGTGGCGGCAAAGGCGCTAGGAGCGACTAGGTTTAACAATAAAGGGGCGGCAATAAAAATATAAAGTAATTTCATGGCGATGGCTGGGTGCAAGACTGGTTTTAAAACAAAAAGGGCTTGATGATGAATACCGACGATCGGCATCATATATCCATATACATCATTAGAAGTATCTTTTACTGTTTTGTTGCAGGATTAAAAGCATAGATTATTTGGGTGGTTAGGTTTTCTTGCCAGACTTTAGCTAACTTATCGATCGAGTGCTGCTGTCGATCGAGCTGTACCTGTAGCCCCACCAGTGGATCGGTGCCGTTTGCTAGTAAGAATTCGAGGCTTTCTACCTGTGGCCAAGTGGAGATTTCTTGCAGAATGGCTTGCAAAGATTTCAGATAGGGATGCTGACTGTCAGTGAACCATTTTTCTTGGGTTTGATCGGGTTGGTCACAGCCTAAATGGACGATGGTGGTATTGGGGGTGCTGGCAAACACTGCTGCTCCCAACGGACGGGCTTCTTCCCGTAAAATTAGATGATGCTGGTCGGCTAAGCGCCGCATTTTTTCTAAATGCTCGTACTTGTTAGTAATTTCTACTGGTTCTTCTTTCCAGTTAACGGCGAGAGCCAATAGATAGGTCTGAAGCAGCATGTGACCGAGTTTTTCAGCTTTGGTCGCCAAGTAAAAAGTGTTGAAATCGTTGACTTCGATTAATAAAGGCACTCGATCGACTATCTCGATGCCGTAGCCTTTGAGACCGGCGATTTTGCGGGGGTTGTTAGTCACCAAGCGAATCTTGCCGATCCCCAAATCGTTTAAAATCTGTGCGCCCACTCCATAGTTGCGCAGATCGGCAGGGAAGCCCAGCTTCTCGTTGGCTTCCACGGTATCGAACCCCAAGTCTTGCAAAGAATAGGCTTTGAGTTTGTTGATTAAACCAATGCCTCGTCCTTCTTGACGCAGATACACCACCACGCCCGCGCCGACGTTTTCGATCATCTTAAGGGCAGCCTGGAGCTGCATCCGACAGTCGCAGCGCAGGGAGCCAAGAGCATCGCCAGTTAAGCACTCCGAGTGCATCCGCACCATGATTGGCTTGTCTTGGAAATCGGCGGGGTTGCCTTTAACTACTGCCACATGCTCAGAGTTATCTTGCAGGTTGCGATAGGCGTAGATTTCAAACTTGCCAAACTGGGTGGGCAGTTTAGTGATGGTTTCGCGGCGGACAAATCGATCGTGTTTTAGTCGGTAGCTAATGAGATCGGCAATGCTGATGATTTTGAGCTGATGTTCTTTGGCATATTCGATAAGCTCCGGCAGTCTTGCCATCGAGCCATTGGCATTTTGAATTTCGCAGATTACCCCAGAAGGATCGAGTCCAGCTAACTGTGATAAATCGACCGCAGCTTCGGTGTGTCCAGCACGTTTCAGAACTCCACCGTTAGTGGCACGCAGAGGAAAAATATGGCCAGGGCGACGCAGATCGCTGGGCTTGGTGTTTAAGGAAATTGCGGCCTGAATAGTCTTGGCGCGATCTTTAGCAGAGATGCCGGTGGTGACTCCCATACTGGGGCTAGCATCGATACTGACTGTAAAAGCGGTTTGGTTACTGTCAGTGTTTTCAGTGACCATCAGGGGCAGATCCAGTTTATCTAGGCGCTCGCCGGTCATGGCTAGGCAAATTAAGCCTCGGGCATGTACTGCCATAAAGTTAACTAGGTCGGCAGTGGCAAACTGGGCAGCACAAATCAAGTCCCCTTCGTTTTCGCGGGATTCGTCGTCTACTACCACGATTAGCTTTCCGGCTTGAATGTCGGCCAGGGCGGAGTCGATCGAGTCAAAGGCAAAGCTGTTGGTAGTATTGGTAACGGTCTCGCGGGTCATGATGAAGTGGGAATGGCTAGCCTTTCAATTTTAACGGTTAGCTGGATTTTTGCTAGGTTTCACGACAAAACCCCAGATAAAATCTGGGGTTTTGTTGAAAATACTAAAATCTGCTGACTACCAGCTAGACTTGACTACGCCAGGGAGCAAACCTTGGTGTGCCCATTCTCTCAGGACGTTGCGCGAGAGGCCAAAGGGGCGATAGTAGCCTCTAGGACGACCAGTAACCCAGCAACGGTTGTGCATCCGAGTGGGGGCGCTATCTCTTGGCAATTGCTGGATCTTGCGGTGAATTGCCAGTTTTTGGCTCTGGCTGGTGGCGCTTCTAAATTCTTCGAGGAGAGCTTGACGCTTTTCGGCGTATTTCTCAACCATTATGACGCGCTTTTTCTCGCGCTCGATCATGCTTCTTTTTGCCATGGGTGTTGTGCGTTCTGATAATTTAAAATTCTTGAGTTGACAAGTCTCCTGACAGCGAGGACGACCAGCCTATTATATTAGCCCACAAATGGTCTCTAGACAATAGCCCTGAATTTTTAATATTTGATGTTCAAGTTTTTGATGAGGTCAGATGCCAAGAATCACCGATCATCTATCATAGCCTACAAATTCGCCCAGCTTACTAGCGCAGAGGTAGATGCCATGTTAGGAGTCATATTACAAGAAACCCGTGTTTACCAAGAAGCCAAGGCTGAAGGTAAACTAGAAATCCTATTGATGCTGTTAAACCATAATCTTGGAACATTGCCAGCCAGCCTAACTGAGCAGATCGAAACGCTGTCGATAGCTCCGCTTGCGCCAAAGGCGATCGAACAACTAGAAGCTCTCTGTGCTGTGGCCTTCGATTTCCAAAGTCTTACCGATCTCACTAGCTGGTTAAGTGCCTAGTAGTTTGCGGCATAAATTCAAGCCCCATTGGTAATAACTCAACTTCGCTCACCACCGAACTTTTAATGGTACTTTAACTTCCGCTGTGAAGCACTAGCCCCAACAGTTGCTTTGAAGCAGAGCGGGCAAAAAATACTCTGGGTTGTTGAGTCGATCGGCAGCGATCCATGTTGCTGATGTTTAGCTGGGAGGCATTTCTCCCAATCTCTGTTGATACATTGCGATTTGAGCTTCAAGTTCCTGTACTTTTTGGGTTTCTACCTCGGCTCTTTGAGCTTCCATTTCTGCTCGCTGAAATTCTGCTTCCGCTCTTTGCGTTTCTTGCTCTATGGCAATATTCAATTCTTCTAGCGGTAACAACCTGACTCCATTATCTAATCGATAAAAGCTAATGATTTTACCTTCTACCACTAGCTGCAACTGTAATGGCTCGCTTTTGTTGTCGGCAATTGGTGCATAAGTGGGTTCTAGATCTCCCTGTAGGCGATATCCACGCAGTTTTTCAGGAATCCATTCACCTCGGGGGTCAAATTGCCAATATTCTGTTACTCCCATACTTTCGTACAGTTGTTTTTTTTCTATGTCGTCTTTGTTACGTGTGCTTGGAGAGGTCATTTCAAAGATTACTGCTGGTACTTGACCTTCTTCCCAGGTTTTGTAATTATCTCGGCCTCCGGACTGGACGTTGAAGATCACCATGACATCGGGGGCTACTCGCAGGCGGGGAAATCCTTGGGCGTAGTATAAAAACTGGTCGGCTAAGACTGTGGCTTGTTGTCCTTTGAGGTGATGGAGCAGCATGGCCAGGGTGGTCATGATGACGTAGAGATGATCGTAGGATTCGGCCAATGGTTCACCGTCTGAGCTGGGGTAGAATATTTCGGGCTGGGGTGCTTTGGTGGCCTGAGTTTGTGAAAGGGTGGTGTCGAGAAGAGCTGCTGTCATGATTTTTCTCTCTGCTATCTGGACTTAATTTTAGCTGATTGTCACCAACTGGGCTTTTTTGGTGATGTTCTCGATCGACTGTTTCTAGAGGATACAGAATTTCAGATGTCGGTGTTTGGGGCACTCTAAAGTTCAAATTTACTCAAGCTATGAACAGTAATAATTGAGATGGCAAAGTCTGAGATGGGGATTTTCTCCATTTTCTGGGAAAGCCTTTAATAATCTTGGCCGGTAGATTTTTGCAGTATGCTCAAGCGATCGGTATCAAATAGATATTTCATGGCTATTCGATATCTTCTGGTTGGGGTTTGACGGCCTGTCGAAACTCCCGCCCGTAGGCCAAAACTTCGTAAGGATTCAGGTCAGGGGTTGACAGAAATGAAAAAAGGGCTAATGTGTTGATATGAAACAGCCGCCGCAATTTGAGAGACAAGCTTTAGAGCAA
>JAYSRP010000031.1:0-7610 GCA_043721015.1 Synechococcales cyanobacterium | reverse complement strand
CTTTATGAAATCAAATACGATCCCAGCGTAAAGGTCACAGAGATTGGCATTTTGATTAAAGATGGAACAGAGTGGTGGTACCAAAAAGGTGCCACCGGAAACGTCATCCATTACTTGCCAGTTGTACGTGTTGCTTGATTTTAGGCTGCGAGTGAGTCGTCTACAGAAGATCTAGATATCTTTTCTTGTTCAGTAGACAGCACTCTCCAGCCTCTTTGTAAGAGTTTTTGACTGGTTGCCCATCCCTTGGAACCTCCAGGGACTGGGTAGTCTGGAATACAGAGTCCAGGATAAGCTGTGTAAGGTTTCCAGGGATGATGAGATTCTAGTCGAAGGTGTAAACTTAGTTGTCCATTGGCTCCAAATTTGGGAAGCCAGCATAGTTCTCCAAGCATTTGAGTCGCCTCATGAATTCAAGGTTTATTTAATGAATTTAATAGCAATTTGTTGAAAAAGCTAAAAAGTTCTCGCTAACTCTATTCTACGCTAAGGAATTTTTAATTGGCTCTTTCGATCGACAGAGGTTTCAAATAATAAAGATGAGCTACGACACTGAGAAATACATAAGCAGTCCTTGCACCTTGTATGTCATCTTCTATGCCCATTGACTTTGTTGACGACCTCATGATCATCCAATTGAGGGGCACTAATATAGATACTCGACTGATACTATTCTTAAGTAGTAGCTAGTAATAACTATGGTTAATCTAGTTCTTCAAACCACAAGATCCGGAGCAGCTATCATGACAAGTTCTACCAAAACAATTCCTTCTTCTAATAACCGCAACAGATGGGCTTGGGGGTTTACTCCTCAGGCTGAGCTTTGGAATGGACGTATAGCCATGATTGGTTTCATGGCTGCCCTTTTGACCGAATTGATTGCTAATCAAGGTGTCTTACACTTTTGGGATCTTATGAAAACCAGTACATTGATGTAGTAAATCGACTTAGCCAACCTATTCTTCATGGTCGGCTAAGTCTTTACCATTTTTGGGGCGTTATAGCGATCACCTTTGCTTAATCAGTGCCCTGTAATGGCAATTAGCCTTAGTGCAACACTTCGTGATTGCAAAGCCTGATCTGCAAACTTGAACAAATAATTAGGATCGCAATTCATGAAAACCAATGCCTACGCAGCACAAAGTGCCACTACCCCACTTGCACCTTTCAACTTTCAGCGCCGTGATTTGGGTAAACACGATGTGCAGATGGATATTCTTTATTGTGGGGTCTGTCACTCAGACTTACATACTGCCCGCAGCGAATGGGGTGGTACTAATTATCCCTGCGTACCCGGCCACGAAATTATCGGACGAGTAATAGCAGTCGGAGAGCATGTCCAGAAATTTAAAGCAGGTGACACCGCTGGAGTCGGTTGTATGGTCGATTCTTGCCACAGTTACTGCTGATATTGAACTAATCCCGATTCAGAAAATTGATGAAGCCTACGATCGATTAGTAAAAAGCGACGTGAAATACCGCTTTGTCATTGACATGGCTTCGTTAAAACAGGCTGCATAGGCCCTAATAAATTGTTCAAAGGCACCGCTTACGAACAATTTACAAAAAAATTGATGCGTTGGTCAACATATCATAAACATTCATCAAATAGAGAATAACGACTAAAGCCCACTAATAAATTACGTAAAACCCGAGGGGAAAAATGATCAATACCTTAAATAAAACCAGAACCGACACAGAACTAAAGAATGACGTGCTATCGGAACTCAGCTATGAACCCAGCGTAAAAGCCGCAGACATTGGGGTATTGGTGAAAGATGGCACGGTAACACTTGATGGCCGTGCCACTAGCTATATCGAGAAATGGGTAATTGTGGACGCAGTTAAACGGGTGATTGGAGTAAAGGCAATTGCTGACGAAATTGAAGTCCATATACCAGATGCTGATCGCCGTACAGATGAAGATATTGCAGTGGCTGCAACCGATTTAATCGGCTGGTCTACCATAATTCCCTCAGGAACTCTCAAGGTAATAGTCCGAGAAGGCTGGGTGTCATTAGAGGGGGAAGTAGAACGATGGTATCAACAGAATGCTGCTATAAACCTTGTGCAACAAATGGTCGGTGTTAAAGGAGTATCTAACAACATTTCTGTGCAGCAAATGGCAGATGTTACAGAGGCTTCTGATGGTATATCCATAAAACCAAAAGCGATAAAAATAGTGGTTGAAGAAGATATAAATTTAGCACTCAAACGTAGTTCGATCATAGATGCAGATCAAATTCAAGTAGAGAGTTCGGGCAACAGGGTGGTTTTGCGTGGGGATGTTCGCAGCTTTGCTGCACGAGACGAAGCCGAGCGAATTGCTTGGTCTGAACCGGGTGTGTCTTCCGTGGATAATCATCTTGGTGTCAATTGGTCTTCGATCGTGGAGTAAAGCCGGTTTGTATACCATGTCGTTTTTAGGGATCATTCCTTTTGGCAACCTCATGGGTGGAATTTTAGCCGATCAAATTGGTGCTCCTGATACATTGATTATCGATGGCATTGCCTGTATTTTGGGGTCGCTTTTCTTCAGTAGGCAATTGCCAGCATTAAAAGAAATTGTCTACGAAATTTATCGACAAAAAGGGATTATCAAAAATACTTCCTTCACGAAATTCTCACAACTTAAGAATAAGATAAAGGCCAATGAATTCGCGTTGTGAATTTATTAAATATTTATTGTTCGTTATCGAAGCTGCTGTTAATTATTTTGATACCAGATAGCAACCTCATAGCGCGATCATCAAACTCATTTTAAGGGAGCCTCTATGAATTATTTAACTACTACCGAGCTATTGGAACATCTTAAGTGGCGATATGCCACGAAACAGTTCGATCCAGCCAAGACAATTACTCCAGAAATTTGGACAGCGTTAGAAGAGGTATTGGTGTTGACACCATCTTCTTATGGGCTGCAACCCTGGAAATTTCTGATTGTCACCAGTGCAGAACTCAAAGAAAAGCTCAAGCCCCTGTCGTGGAATCAGCCACAGGTTACTGATTGCTCACACTATGTCGTATTCACGATCCAAAAAAATCTGACTGCGGCACATGTCGATCGGTTTGTTGCCCGTACTGCTGAGGTGCGTGGCGATACTGTAGAATCGATCGCCAACTACCGAAATATTATGGTTAACGACGTGGTTAATGGCGCACGTAGTTTTAATGTCAATGAATGGGCAACGCGCCAAACTTATATTGCACTTGGTAACTTTATGACCAGTGCCGCATTACTTGGTGTTGATACCTGTCCAATGGAAGGAATCGAACCCGTCAAGTACGATCAACTATTAGGGCTGGCAGCAAAAGGCTTGACTACAGTAGTAGCTTGTGCGGCTGGCTATCGCTCTGAAACAGATAAGTATGCTGGACTAGCAAAAGTCAGATTCCTCAAGTCAGAGGTCTTGGAAAATCTCTAGGTACATAGGCAAACTGTATCTTTTCTCGGCTTAGGCATACTATTTTTTTACCCACGATTAAACTCATTTGTAAGCCCGTCATGCAGTGATAGAGACGCGATGAATCGATATGCTAATTTTTTTTGAGAAAAAAATTAGCATATCGAGCAATAACCAAAAAATACCTTTATATTTAAAGGTATCTGAACTAAAATATCCACTAAACCAAGGTTAGATACATCTAAATATTTACTAATCCCTATACAATGACTGCTTTTGGCACCGTCCAGCCGATTCTCCAACGCAAACAGCACGCTTTGGACTTACAAGATATTGAAGGACTGCTCCGTATCCACATTCAAATCAGAGACTTTAAACTATTTTCTAGTTTCTATACCCGCATCGACCAAGTTTTCATTTTGTGGGGTACAATCAGTGCGGTTATTTTCTCAACAGCGCAGTTTTTGACTGTGAGTTGGGCAGATCAGGCGATCATCTGGTCGATTTTGACATTAATCGGTGCTTGGGGTACTTACTATCTGGCTTGGTATTGGGTGACAGTGGAGCGATTGCGTTGGCTAGTATATGCCTGGGTATTACTGACCATTGGTGGTGTATTATTGACCGATTGGGGCACTCTTGGCGGCGGTTGGGTGGTATTGCCGCATCTCTGCTCAATTTGGTTGGGAGTTAGTGCGATCGGTTATGCCATCACCGCTTGGGGATTAAAATCCCGTGCATTTTTGGTTAGTAGCCTAATCCATCTAGGTGCGATTGCCCTGTTGCAGTACTTCCCTACTTGGCAATTCCTATGGACAGGGATTGTTACAGCAGGAAGTCTATTCCTTTTGGCTGAAACTCAATGGGATATGCAGTCTAATAATACCCAATTGCTGAGTGTCGAGCAGAAGAAATTCAATCAGAAACAGCAGCGACTTCGAGATCTAGAAACGCAATTTTCTCTTACAGATCCTCCACCATCAAATGTGAACTGAGAACCATCATACCAAATCAATCTGTCAAAAACCTCATCCTTTTGGATGATTTAATGTTGCAATCAAATTAGCTAATATTAGTTCAAGGGGCAAGTAATCGGCAGATGATTAAATTCTGACGGTTACAAAAGCTATTTCTATTGTCGATTAATCAACAATTTACTGGATAGGAGTTATATCGCTGTGACCTATTACTATCAACTGAAGGGGAGCGACGGCAGATTGGTAGACAGTTAAGAAATAGTGCCGAAATTGTCATTTTACTACATTTTTCAACCAATAGAATAACAAGCTAGTGTGGAGTTTTTGTCGCGTCCTCCACTTAAATACTACTAACGGGGAACTAAACTTCCTATCAGAGCGGTCGGAAGTAGCTAATAGCTGAATTATTTTTTATCCCCTTTCAGGGATTAAAACATTGGAAAAAGCACAAAATATCCCCAACTTCTTTAAAATTAGAAGTTAGGGATATTTTGTGGAACGAGCAATTTTTCACGACACCTCGTGACTGTTATTCTAGTGCCAATTGCGGGGTTTATTAAACGTATTGCCGATTCTCTAAAGGAGAGATTACGCCAACGATTTAGCAGTTATGTTGAATAACCCATACAGTTGGAAGCTGACTCTGACTCAATAAATTAGACATCTTCCTTAAGCTAGCAGTTGAATTCTTAAGTTTGTTTTCTCTATCAATAGGAAGAGATTACAGTTGGCAAATAATAGCCCAAAATCTGCCTGTTGGGTGATTCATTTACTAAGTGATTTCGATTATAACTAGGGTTGCAAAGCATGACGAAATTGTCACTAAGGCCAATACTTTTTTTAGAGCTAAAAATCAGTCAAAAGACTAAGGAGATAATTGATGAGTACCAAAATAGGGCTGTGGATCGACCACCGGAAAGCTATTATTGTAGCTGTGACCGAGAAAAGAGAAAAGGTGATCAAGATAACCTCAGAGGCAGAAAAGCAACTGCGACGGGCTGGCGATCTGCCGCTGGAGGGTTCATACGAGTCGCGTCAAATGCCTGCGGATGATAAACGTCAAAGAGCTTATACCGGACAATTGAATGTCTACTATGATGCGGTTATTGATAGGATACGCCTTGCCGATTCCATGCTGATCTTTGGTCCGGGTGTAGCCAAAAATGAATTGAAAGAACGTTTGGCAGAAAATAACCTCAGTGGACGGATCGTCGGGATTGAAACAGCGGATAAAATGACAAATCCACAAATCGCAGCGAAAACTAAGAAGTACTTCGCAGAGCAGCATTCATTAATAGAATTGAATCAAGAAACCTGATCTAAGAAAACTCATGCTTTACCTGCCGTTGATTTACCTATTTTTATTAGTCGGACCTGCGATCGCCGGAATAGCTTTTTCTCGAAGACTTTCAACCGGCTGGCACCTATTGTTGTTGGGCATTTGCGTCCTCTATGGAATTTCTCCTTTTCTTATTACTTGGGAAGCGTCAAGTTTGGCTCAACGCTTCGGTTGCTCGGCGGAAGCTATTCGCTTTCGTTGTCCTTCCCCAGCTTGGCTGGGAGACATTATTTCTGGGATGGCGATGTCTCACTGGTTAGCAATTTTTGTCCTTCCATCGGCTGTTTTAGGGGCGATCGGGCTGCTGCTTTCTTGGATTCTACAGTATCAGCGCTCTCGAACCAGCAAGGGCGCTTCAGGACAACCCCCAATTAATTTTTACCGCAGTCGTCGCCACAAAGTAATTGCTGGTGTCTGTTCAGCCCTGGCTGAACGATGGCATCAGCCCATTCAATTGATCCGAATTGTCATGGTTGTTTTAGTCTTGATCACCCCGGCATCTGCTGCTCTGTACTTTTGGTGTTGGTTGGCATTCCCCTTCGAGCCGCGATCGCAACAACCTATAAGAGAACAATCATGAGTCTACAAATTCGATCGTTACATGGTTTTATGGCGGTCTTGCTAGCTTTGTTTACGGGTTGCGTTGTTAATCTAGATGGAAATGGCGTTCGGGGATCGGGCATTGTCAGAACCGAGTCCCGATCAGTAACTGGATTTTCATCGATCGCCTTTAAATCCGAAGGCAAGGTTACGGTGCAGCAAACCGGAAAAGAATCTCTCACGATTATTGCTGAAGATAACCTGCTGCCACTGATAGAGAGTTCTGTGACTAACAGAATACTGTCGATTGGGACTGTGAATAATACCAACATCAACCCAACGAAGTCTATTAATTTTGTCATAGAAGTTAAAAATTTAGAGAACTTTAACATGACTGGAGCTGGCCGTATTGAAGCTAGAGATATCCGAGGAAAGCACTTGACGATCGGGCTGACTGGCGCGGGGAATATGTCGATCAAAGGCAGCGCTGATTCCCTCGATCTCAATCTTCAAGGGGTTGGCAGCTATGATGGTAAAAACTTTAAAACAAAGCAGGCCACGGTTCACAGCGAAGGCGTGGGGAGTGCCGTGCTGAATGTGAGCGATCAGTTGGACATATCGGTATCTGGCATTGGGGCAGTCGAGTACATTGGCTCGCCCAAAGTCCAGAAATCGGGACAGGGCATTGGGAACATTAAGCAGCGAATTACTGAACTTAATTAGAGAATATTCATGATGAACAAAAGAAAATTTAGCGGGGTTGTGGTTGGGCGTAGCGTTTATGCGGATGCGATAACGATGGTAGGTCGGGCATTCAATTTCAGCAAACTATATCTGAGGAAATTAATTATGTTCGAAAAATCACTTTCAAGACTTCTACTAGCATTTACGCTATCGATTACACTCTTTTTTGGCATTTGCGAACCGGCGATCGCAGCTATCACCCAAATCGAAGAATATCCAGGGCAAATGCTCTATCAATCCCGGCAAAATTTGCAAGATCAGACCGGAAAAGCTTGGCAGGCAATTGTCTTCAAGCGTATTCACCCAGAAGGGACTAACACGGTTTCCTTGAGGCTCATCAGTTTCCCTGGTGTAACGGAATTTGACCACAATCAACCGCTTACTTTGTTGACATCTGTGGGCAAGTCCCTAACCGCCAACGACATCTCTAACAATATTTCCCAAGACAGTGCTCCTCCTCCGAACGTCGCAGAATATGATATCAAAGCAGTATTACCACAGTTAAAAGGTAACTACTCAGGCCGTGGGAAAGGATTTGTTCCAAGAAAGACCTGCCGTAGTGCATCAAGGACATCAATGCCTTGTTTTCTTAGAGTCGAAATGTAG
>JAYSRP010000030.1:0-20172 GCA_043721015.1 Synechococcales cyanobacterium | reverse complement strand
TAATTGCGGTTGCTCTACATTTAGTTGATGCCACATATCTAAGAAACTGGTTTGCTAATTGCTGCTATTGTACTTCATGATTTAGGAAAGTGCTGTATGCCAGCAGGTAGTTTTACAATGGGTTCTGAAGAATATGACAGTGAAAAGCCTCGACATTTGGTGAACGTGCCCGGTTTTTATATGGGTAGATACCAAGTTACTCAAGAGCAGTATTTAAGGATTATGGGTAAAAATCCTGCTCATTGGCAAGATGCTAAATTGCCGGTGGAGCAGGTTTCTTGGGATGATGCTCAGGTGTTTTGTCAGAAGCTGAGCGCTGCGACCGGTAAAAAATATCGGCTGCCCAGTGAAGCTGAATGGGAATACGCTTGTAGAGCCAAGACTGATACGCCGTTTTACTTTGGAGAAACGATCAGCACAGAGTTAGTCAACTATGATGGCAACTACACTTATAAATCGGGTGTCAAGGGAGTTTACAGAGCACAGACTATTTCTGTTGGCAGCTTTCCAGCAAATGGCTTTGGCTTGCACGACATGCACGGCAACGTTTGGGAATGGTGCGAAGACAAATGGCACGAAAATTATCAGGGGGCACCAACAAATGGAAGTGCTTGGATTAGTGGGAATGATAATGATTATCGGCTCCTGCGGGGCGGCTCTTGGTCCTTCGATCCGTACAATTGTCGTTCAGCCTATCGTAACAGGAGGTCGGCAGATATCTGGGACAACAATATTGGTTTTCGGGTTGTCTGTGCCCAGGACTTGTAACCCTATACCCTTCTTACTCTTTTACCCTTAAAGCCGCGCAGCGAAGAAAATTTTTTTATATATCGAGGTCGATACCATACCAATATAAATCGGCCAGCATTTGCTGACGCACTCGCCAAGTATCACCATGATCTAGATGTGCGAACCAGCTTTGTACAAATTGCTTAATTTCCTCTTTCGAGACTTTGCCTTCGGCATAATCATCGGTCAGCTCTCGTAATCGTCGCCGTCCTTTGCGTAAATTATCGTTTAGCACCCGTAACCGATCAGGCCGTATCCTAAAACCCAAAAAATTCATGCCCATATTGGTTTCTTGCAGCCGCGTCTTGCCGGGATGCAACTTTAATCGCAGTCCAGCCAAATATTCCTCCAATTGGGGCTTAGCGGCTCGCAACACCCCCAAATCATTACTAAACAGAGCAAAGTCATCCACATAGCGCAGATACCGGCCAATGCCTAACTGTTTTTGCACATAATGGTCAAACCAATTCAAATACACATTGGCAAAAAATTGACTGGTCAAATTCCCCAAGGGTAGCCCCCGTGGCCTCTCCAACGGAGTCAGTAAGTTATCCCCCGGAAAATAAGCCAAAGTCGGCTCCTGAGGATTGCTGGCATCGATAATAGTATCTAGTAACCACAGAGTATCGGGGCATTTTAGCTTGCGGCGTAGCAGAGCCTTCAAAATTTGATGATCCATACTGGCAAAATATTTCTGAATATCGCACTGCAACACATATTTTTGGCTATGAGCATAATCGGTAAACCGGCGTAGCCCCCGATGCGAGCCCAAACCCTGCCGATTGGCATAGCTGTCGGCAATAAATCCTCGCTCCAAGATTGGCACAATCACATTGCAGAGCGCATGATGTACTACTCGGTCTCGGTAAGGAGCCGCCGAAATTAATCTGGGCTTAGGCTCAAAGATTTTGAAAGTGCGATAAGCTCCTGGCTGATAAGTCTTTTGCTGTAGCTCACTTTGAATCAAAATTAGTTCTGACTCCAGTTGATGATTGAATTCCAGCACATTTTCGCGCCAGCGTTTGCCAAGTTGCGCCTTTCGCGCCGCCAACATCAAATTCTCAAAATCGGTAATGGCACCCCATAACTGCCCATAGCGCTTCACTCTGAACGATTTTGCTGTTGCCGAATCCAGCCACCTAAGTCACGCCCGATCGAATCGATGAGCTTAACGGCATGTTCATAGCGCTGCACCGAGATCAGCTTAAAATCCATCAATAGCCGAGTTTGGTAGCGCATCACCTCCAACTTGCTATTGAGTAATATCAAATCGGATAGCTTATCTGGTTTGTAGCGGGCAATAATCAAGCCCTCCAATAGCTCATAGAGGTTTTGGGTTAATCGATCGCCTAAGGCAAATCTTTGATTGCGAGGTAATTTCTCAAGAATTGGCACATACCAACAGATCAAGTCATAGATTTTTTGTAAAACGGGTAAGTCGGTCATTTTTGGTTACGATAAAGCAGGTATAGGCATTCCGGCTCCTGCGGGGCGGCTCTTGGAACAACAATCCTAACAATTGTCGTTCAGCCAATCGTAACAGGAGGTCGGCAGATAACAGGAACAACAATATTGGTTTTCGGGTTGTCTGTGCCCAGTACTCTTAATTGTCAGAATCACCAAATGGGAATTTGGTGAGCGCACATCTCCAAGAGTCCAGACCCATACCAGTGGTGCAATTGCACCCAAAAACAAACCCAGCCCAGATAACTTGGTAGATTCATCGAACAGTTATTTGGGTTTTAAACAAACAAAATATTATGATTAGTCAAACAATGGTACAGCCATCTTTTTGGATTGAGACCAATATTAAAATTCAGAAAGTGCGTGGACTCAATCTATTTAAATTTACCAACGACTTGCAAGATCGCCTGGAAGTTTTGATCGATCAACAAAAAGCCAATATGCTCACTGCTGAAGAAACTACTGAACTAGCCGGTATTACAGAACTCGATCGAATTTTTACCCTCATGAACGCCCGCATTATTGCCGAATCATGAGTATCAGCATCACCAGTCGTCAACGTATTCGCCAACGTGCCGATTTCTTGTGCGAATATTGCCATTCTTCTGAAGAAGCCAGCACTTCCCTTTTCACCTTAGATCACCTTATTCCCCAGTCTCTTGGTGGCACAGATTCTGAAGATAACTTGGCGTTGGCCTGTCATCGCTGCAATGGTCGCCGTTACAATTTCACTACTGGCATAGATCCTGAAACCCAAGCCATAACTCCTCTCTTTAATCCCAGAGTAGACCAGTGGCTAGAGCATTTTATTTGGTCTAAGGATGGCCACAAAATATTAGGCACTACATCAATAGGTCGCAGTACATTAGACCGTTTAGATATGAATGACGAACACCATGATGATGGTTCTATTCAACGCGCTCGTCGTCTTTGGATCCGTGGCGGTTGGCATCCACCGACTAATGATCCAAAGCAGGTGTGATAATTTGTATATTCAAGTCCAGCGGCGTTTTGATGTGCTTCCGACAGATATTACAGAAAAATATCAGCATTACCCATAGATTCAGATAAAAATACTTAACAGCAAAGCCTGTGGCCAAAACAAAAATCCCAATAATCACCGCACGACCAAACGACCAATAAAGCCCCAAAAGCCTAGTTTAGTCCTTTCTTCTAATACGTTAATCTGACCCTGAATCTCTGCCAACTTGGTATCCACTTTAGTAAAACCTACTCGAATTTCTTCTCGTAAGCCGATAACCAAATCTCTTAACTCTTTTATTTCAGTTTCTGTGGTGGGAGGCATAATTACATGAAGATAATGAAAGCTGTGCAATGCGACCCATTAGTGGTTAGAATCTATACCACATTCTTGAGGGCTAAGAGTTTATGAGTCAGGGTACATTGTTCGATAAAGTTTGGGATTTACACAACGTGGGCACTCTGCCCTCTGGTCAAACCCAGCTTTTTATTGGACTCCACCTCGTACACGAAGTGACCAGTCCCCAAGCCTTTGCCATGTTGCGCGAACGCAACTTGACAGTGATGTACCCCGATCGAACAGTAGCCACTGTTGATCATATTGTGCCCACCGAGAATCAGGCACGACCTTTTGCCGATAGTTTGGCCGAAGAAATGATTCAGCACCTAGAACGCAACACCAAAGAACACAATATTCGGTTTTATAACGTCGGCTCTGGTAGCCAAGGCATTGTCCATGTGATTGCCCCCGAGCAGGGCTTGACCCAGCCCGGTATGACGATCGCCTGTGGTGATAGCCATACTTCTACCCATGGCGCATTTGGGGCAATTTCTTTCGGCATCGGCACCAGCCAAGTACGAGATGTGTTGGCTTCTCAGACTTTGGCTTTGAGTAAACTCAAAGTGCGCCGGGTGGAAGTTAATGGCAAATTATTTCCGGGAGTTTACGCTAAAGACGTAGCCCTGCACATTATTCGTAAACTAGGTGTAAATGGCGGTGTGGGCTATGCCTATGAGTTTGCTGGCACCACTTTCGACAAAATGAACATGGAAGAGCGGATGACCGTTTGCAATATGTCGATCGAAGGCGGTGCTCGCTGCGGCTATGTGAACCCCGACCAAGTTACCTACGACTATTTGGCTGGTCGGGATTTTGCGCCCAAAGGTCAACAGTGGGACGAAGCGGTACAGTGGTGGAATAGTTTGCGCAGTGATCCTCAAGCGGTTTACGATGATGTAGTAGTATTTGATGCCGCTGATATCGCCCCTACTGTTACTTGGGGGATTACTCCTGGACAGGGGATTTCGATCGGCGAAAATATTCCCATGCTCGATGCCATCCCTGATGCGGAAAAAGAGACGGCCAAGGAAGCCTATCAATACATGGATCTACAACCCGGCCAGTCTTTGATAGGTACTAAGGTAGATGTGTGCTTCGTCGGAAGCTGCACCAATGGTCGGATTAGCGACCTGCGGGAAGCCGCTAGAGTGGCAGCAGGCAGACACGTGGTCGCAGGCATTAAGGCGTTCATCGTGCCCGGTTCTGAACGAGTAAAAGTACAAGCCGAAGCAGAAGGACTAGACAAGATCTTCACAGAAGCGGGCTTTGAGTGGCGCGAGGCTGGCTGCTCGATGTGTCTGGCGATGAACCCCGATAAACTAGTCGGTCGTCAAATCAGCGCTTCTTCCTCTAACCGTAATTTCAAAGGTCGCCAAGGCTCATCCTCTGGTCGCACCTTATTGATGTCACCAGCCATGGTGGTTGCAGCCGCAGTCACTGGCACAGTTATCGATGTTCGCACTTTATTAAATTAGTCGTTAAAAATATCATGGATAGTAAAGTAACTAAGATTTCTGGCACCGCAATTCCGTTAGTTGGCAACGATATTGATACCGATCGAATCATCCCTGCTCGCTATTTAAAAGCCGTCACCTTTGATGGCTTAGGTGAACATGTATTTGCCGACGATCGATCACAGCTTCAAGGTCAACACCCTTTTGATATGCCTATCTATCAGGGAGCCAAAGTGCTGTTAGTAAATAGCAATTTTGGCTGTGGCTCCAGTCGAGAACATGCTCCCCAGGCGATCGCTAAATGGGGCATCCAAATCATTGTGGGCGAAAGCTTCTCCGAAATTTTCTTTGGCAACTGTGTGATGTTGGGTATTCCTTGCCTTACCGTCAGTTCCGAGACAGCCAGTCGTCTACAACTAATGGTGCAAGAAAATCCCCAAGCCTCAGTAACTGTAGATCTTGTCGCTCAACAGGTGAGCTGTGGAGCTTTTGTGGATGCGATAAATATCAACGAAGGTGCTCGTCAGCAGTTTATTGCTGGTACTTGGGATGCTTGCGGACAGTTGGTAGCTAATGGGGTGAAGATTAAAGAAGTGGCCGATCGATTACCTTACCTCAGCTATTCTTAAGATACTTTATTGTTCATAAAAATCTGTGGGTAATAGCTAATTTTATTACCCACAAAAAATGTGTTTCTATGGAATTATTTGGCTTGGATCGCAAAGAAAAATAATCCGATTCACAAATGCTTTCAACTCTGGACAAGCTTGAATAGCAACCATTAAATCATTGCCCTTCAAAATCTTTGATCCATGAATAGGTTTGTTGTAATCTTGACGGCCCCCTGATTTAAAAATTTCTTTAATCCAATAGGAAGGTGGTTTTTGGTGGTTTACTGTCTCAGGTGAGCCAGTAGGAGCCGATTTATTATGCTTTGCCAAAGATTGAATAGTTTTCCAATAGGGCAGCAGCCATGCTTCAAAATCATGTACTGCCGTGTGAGGATAAAAATTTGGGTTGTTGCCAGCCCATTCAATCATTTGAGATTTAGCATCAGCAGCATCTTTAAAATCTGTAGTGCCTGTATAAATATCAGTCAGGGCAATTACTGCATCAAAGGCATTGTCACCACTCAATAAATTTTCAACTATGCGCTTGAGTTTTTTTTCTTTGGGGATGCGACCGCCTTGTTCAATAAATTTCAATTTCGGCATTTGTTGATCTAAGCGAAGCTTCAAAAATTCACGTAGTTTCTCTCTAAAAGCTACTTCCGTAGCTCCTTCAACCAAAATAGCAATTTTCATGGACGGCCACCCATTAAATTCATTGCCCAAAGTTGATCCAGACTGTAATCTTCTAACCATTTATCTAAATCTAAAGTATCTGCCCAAGTCATTTTTGCTGCGCCATCTTCTTCCAGATCACAAATCAAAACTTCTTTCGGGTCTAAAAATCTAATCAGTCGATCGGAATGAGTTGCCACAATGAGCTGTGTGTGCTTTGCAGCTTCTCGCATCAAATAAACTAAATGCCTCAGCAGCTCTGGGTGCAAACTAACCTCAGGCTCATCTAGCAATGTGATTGTGGAAAGGCTTTGGCTTAATAGAAGTGTTGCTAGCCAGAGAAACCTTAGTGTACCCTCTGACAATTCATGTACGTACATCGGCTGAGAAAAGTTTTTGTCTTTCCACGTCATTGAAACAGTTCCAGCGGCAACAGGTGGAAAATTCAATCTTTCAAAGTCTGGAAATGCGGTAGAAATGACATCTTCAATCACTTCAAAGCACTCTTGATCTGTTTCACGCAGATCATAGAGACAAGAAACTAAATTTTCACCATTAGCACCGGGCAATTTAGCAGGGCGCATTGCTTGTGGTAAGCGAATTGGACTCTTTTCCGAGACATCTAGCGCTCCATAGTAGGTACAGGCAGCAAGATTTTTTCTCAGGCTCTCTGGTTCACGATACATTTTAGGAACTTGAGATAATGAGGTTTCGAGAGAGTTATGCTCCCAGGTTGGTTGCAGTAAACCAGCTCCGTCTTGATAGTATCTAACATCTAAACCATAGGAGTTAATGTATTTAAAAGGTTCTGGTCGATTTGGATTTTGCTGCTGCGTCAAAGTCTCCTTATTAATTTCATGAGATGATCTACTAGGAGACAAAACCAAGTCATATTTCAAAGGTTGTCTTTCTGGTATTTTCATTGATGTAGTAATTTCAAGCTGTGAAGCCTTGCCTCTGGTCAAGATTTGATTCAAACCACCTTTGCGCTGTAATGTTTCTGTCAAATTACCTTGAGCCGAAGCAGACAATAGCGAAAGCACATCAAGAAAAGATGTTTTACCAGACCCATTTGCACCAATCATCACAACCAGATTTCTCATTTCGATATCAACTTGCTGAAGACGACGAAAACCTTTTATTGAGATGCTTTCCAACCTATCCATACAAAAATGATTACCTTAAAAGTGGTCTGAATCACCAAAACATTATAGTCGCCCTCCTCAGCATAACTCTGATCGAGCAGCCTTTACAGTTCAATTGACGATCGGCAGCATAATGATCACCTTTGTTCCCTTGCCCAACTCACTGTTAATCGATATCTCCCCCTGATGCCGCTGGACGATCGACTGCACAATAGATAGCCCCAACCCCGAACCACCACCGCGTTCGCCACTGCGCACCGGATTCACCCGATAAAACCGGTTCAACAACCGAGGTAAATCGGTCGCCCCAATGCCCATCCCTTGATCCTGCACCACTATCTGGATATTGGTTGCATTACAAGCCAAAAAAATCACAATTTTAGGAGTGGGCTGCTGATGAGCAGGAGTGTATTGAATGGCATTGTCAATCAGGTTAGTAAACAATCGCGCCAACTGATTCCAATCACCAGCTACATTAAACTCTGGGGCGTCAGCAATCTCTAGCTGAAGCTTAATTCCCCGCGCCTGTGCTGCCAACTTTTGCTCCTCAGTCACTTCCATTAACAGAGCATCGATCGGTACCGTTTCAAAAGCCACCGGCGCATCACCGCTATCTTGGCGAGCTAAAAATAACAGATCGTCCACCAGCCTACCCAAACGGCGAGTCAATCGTTCGATCACCTGCAACTGTTGTTTTTGGGCGATCGGCATCTGCATTTCGGTCGCCAAAGCTACCTGTACATTGGTCTGAATTGTGGCCAGCGGGTTGCGCAACTCATGAGAAGCATCAGCCGTAAACTGCTTAAGCTGCTGATAAGAAGCTTTGATTGGCTCGATCGCCAGCCCCGATAAAAACCAGCCCACCCCCGCAACCACCCCGATTGTCGCGGTGGTCGCCGCTAACAAATCTAAAAACAAATCTTGAGTTGGTTTTGTCACCTCAAACCAAGGATGACTTACTCGCAGCCAGCCCAACACCTGACCATGAAACCTAATCGGACGCACAATTTGGCGGAGCAAATGCTGCGGATCAACAGTGACCGTCGCGCCATTGGTATCTTGGCGGAGTGTCAAACTGGGCGGATCTGCCCAGGTGGACCAGAGCAACTTGCTGTGCAGATCGAAAAGTTCTAGGTCAATATGGTCATCTTCTAAGTCAGCAGCATTATTGTGAAAGCTCTCCGCCACATCAATTTGCCCTAGGTGATCAATGGCGATCGATCGCATCACCACTTCCACAATATGGTCGAGAGTGTCATCGATTCTTTCAATCAAGGTGCCCCGCACATAGAAAAAAACCCCAGTAGCAAATAATATCAGCACTATTGCAGTGACGATCGAGTACCACAAAGCCAATTGACGACGAGTAGTTTGGAACAAAACTTAAGAAAGGAATAACAACTTTCAGCTAAAAGTAATATTTTATTTGGGGATAGGAATCGCTAGAATAAAGATAGCAATGCCACGCGATTCTAACACTTGCCCTAAGCAATGAGCTACTGCCTAAATCCTAGCTGCCAAAAGCCAGAAAACCCCCCCCAGACTAAAGTTTGTTTGGCCTGTGGGGCTGCTTTGCTGCTCAAAGACCGCTATCGCGCCAGTCGATTCCTCGACTCTGGCGGCATGAGTCGTGCCTATTTGGCTGTGGATGAAGACACGCCTTTGCGAAATCTCTGTGTGATCAAGCAATTTTTTCCGGCTCCCCATGTTGCCACCAATCCTAAATCTTTTGGTAAATCTCTAGAGTTATTCCAACGCGAGGCTAAACAGCTAGATAGACTTGGCAGTGAATCTCAAAATATTCCCAAATTATTAGCTTTCTTAGAACAAGATCAAAAGCTGTACCTGGTTCAAGAATATATCGATGGCCAAAACTTATTGAAGGAAATGTCTGCTAATGGCCCCTACAGCGAAACCCACATCCGTCAATTTTTGCAAAAAATTTTACCGGTACTACAGTTTATCCATAGCCAAAATATCATACATCGTGATATCAAGCCAGAAAATGTCATGCACCGTCAGAATGGCCAGTTGGTGCTGATCGATTTCGGCCTTTCTAAACAGTTGACCGAGAATGTGAGCGTGCGCGGCACCACTGGCGGCACCATGGGCTATGCCCCACCAGAACAAATTCGCAGTGGGCAGGCTTTCCCTGCCACCGATCTCTTTGCTTTGGGGGCAACTTGCATTCATTTGCTGACCGGTGTAACTCCCGACAACCTGTACGACTTTCAACAAAATCGCTGGATCTGGCGAGACTTGTTGGCAAAAAGTCAGCGCTATGTAAGTGATAATCTGGCAGAAATTTTCGACAAAATGTTGGAAGCGCGGGTAGAAAAACGCTACCAATCTGCCCATGCGGTGATTGAAGATCTGGCTAATCCACTAACTCGATCGATGCAGGCCGAACGCAAGAAACGCTTGCTGTTAGCCGGAGTTACGGTGCCGCTATTTGCCATATTGGGCGCAGGATTGATCTTTATGGATCGGATCAAATGCTCAATGGGGATGGAAACTTCTTTTTGTTTAGTCGATCGCAGACCGCGCAATATCAATGGCATTGAGTATTTTCCCTTTGCCCCGGCTGCCGATAGCCAAGGGAAGTCAGCGGAATTTAATATGGCAATTTTAACTGAAGAGTTTCGCTGGCATCCCGGCTCTTCTACCGAGGTGAGCTTGGTTGATGCCAAACCAAGGCTCCTCCGAGATTTAAAGACCTTTTTAGAAAACAAAGGCATTGTCAAAATCATGGAGAACCCCAATCAAATTATTGCGATCGGGACTTCTTCTTGTGAAGGTTCACAGCAAGAAGAAGAAACCCGCGCCATGGAGCGGGCTAAAACTATTCAGCAAGATCTGGGTAGAACAATTTTTGCGGTAAAAGACTACCCAATTCTCAATCTTGGTCAATATCGCAGAGATACTTGCAGTCGTAGCGCCAAAGATAATGCCTTTCAACGCAGTGTAATTTTGATGGGTATTCGCCGCGAGTCTAAAGGAGTAATACTCAACCAAGCTTTATATAACCGTCTGAAAAATATTAGTAAAGATTTTAAACTAGAAGACTATTCTTTGGGTAGCCCCGAAAATCTCAAACTCTGGACAAGCGAGCCGCCTCTCTCGATCACCGATAATATCGAATCCAAGACCATCCTCAAAACTAAAAACTAATGCCAGAGCATCTGGTAGACTAAAAAAGCTGAATTTTGGTCGATCGAAGTATGAGTTTACCCATCCCGGTAGTTGTCAATGGTGCCGCTGGCAAAATGGGCCTAGAAGTAATCAAGGCCGTTGCCCAAGCCACAGATATGGTGCTGTTTGGGGCGATCGATCGCAACCCCAATATTCAAGGTGAAGATATTGGTCTGTTAGCAGGCTGTGGCGAATTAGAAATTCCGGTAGTAAATGACCTACAAGCAACGCTGGCCATGGCTTCCCAAGAAAAGCAGCTAGCCGTAATGGTAGATTTTACTCATCCCGACGGAGTCTATGAAAATGTCCGCTCGGCGATCGCCTATGGGGTGCGCCCAGTAGTAGGCACCACCGGACTCAGCGAAAAGCAAATGGCCCAGCTAGCCGAATTTGCCGATAAAGCCAGCACCGGCTGCCTCATTATCCCTAACTTCTCGATCGGGGTAGTGCTGATGCAGCAGGCCGCAGTACAGGCGGCTAAGTATTTTGAAAATGTCGAGATTATTGAGCTGCACCACAACCAAAAGGCTGATGCTCCCAGTGGTACAGCGGTACAGACTGCTCAGTTGCTAGGGGAACTAGGCCAAACTTTTAATGCTCCACTGGTCACAGAAACCGAGCAAATCACCGGAGCCAGAGGCGCATTAGCCAACGAAAATATTCGGATTCATAGCATTCGCCTGCCTGGCTTTATTGCCCACCAAGAAATTCTTTTCGGTGCCGCTGGTCAAATCTATACGCTGCGACATGACACCATGGATCGGGCTTGCTATATGCCTGGTGTATTACTCTCCATCCGCAAAATCCTTGGTCTGAAGTCTTTAATTTACGGCCTGGAAAAAATTCTGTGATCATTGGCTCAAAAAAAATCTGCCCATTATAAATCTAAATAATTAGCAGAAAAATAATAAATGAGTAAATTGAACGCTGAGACTTCCCGTTGCTCAATTTTTTATAACTGCCAACGTTCCGGTCAACTGCATCTTGTAATATAAATCCCAAAATTGTACCCAAATTTAAGATCTTCAGAAAAGTTCCGTATTCTCTGGGTAGCCGCTCATATAAATGAGTGATACTGGTTAATTTTTAGGAACTAGTACCAAAATGTCAACACTGCTTCTGTCCCCACGAAGGGGCTGCGTGCCAGCAGTCGATCGGTGGTTCCCCGAACTTCTAAACCAGACATTTGATAGTTACGAGCCTGCTGCCAAAGGCTTTGGGCAGTTTGCTGCTGCTGCTCAAGAGTTAGGCTAAACCAGAGATCACCCACTGTCACAGTGGCTAGACTTTGCTGGTTATTTAGTTCCAAGTTAGCAATTAACCCGGCAGGATACAGGCTGGCCAAAGTCTGCGATTGATTTTTCACGGCCTCTACTAAAGCTGCTTCTGGACTAACAATGGGTTTGATGGGGGCTGCTGGCTCGATCACCGCCGGAGGGGTTACGGCTACGGAGCTGCGCGGCCAAAAGTTAATCACCGCCCAGGCTACGGTCATTGCCAAGAACAGGGCACCAGCAATTACTAAGATTTGACGTAAGTTTTCGCGGCCTAGAGATGGCAACTGCCAAGATTTTTTAGCGGGGATCTTTCCATCGGCAGGGACTTGTTCGATATAAATTTTGGCAGTTCGATCGCCAAAGACAGAAGTTAATCGATCGAACGGTGCAGATATTTTGACAAATAGAGATTTAATAGGAGCCAGTAGTCTTTCGGGCAAGCTGGCTTTAGGTGCTGCCTTGGTTTTGTATTTGATGTTTTTGGGGCGCTGAATATCTAGGTCGATCGCCGCGCTGCTCGCATCATTTTTAGGATCACTGGACTTGGCAGTAGAAATAGTCTCAGCGTTGGGTTCCTTGGACTTGTACTTGATGTTTTTGGGACGAGGAATGCTGACTGCTATGGTGGAAGGTCGAGCTGCTTCGTCAGCGTTGGTTACTGTAGAGCGCGGTGGAGCTGGCGGAACTGTTTCTTCAGTGAATATTGCTGGGGTAACTTGATCAACGATCGGTTCGGTAATCGATGGCTGCGGCAGATTTGATACCAGGTCACTAGGAGCTGAAACCGCAGCAACTGGTGCTGGGTTCGCTGTTTTAAAGGCTGGCGGCGGGGGAGGTGCCGAAAAAACGGGCGGCTCTACAGTTGGAGTAATTTTGGGTTCGACAAAAGCTGGTTGGGGTGCTTCGATGAAGTCGTCATCCCAATTGGTTTCTTCGCCTTCATCCCAGGTAATCGGCTCCGGGACGACCTGCATAAATTCTTGCTGGCTAGTCGGTGTGCTTTTGGTTCGAGCCATATTGCGGCTAGGAGCTTTTTTGTCGGCTTTTTTATCGAACATGCCCTGCAAAAACTTGCCAGTGCGCGATTTAATGACTGGCGTATTTTCTGAGGTATTATCATCGATCGACATACACAACTCCCTGGGTATTCACACTATATCTACTTTATCAGGTCGTAGATTGGTCGGGTTAAAGTGTGATGCGACTGAAGTTGCTGCGCGGATCGACGCTGCGAGCTTTGCGCAACTTTTCGTACAGATCTTTTTCTGCGGGCGTAATGTTTTTGGGGGTGGCAATCATCAGCTTGGCAATTTGGTCGCCGCGTTCGCCCTTAGAGTTGTACCAGCCTTTGCCCCGCAGTCGTAGCGACTGACCCGATTTAACGCCCGCCGGGACATTCAACATCACAAAGCCGTCAGGAGTGGGCACCTGAATTTGGGCACCGAGCACCGCTTCTTCAGGAGAGATGGGGATTTCGCAGGTGAGGTTTTCTTTGTCGAACTGAAAAAACTCGTGGGGCTTAATGGCGATCGTTAGATACAAGTCACCGCGCTGCTGGTTATAAGGGCTAACGCTGCCCTTGCCTTTTACGCGAATGCGGCTGCCGGGCTTGGCTCCCAGAGGAATGCGGATTTTAATGCTTTCGTTGCCGATCGTGAAGGATTTTTCTACGCCCTTAAAGGCTTCCATCATGGTGAGATTAATGGTGGCATCTCGATCGCCGTTGGCACTGGTAGTCGCCGAAGCGAAATCTTCTCCACCAGTTTTAGGTCGTGCTGCACCTGTTTTGCGGCCCAGCAGCTCATTCAGAAATTCATCAAAGCTGCCATAGTTGGCAAAATCGACATCGGCACCAGTAGCCGGACGATAGCCTCCCGGTGCGCCAGCAGGGCGGGAGTTAACTGGGGCGGGCTGTTTCCAATATTTGCCAAACTGGTCATATTTACGGCGCTTTTCGGTGTCGGCCAGCACTTCGTAGGCTTCAGTCACTTCCCGAAAGCGTGCTTCAGCAGCTTTATCACCCGGGTTCATATCTGGGTGATATTTACGCGCCAAACGTCGGTAAGATTTTTTAATCTCTTCGGCACTGGCGTTTTTGGCGATGCCCAAAACCAAATAGTAGTCTTTGAAATCTGTACTCATAGCAAGTTATCCAGTCGAGCGACCGTCGAAGTGTTGTGCTGCGCGGCTCTCATCAAATCATTATTCCCTTTTTCAAACCAGAACTAACCCGCAACTCCATAATATTATGAATGAGTTTTCTCTGATCAGCCACCGGCAGCTTTTTCCGGCTTTGATAAATAAAAGTTACTTTAATTATGGTGGTCAAGGTGTACTAGCAGAGCCGACCCTCACTGCTGTTATAGAGGCTTTTGAGTATGTTCAGCGATCGGGGCCGTTTGGTCTGCGGGTCAATGCCTGGACGAGTCAGGTAGCACAGCAGGCTCGCCAGCAGTGGGCCAAGCTGTTGCAGGTGGATGCTGGCAATATTTCTTTGACGGAAGATGTGACGGTGGGCTGCAATATTGCGCTGTGGGGAATGCCTTGGCAGGCTGGTGATCATATTTTGTTGACGGACTGCGAGCATCCGGGGGTGATGGCCTCGATTCAAGAAATTCAGCGGCGCTATGGGGTTACTTCTACTACGGCTCCGTTGCTGATGGCGACGGATGCTACGGCTTTGTTGGTGCAGCATCTTACTCCGGCTACTAAGTTGGTGGTGATTAGTCATGTGCTATGGAATACTGGGCAGATTTTGCCTTTGGCGGAGATTATGCGGGCGGTGAGAGCCTACAATCCAGAAATTCGGGTGCTGGTAGATGCGGCGCAGTCGGTGGGGATGATGCCGCTGAATTTGCTGGAGTTAGGGGTGGATTTTTATGCTTTTACTGGGCATAAGTGGTGCTGTGGCCCGGAGGGGGTGGGTGGTTTGTATGTGAGTAATGATGCTCGATCGGTTCTCAAACCCACGTTTATTGGCTGGCGAGGCTTAGATTTTGAGGCAGGCGGGGGATTTTTGGCGGATGGGCGACAGTATGAGATCGCTACTTCGGCTTATCCTTTGTATGCGGGGCTAGTGGAGGCGCTGGCGACGCAAGATCGCTGTGCTGGGGTGGTGGAAAGATATCAACAGGTTACTGAGCTGAGTGCTTATTTATGGAATGGTCTAAATAAGTTGTCGGGGGTGAAGTGTTGGTTGCCGGAGGCTCCGCAGACTGGGTTGGTTTCTTTTCAGTTGGCAGCGGGGGGACACGATCGAGTGGTGCAAAAGCTAGAGACTCAGGGGATTTTCTTGCGAACGCTGTTTTTCCCAGACTGCATCCGCGCCTGTGTCCATTATTTGACAACCTATGAAGAAATCGATGCTTTGCTGTCTTCTCTAACTAAAATTAGCAATTGAAATTATGAATATTCGTCTGCCTTTCACTGCTTATTTGTTTTTGTTGCCTGCTTTGTTGGGGTTGAGTTTGACGGTGTTTGTGCCCGCTTTGCAGGCTTTTTATCTAAGTTTTACTAATTTTAATTTGTTAACTGGTGATGCTTCTTGGGTGGGTTTGGCTAACTTCGTTCGATTGCTAAAAGATGGCCTATTCTGGAAAACTGTGGGCAATACTTTGCTGTATTTGTTGGTGGCTGTGCCTTTGCTTACAGTGTTGCCTTTGGGCTTAGCGATCGCTGTTAACAATAAGTTGATGGGAATGAGCTGGTTTCGGGCAGCTTACTATGTGCCGGTAATTATTTCGATGGTGGTGGCGGGGATTGCTTGGAAGTTTATGTATGCCGAGAATGGGTTATTGAATCAGTTGTTGATCGGGCTGCATTTACCGCCAGTGGAGTGGCTCACTAGTCCCCAATGGGCTATTTGGAGTGTGATGGCGGTGACGGTGTGGAAGGGGTTAGGCTATTACATGACGATTTATTTGGCGGGTTTGCAGTCAATTCCGGCAGATTTGTACGAGGCGGCGGCGATCGATGGTGTAGATGGTTTGTCTAGGCATTGGACAATTACCATGCCCTTGATGAAGCCCTATATGGCTTTGGTGGCAGTGGTGTCGGCGATCGCGGCGACTAAGGTATTTGAGGAGGTGTATGTGATGACTCAAGGGGGGCCGCGCAATAGCTCTAAGACCGTGATTTACTATTTGTACGAAAAAGGCTTTGGCACTTCTCAAGATCTGAGCTATGCCTGTGCGATCGGGTTGGTAATGTTTTTAGCGATTTTGGTGTTGTCGATGATTAATCTTAAACTATCTGTAGATTCTCAAAATTAAGTTTATAGCAGAGAATTTTCGAGTGCATTTTCTGCTTCGGTTAGCCTCACGTCTAATTCTAATTTCTTGCCAAATCCACTATGAACATGCTCTCCGGCCTGTGAAGTAGTTCGAATAATTTTTGCAAGGTTGCGATCAACTATTTCTTTATTATGATACGCATCCTTTAACTTCTTGAGTAGAAAAACCAACAAGCTAGCTAGACATAAAAAAGGAAAATCGATCAGATTAGTATCAAAGTGAAGAAAACTAGTTCCGTAACTATATGATTGATAAATATACAGAAATGCAGCTAGAGATACACCTGTAAAAAAAAGCAACCAGAATAAACTCAAAATAATAATTGCATTGGAGCTTTGTATTTTCTTTTGAGTGTATTCTTTCAAAAGGTTCACCAACGTATCAAGTTCATTATCTTGATTATTCGGAAGATAGTTTTTTTCTGATCTATTAGATGAAGTAGAAGAATTACTTAAATCCGTAGATATTTTCTCCAGGTAGTGTTTAATTACTTCTATCGAGTGGGAATGATCAATTTTTTCTGTGGATTTAGCTTTTTCCAAAGATTCAAAAAATTTTCGTAATACTTTTTCAAGTTCTTCTGAATCTATTTCTTGGCGTTCAATTTTTCGATCTGGCTTTTTAGATTGAGTATAATCTTGCATTGGATTTCTCTTTTGTTATTTTAGGGTAATTTTACATAGCGCACTTATCACACTAAATAGCTTATAAGTATTGGATATTTTCAGCCTCTCATCATACCCCTCAGAATTTGGCCAAAGTAATTCGTCTTTACCAAAAACAAAGTTTTCAATTGCCAATGAAGTTGATATAAACTCATGCTGAAATCCATCTGATCCTTTTTTATCCTGAATATTCTTAATTATTTGGCTGTATTCTCCATTTTGGTAATGGTCTTTCACCTGTTCTCGGCTGTGCCACCATAAATCTTGTTTTGTAACTAGCGTCAACATCAATACTTTTTTACTTTTCGCTATTTTGATATGGCTTTCCATTGATTTTAAAGCTTCAACTTCTCTGACTTGTCGGTCTTGAATGTAAATTGATACAAATTGCCGTTCAGTCATACCAGCTTGATATAACTGATGGGCTTGCCAGCCAATGCCCTCAAAAGAGTGATAGCCATAAGAAACAACATTGATAATTAGGGTGATCTGACCAGCAATAATTTCTGAGAAAATTTCATCCCATGTATGCTGACGACGTTCTTGACCGGGCACAATAATTACTGAACCAGGGGTATCGCCCTCTAGTTTGAGCCGATCGATCGAAATAGATTCCTGATACTGACTCAAAACGTTGTTGGCACTAGCTTTACCTGCCAAAATGTTGCCAAGAGTTGTTTTACCCGTACCACCAGCTCCAAAAATTGCGATTTTGAGTTTTCCGCTCTGAAGTTGCTTAAAAACACGCTGTACCGTCGGAGCAGCCTTTTTGGACAGCTCATAGGCGGTGACTAACGTTTCAACGTTTTCAATAACTTTTTCAACGAACATAGAATATAAGTTTGTTTGGCGATGCCCTTAGTTTACCCTGAAAACTCCAGCCGGTAGAAAAATCAAACTTCCTGTCAACCAGGAGAGTGGGGCACGCATTTGCCTAAAGTTCAAAATAATACCTCGATAAACCTTGAGCCAAACGTTTGTGTTACTGCATTGATGACTAAGACTACTTTTCTACATCTCAATACCTAACTCTCGCAGCTTTGCCTTCAGAGTTTCATTCTCCTTGCTTTGAGCCAGTAACTTTTGCTCCGCTGCATCAGCTCGATCGCGCTCCTGCTGGGTTTCTAATTTTGCTTGATTGGTCTCTAATTCCAACCGCTCTGCTCTTTGAGCAATCTCTAATGGTGATAAAAACAACCTGTTATTGGGGGTATAAACCTCTAGCTCATCGCCCAACTCAAATCTCACCCCCAACCTGGGGCTAACCCAGCCCGCAATGTTGCCAATTCCCTGCAAAGTGCCATTTTGCCGTAGCCAACCAGTAAAGTCCACCCTATCTGGATCGTAGATATAATATTCTTCTGCACCATAAAGATTATAAAACTCAAACTTGGCGGTCATTTCTGCCAAGCGATTTCCTGGAGACAACACTTCAAAGACCACCTGGGGGGCAATATTGCCTTCTGCCCACTGTTTATAAGAGCCTCGGTATCCTTTTGGTCTGCCAAAAGCCACCATTGCATCGGGGGCGCGGCAAATCTTGTTATTGTTTTCTATTGGATACCACAGCAAATCCCCCGCTACAAAAACATCTGGATTTTCAGCAAACAAAATTTCTAGATTCTCTTTGATTTTGACAATCCAGCTAAACTGCAATGTATTATCTGACATTGGCTGACCATCACTATCTGGATAGATGACTGCTGGTTTGGGAAGTTGGGAAACCATAGATCATTTAAGTTATTTAGTGCCCATATACTAACTGATTTGTAGCCGAATCGACAAGCCAAAAATGCTAAACCAAGAACTGTTCGATCGCCATCAAAATCTTCTCAGAAGCATGACCATCCCCGAAAGGATTGATCGCGTTAGACATCTGGGCATAGGCCGCTGGATTTTCCAATAGTTCAGAGACAGCAGCAGTGATTCGAGCGCTGTTAGTACCAATCAATTTTGCCGTACCGCCCGTCACCGCCTCTGGTCTTTCGGTAGTCTCTCGCATCACCAATACCGGTTTACCCAAACTCGGCGCTTCTTCTTGTAGGCCACCAGAATCGGTCAATAGCAAATGACAGCGTTGAATGGCACCCACCAGTTCCAAATAATTTAATGGCTCGGTCAAAAATACTCTGGGATGCTCACCCAGCATCTTTTGCAGTGGGTCACGAACGGTAGGATTGCGATGTAGGGGTAATAGCAATGCGGTGTCAGAGAATTTCTCTAGTACCTGTAAAAAGCCTTGGCCAATGCTGGCCAATGGTTCGCCCCAGTTTTCTCGGCGATGGACGGTGGCTAAGATGGTGCGGTATTTTGACCAATCTAGGCCAGGGATGGGGCAGTCGGGCTGTTGCGCCGCGACGGTGAGTAGGGCATCGATAACAGTGTTGCCGGTGTTGTGGATTTGGCCGGTGACATCAGATTTGCGGAGGTTGGCGACAGCTAAATCTGTAGGGGCAAAGTGCAGTTGGGCGATCTGAGAAATCAGGCGACGGTTGGCTTCTTCGGGGTAGGGGTCAAAAAGGTTATCGGTGCGCAGGCCAGCTTCGACGTGCCCGATCGGGATCTGTTGATAAAAGGCAGCCAGAGCAGCAGCAAAGGCCGTGGTGGTGTCACCTTGGACAACCACGAGGCTGGGTTGGGATGCTTTGAAGAGTTTTTCTAATCCTTGCAGGCAGCGCTGGGTAATATCGGTGAGGGACTGTTGAGACTGCATGATGTCTAAATCCACATCGGCTTGCAGATCAAAGATTTTCATCACCTGGGCAACCATTTCACGGTGTTGGCCGGTGAGAACTACCTGGGTGCGAAATTTAGCAGATTTTTGGCAGGCTTTGATCACAGGGGCAAGCTTGATGGCTTCTGGCCGGGTGCCTAAGGTGAAGCAGACTGTGGGTTTGGTGTTGTCCATCGGGGTGAAAAAGAGTCGGGCGCAGATATTTGACCAATTGGATGATCGATCGAATTGGTGTCAATATCCTAGCCTGATTGTTACCTACTGCGGCTGATTTGGGCTGTTTTGTTAAATGTAGTTAGAATTGGGGTTCTGCAAAACCAGCCTTACAATTCTGCGGATCGTCCTGCCTATTTATGCTGGGTGTCGTATGATGGCTGTTAGCCACCACGACTAAAATTGAATTACTTTGAATCTTTCTGCTGCTCCTAGTCTTATTGCGATCTTGCTGTTGATTTTGCAGGCTCCGGCTGCTTTGCTGTTGTTGACTCGTCTGGCTCGGGGGCCTTTTCGACGGCCACCAGTGCAGCCTCGGGTGAGCACGCCCGATTTGTTGGGG
>JAYSRP010000029.1:0-7640 GCA_043721015.1 Synechococcales cyanobacterium | reverse complement strand
CATCGCGGATATCAAATTTGTCATCGCCATTGCCGCCATCTAAAGTGTTATTGCCAGCACTGCCATCGAGCTGATCATTGCCATCGCCACCCAACAATGAATCATCGCCTTGCAAGCCGATTAAAATATCATTACCGCCAAAACCTTCGATCGTATCAGCATCGATTGTTCCACTGAGAAAATCGGCAGCAGCAGTTCCACTAATAGTAGCCATAGCAATTTTGAAGATTATCTTTGTTATTTAGTGATCTAATTTTGGATTAATTGTGATTAATATCACACCGATTGCTAATAAAAAAAGATAGCAAACCACCCAGGGTCATTTTGCAGTAATCACCCATGAAAATACATCAGCCAAATGGATTGAATGTGGAAAATTGACTGTGAAAAATTGATTATGGAAAATTGACTATTTATGAGCAGTTAAGAAACCCGCTTGTAATCTTTAATCCAATGGGCACCGGTCTTGCCCGTAAAAATCCAAAAAATCGATCGACCACCATCCCTCAGCACTTTTTGCCAAGATTCATCTGGTCTGTTACTTACAAAGCTCACTGGTTTAACCGCAATGCCACGACTCCCAAAGATAATTTCGCCGATTAACCGCGATCGAGCCATGTGGTCATCGGAGGTCACTAGATAAACACTTTTTACTCCAGCCTGTTTTAAGGTTTCGACCATGGTAGTGAAGTTGGTTACAGTATCTACGGCGTTGCGATCGACGTGTAAACGCCGTAAATCAATATTTTCTTTAGCAAATACTTTTTTGGCATAGCCTACTGGTGCGCCACCCGATACCCACACCGGCAAGCTAGGATGCTTAACTGCGAGGCGAGCGGCAAATTTTTCGCGCTCGGTTTCACCACCTAATACAAAGATTGCATCTGGTTTAATCCAAGAGTTTTCGAGTTCTCGCCAACCAAACCACAAAAAAGGGCTGGAGGTAATACCTGCTAATGCTAAGCCTGCCCATAGCCAACGTGACAATCTGCGAGGCCGCGATCGTCTGGTGCCAATGGTTTGATGGTGAGAAGCTGGATCGGAATGATGAATGGTCATTGAAAAAGGATAGCGCGCCGAGATACTGCTTAACCCAAGGGTAAGCGTATCACAAGTGTCTTTTTTTGAAGTGGGACTGGCGCGATTCGAACGCGCGGCCTATCGCTTAGGAGGCAATCGCTCTATCCATCTGAGCTACAGCCCCAATGTTTGTCATTATAGCAAAGAGTTTTGCCGTCTGGACTCATATAAAATCAGCGCGGCAGTGATCGAAACATTTAAAGATTCTACGGTGGACTGCATCGGAATTTTCACAATGCGATCGGCTACATCCATCAGCTCTACAGGTAAGCCTTGGCCTTCGTTGCCCAATAAAATAAAGGTGGGTTGAGTAAAGTCGATTTGCCAGTAGTCTACGGCTGCGGTCATGCCGGTGGCGATTATTTGGCTGCCGTTCGATCGATAGGTTTGGGCGAGTTCTAATAAGTTATTGGTCTTGGCCATGGGTAGCCGAAACCACTGACCAGCAGAAGCCCGCAGGACTTTGGGATGATCTAAATCTACGCTGTCGGCGCTAGTCCAAATACCATCAGCTCCGGCGGCGGCAGCGGTACGAATGGCGGTGCCTAGGTTGCCAGGATCTTGAAGTCGATCGAGTGCTAAAACTAGTTTACCGGTGAGACTGGGCTGGGAGGTGGTGGTGCGATCGGCGACGGCGATAACTCCGTCGGGGGTGACGGTGGTGGCCATGGCGGCGAGGACTTTTTCGGTGACTAGTTCGGTGCGGGCTTGATCGATCGCTTGTTGCCAAAGTGCGGGGTTGTGCTGTTGCCAAGCCTCGGTAGCACAGACTAGTTGGATGGGATGCTGGACGGCGAAGGCTTCCTGTAATAGATGGGTGCCTTCGATGAGAAAGGCTTGTTCTTGTTGCCGTTCTTTTGCTTGATGCAGACGGCGAACTTGTTTAACTAGGGGGTTTTGGGTGCTGGTGAGGATCAATTTTGGCTAGGGGTTTCGGTATGTCTGGATTCTACCCCGAACAAAACATCCTCGGTTAACTGATGGTGTTTTAGTCATCTTTAAGGAGTCTAAGATATGTCACGCATGTTGGAGTTTGCGGGAGAAGTTGGCGGAGTGGATGACGTGGGATTTGATTTTTTGGCGGGCTTGTTCAAAGGCGCTCCATATGGCTACTTGGAGGTCTTCTTGGTAGCAGTCTGTGAGGGGTGCTCGATCGATCACCACCGATCCAGCAGGGATTTTGCAGTCGATGTGGATTTGGTACATGCCGGTGGTGAATGGCGCGGGGACTTCGGCGGTGACTTGGCAGTCGGAAATCCAGCTATGGTCTTTGTTGAGCCGATCGATTTGGGTGCGAATTAGGGCTTCGGCGCTGGCTGGGATGTTGCGGAGAGTAATGGAGTGAGATGCTTGCATGGTGGGGACTCTGAGGTGCGTAATGATGGTTATATTTTCATGTTTCCTTTACTTTCTTGGGAAGATAATATTTGGGTGTAAAACTTTACAGAATTTCACAAAACGCAATTCTGGGTCAGCCTAACGGAAACAATCAGGTCTTCGATTCTCTTAGCAGAGACGCTCTGCGATCGCGCGGGTGGCGGCATTGGTTCCATCAATTCAATGGTTTCATCACGGTACATTGCCGATCTTTAAAATCCTTGTAATTCTTTCTCTGCAAGCATTATGACGCTTTGAAGGCAAGAAAATTGCCGATCTTTTTGCCGATCTCAAGAAATCGTTGGTTTTGGGGCAAGCCCATTGATACTTGTGGTACTTTAGATATTGTTTTTATAGGAAATTTTATATAGGGTGGATAATGATGATATTACTGAACTTCCTCTCCGTCCCCTGGTCTGGATGGGGGATTCACGTAAAAGTATTCGATCATTCCCTGATGAAGTTAGAGCTGCTGTTGGCTATGCACTTCAATTAGTTCAGGCGGGGGAAACTCCCCAGGAAGCCAAACCCTTAAAAGGGATATCTGGGGGAGTATATGAAATTATCAAACGCTATGATACGGATACTTATCGAGCGGTGTATATTGTTAAAATAAAAGAAAGGATTTATGTACTTCATGCCTTTCAGAAAAAGTCAAAGCAGGGAATTAAAACACCGCAGTCTGATATTGACTTGATCAAGCAACGTTATAAAGATGCTATTGACCGAGAGCAAGAAATTTATGGAAAAGACAATGTTTGAAGAAAGTAGCGGCAACGTGTTTGCTGACTTGGGTTTTGATGATGCTGATGAAATGCTGATGCGAGGAAAAATCGGGATTCAGGTAGTTCGGTTGCTGAGAGAGCGCAAGTTGAAGCAACGGGAATCTGCGGAGCTATTGGGTATTTTGCAGCCGGAAGTTTCTCATTTAATGAAGGGAGAGTTTCAGCGATTTAGCGAGGGTAAATTGTTGATGTTTTTAAAGCATCTGGATACAGAAATTACGTTGCATATTCGCCCCCACAAACTTTCTGTAGACACTTCGGCCTCTTCTGCAACTCGATCGACTGAAGCTTGGGTCTCGCTTTAAATATAAGTCTGCCTAGGTGGACTAGAAAATTAGCTTCTGTAGGCAGACTTGGTAACTGCTGGCGGGACTGAGGTTTGTGCTGTTAAAGCTCACAATCTTAGTCGTTTATTTCTGCAAAAATGCGATCGAGTCGATCGTTGGCATCTTTGGCTAATTTGATGCAGTAAATGGTCGATCCGGCTCCTGATGCAGTGGTTAGAGTGCCTGCGGAGAGGTAGCCAGAAAGTAGTAATCCGGCACCGATGAGGCTGATGCTGGCAAAAGCGGCGGTGGCGATCGAGGCTAGCTTAAAGCTGAAGCTGGCTTGAAATAACCGTTCTTCGGCAATACGATGTTTGATCTCATTGCTGCAATCTTTAGGTTGATGGGTTTGGCAGTTTAGGTTAGACATAGGATGGAAATGTACTCCATAGTGTTAGCGATAGGTTTAGGAGTTTTGCGCGCTTTATTCCTGTCTTTATTAGAACTTGAAATTTCTGAAAAGCTGTCAGGGCAACGTTTTAGTTATGTAAGTCTTGTGTCAGACCTGTTAGAATTGTGTAAAAGTTTTGTGGACAAGGTATGGCACGATCACTAACTGTTTCTGTAGACGGGTTAAAAAGAGCCAAACCTACGTTTGACAAAAAATATACCTCCCAAAAAATTTGTGCTGATATTGTTGGCTGTAGTCGGCAAGTTGTGGGTCAATTCCTTCGCAGAGAACCTGTAGAAGCTGGATTTTTTCAAAGCATCTGTGCTGAATTAGGTCTACCTTGGGAGGAAATAGCAAATTTAGCTGTGGATACTTCGCAACCTCTTCAGGATGTTGATCTTGATATGCTTGTTCAAGAGGTTCGCAATAAGGTTAGTTCCAATATTCAGAAACGTTGTGGCATGATGCGTGTGTTGGATATGAGTCAACCAATTACTATCGATTCTATTTACACCAACGTTAATATTTTGGAGAAAATTTCTCGTACTCAGCGACGTAGCATTAAGGAATTGATGGATGGGTGTGAGGTTGAGGATTTTGATCGATTTATTTTGGGTACAGTCCGACAAAAACGTATCTCGGCGTTGAAAGCCGTAGAACGCCATGATAAGTTGATGATTTTAGGGAAGCCGGGGGCGGGAAAAACGACATTTCTCAGGTGGTTGGCTTTACAATGTAATGGCGGAAGGATTCTTGTAGATAGAGTGCCTTTTTTTATTACGCTCAAAGAATTTGCTGAGACGAAAGGACAGCCTGATTTATTGGGTTTTATGGCTAAACAATTGACTACATGTGGGGTTAATAATGCCGAAGCGGTAGGATCGAAAATTGTACAGGCAGGTAGAGCGGTCATTTTGCTGGATGGATTGGATGAAGTAAAAGCACAAGATCATGATCGAGTTTTAAAGACCATTCGCCAGACTGAGGAGGATTTTTATACCAGTCAATTTGTAATTACTTGTCGGATTGCGGCTAAAGAATATATCTTTGATCAGTTTACAGAAGTGGAAGTTGCAGATTTTAACGATATCCAGATTGCCGATTTTGCTCGCAAATGGTTCCAGCAGAAAGATCCCATCAAAGCACAGGAATTCCCAAAAGAGCTACAAGCATTTCCCGGTTTGCAGGAATTGGCTACCAATCCACTGTTACTTACGCTTTTATGTTTGGTATTTGAGGAACGTGCTGGTTTTCCGGCTAACCGATCAGAATTATACAAAGAAGGTGTGGATGTGTTGCTGAAAAAATGGGATGCAACAAAAAACATTAAGCGAGAAGAGGTCTACAAACAACTATCACTGCAACGGAAAGAAGATCTGCTCAGTCAAGTGGCTTACAAAGCATTTAAACAAAATGACTACTTTTTCAAACAAAGGTTTATTGAAGAACAGATTCGAGACTATATTCGTAATTTACCGAATGCCAGTAATAATCTCGAAATTCTTCAATTTGATAGTGAAGCGATTCTAAATTCAATTGTGGCTCAACATGGACTATTGGCAGAAAGAGCGCGGAGTATTTATTCTTTTTCACATTTAACTTTTCAAGAATATTTTGCTGCTCGCTGGTTTAAGGAAAAATCAGATGGAGATTTCGGTGAACTCATCTGCCATGTCACTGATAAACAATGGCGAGAGGTATTTTTACTCACAGTGGGGATGTTGAAAAATGCTGACAACTTGCTGCAAGGAATGAAATGGGAAATTGATATTCTTCTTGCTCAGAATGAAGATTTACAACGATTTCTAGTTTGGGTTGAGAAAAAATCTTACTCGACAAAGAGTCACTATAAACCTGCCGCCGTTCGAAGATATTATCTTGACCTCGCAATTTTACTCGCTAGTGAGCGATATCCCTTACTTGATAATGTTCTTCCTCGCGCTTTTGATCGTGCTCGTGATCTTGCTAAGGCTTTTAATTGCACTCTTGATTGCGATCATCCTCAGGCCATTGATACTATTCTTAATTGTACTCATGCTCTTGAGAATGCTCTTGATGTTGTTCTTAGTAATGATCTTGCTCATGAGCTTGAGATAGAATATACTGATTTTCGGCAATTGCTGCAACAGCTAAAAGATAACTTGTCAAACTTCTCTTCGGAAAATTGTAATTATTTTAAGCATTGGTGGAGAGCGAATGGTCAAAAATGGTCTAATCAATTGAGAGCTATTTTGATTGAACATCGTAGGTGCGCTCACAATTGGCAGTTCAGCGACGATCAACTTAAACTAATTAGTCAATACTGCATAGCTAACGATCTACTAATAGAGTGTCTCAACAGTGATTGTTATGTCACTAGAGAAGTGAGAGAAAAGATTGAGTTTACTTTATTATTGCCATCCTCAAAGTTGTGATAGCTTTCTACAGTGATTTTGCAAACAAGTAGGGTTTATTTTGGATTCAGTAATATGTGTTCTACTGCGCCCGCTTATTAGCTCATCAACAATGCTGATCGACACAACAAATCCAGCGATCGAGAAGCCTCCCTTAGATCCTGCTGATTGATCTCCCATTTTACCGGGAACTCACTCTGAGTATAAACTTGCAGAGAATTATTAAAACACTCGATCGATCTTTCTAAATTTTCACGGCGGTCTCCCTGGCTGCGATTGTAAAACGCCAAACCCAAATTGTGTTGCAGCATTGCCCAATATTCAGGAAACCTCTGCCGAGTATAAATTTTTATAGCATGTTCAAAGCAATCAATCTGTTCGTAATTACTACCTTCCCAAAACTCTTCTACCCGTGGAGAGTCATGCAACCTAGGAAAATCACCATAAGATGAATATAGTCGCTCAACCTCATCCTGCAAGTCTGGATGAACCCATAAAATCTCTGTTGTAGCAATACTTAACTGTTGACAAACATCAACAACCAGCTTGGAAGTTTCTGGAGCAATTGCAACCACGTAAAGATAAGTTCCTGGCTCTGGAGCACGAGGATATTGTCCTAACGTCACAGTTTCTCCAGATGGCAAAGTTAGAAATGTAAACCGCAAAGCATCAAGATCATCATAGCCTTCAAAAATTGACAACTTGAGCTTAGCAACCAAAGACTCGATCGAAGCATCAAAGAAGGCAGCATATTCATTTGCTGGAGTTACTTCCTCAAAGCGAACTCGCTGAAGAGTTTGTGTTAGGTTACTCATTGCTTCCTCAGTCGCTATCTAATTGATTGCAGAGCGTTATCTCTACCTTGATTCTAGCGTATTCATCTTTAGTAATTACGCCTTCTCGATTACCAGACCAAAGAATTATCCCTCTAGGTAAACCTCGATCTGGCTCTGCCTTGGTCTTAAACTCAATTCCACGTTCCTGAGTTACCAGATCTTTTTTAAT
Organism: Synechococcales cyanobacterium; assembly: GCA_043721015.1. Classification (GTDB taxonomy): domain Bacteria; phylum Cyanobacteriota; class Cyanobacteriia; order Cyanobacteriales; family Chamaesiphonaceae; genus JAAFHZ01. The sequence goes on along the minus strand of JAYSRP010000029.1, from coordinate 283 downwards.
CGGGAGTCGATTTGGGTAAGCTTTAACTTTCGGGATATCGCTGTACATAAAATTTCTACATGGTCCGCCCCATATTTCTTGGCTTTCTATCTGTCGCCTTGCTACTTCTGCTGTCTGAGAATCAGACTCTTTTCTATGGTAGACTTGTTCTTCCGTCACAAGATTATTCTTTTTCTAACCCACGTATTTAACGTCAGTTCGGGATAAGGTTGGAAGCAAAAAAGGGGCAAAACAGGTAACTTGGAGATACCAACCAACCAATTCAACCTGGATTGCCTTATGT
>JAYSRP010000028.1:0-7655 GCA_043721015.1 Synechococcales cyanobacterium | reverse complement strand
GTCAGTTTATGGAAAACTGGTGTTACCATCGATCGACTCTCTTAAGCATGGGTAAACACTACGAAACCGGTGAGCCGCTGCCCGACCACTATTATGACAAGTTAGTAGCAGCTAAGAACTTCATGAGCGGCAGCGCGATGCTCCGCCAAATTCACTTTAGCTGGGTCGATATCGCACTGCATCATGAATATGTGGCGGGTACTGGCCGCACGGCTAACGATCTGCGCTTAGATATTGCCAAGACCACTACAGTGGTGCTGCCGATTCCCGAAGATCGCTTCTTGTGCTCTTTTGGCCACATTTTTGCCGGTGGCTATTCGGCGGGCTACTATAGCTACAAGTGGGCAGAAGTCCTCAGCGCCGACGCTTTCGCCGCTTTTGAAGATGCTGGACTCGATGATCCAAAAGCAGTTGCAGCCACCGGTCGCCGTTTCCGCGACACGGTATTATCCCTTGGTGGCAGTGAACCTCCAGCGGTAGTCTTCGAGTCTTTCCGAGGCCGCGAACCAGAACCAACAGCCCTTCTCCGTCATAGTGGTTTATTGGCCAGCTAAAACGACAAGAAATCCAGAAGTCCGATTTCTTTAAGAAGTCGGACTTCTGACATCAAAGATTCTCAAGCACAACTTTAGGGCAGAGCAGAGAACCATTACTGCTCATTTTGCTAAAGCCAATTCCCAGCAAACTATGATTAACAGCATCATTCGCTAATCCACTGACCACCAATGGTTGATTGCTAACTTCTAACTCTGGCCACAAGATCGGCTTACCCTTATACCAGTCAGCTACTTGTGTTGCCGACAACTCCAGCCGAGGCAGATGAGCCAAAGCTACCAATGGTGATTGCAAGCTAAAGTTCCCAGCCTCGATCGCCACAAAATCGACAGCATCAGCCAAAAACAAATTACAGCTCTGAGTTCTCACCAAATTTACTAATGTAGCCACCGAACCCACCGCTACCCCCAAATCTCGGGCGATCGAGCGAATATAAGTGCCGCTTCCGCAAGTAATCTCTACCGTCAGCTCTGGGAACTCACCGGCCTGCCAATCTACTACCACAATCTCCTTTACCTCTACCTGCCGAGGCGGCACCGGGATTTGATTGATCGGCATCCCTGATCGCGCCAAATCATACAGCCTCTTGCCATCTACCTGAATTGCACTGTAGACCGGCGGCACCTGAGTAATAAAGCCAATAAACTGCGGCAGAGCAGCTTTAATATCATCGAGAGTGAGATCGGTCGCTCCCGGATTACTGATCACTTCCCCTTCCAAATCATCTGTTGTAGTACAGACTCCCAAGCGAATCACCGCTCGGTAAGCTTTCTCTGTGGGCAAATATTGTAACAATCGGGTAGAGCTACCGATCGCCAGTGGCAAAACCCCCGTGGCTTTGGGGTCTAAAGTCCCGCCATGACCGACTTTCTTGGTCTTCAGCAGCCCCCTAGTTTTGGCCACACAGTCATGAGAAGTCCAATCCAACGGCTTATAAAGGTTAAGAAATCCATTCAATCTAGACACTGATTTCATATCGGCGATGAGAAAGGGCAACACAAACCTTAAGATAATATAAAGCTAACTTTTACTCACACAAATCTCGGTAGGAACTTACCCCCATGTCGATAGCTTCGCTTGCGCCAAAGGCGATCGGTTATGTTGCTCTCGTTCTACACGCCCATTTACCGTTTGTTCGCCATCCGGAAAGCGACTTTGTCCTCGAAGAAGAATGGCTGTACGAAGCCATTACCGAAACTTACATTCCCCTACTGCGGGTTTTTCAGGGTCTCAAGCGAGATGGGGTAGATTTCAAAATCACCATGAGCATGACTCCACCACTGGTTTCTATGCTGCGGGATCCTTTACTGCAAGAGCGTTATGACGAGCATTTGGGCAAGCTAGAAGAGCTGCTGGTGAAAGAAATTGCCAACAACTCCCATCACGAACACGATGGACATATTAAGTATTTGGCCGAGTATTACGCTCAAGACTTTGCCGAGATTCGCAAAATTTGGGAGCATTACAAAGGCGACCTGATCTTAGGATTCAAAGAATTTTTAGATAGCGGCAACCTCGAAATTATTACCTGCGGCGCAACTCATGGCTACTTGCCGCTAATGAAAATGTATCCGCAGGCCGTCTGGTCACAAATTAAAGTGGCCTGCGAGCATTACGAAGAAAACTTTGGCCGATCGCCCAAAGGTATTTGGCTGCCAGAATGTGCCTACTATGAAGGGCTAGAGCGGATGTTGGCCGATGCTGGTCTGCGCTACTTCCTTACCGACGGCCACGGTATTTTATACGCCCGTCCCCGCCCTCGGTATGGCACCTATGCCCCCATTTTCACTGAATCTGGGGTGGCAGTATTTGGTCGTGATCATGAATCTTCTCAGCAGGTATGGTCTTCTAAAGTTGGTTATCCTGGTGCGGCAGAATACCGTGAATTCTATAAAGATTTAGGCTGGGAAGCAGACTACGAATATATTAAGCCCTATATTATGCCCAACGGTCAGCGTAAAAATATTGGGATTAAATATCATAAAATCACCTCTAAAACTGGCCACGAGAAAGCCTTGTACGATCCTTACTGGGCAAAACTGAAAGCCGCCGACCATGCTGGTGACTTTATGTTCAACCGCGAACAGCAGGTTAGTAAGCTAGCTGATATGATGCAGCGTCCGCCGTTGGTTGTTTCGCCTTACGATGCTGAGCTGTTTGGTCATTGGTGGTATGAAGGCCCTTGGTTTATTGATTACTTGTTCCGCAAGTCTTGGTTCGACCAAGATACTTTTGCTATGACCAACTTGGCGGAGTATCTGCAAAATAATCCCACCCAACAAGTGGCTAAGCCATCTCAGTCGAGCTGGGGCTATAAAGGCTTTCATGAGTATTGGTTAAATGAAACCAATCAATGGGTTTATCCTCACCTGCACAAGGCTGCTGAACGGATGATTGAGTTGGCTAACCGCGAACCAGCCGATGAGCTAGAATGGCGGGCACTGAACCAGGCTGCCAGGGAGCTGCTACTGCTACAATCTTCGGACTGGGCATTTATTATGCGTACTGGCACCATGGTGCCCTATGCCATTAGACGTACCAAATCTCACCTGCTGCGTTTCTTGAAGCTTTATGAAGACATTAAAGCCGAGCAAATTGACAGTGGCTGGTTGTCTAAAATTGAAGAAATGGATAATATTTTCCCGAATATTAACTACCGCACCTATCGATCGATTTAGCATCACCAACACATGGATTTATTACGATCTTTACCCCTGGGACTGTACTTAGAAAAGCCCGTAACTTGGCTACATCGCCTCGACCCCAGGGTGAAAATAGCTTGGCTGCTGAGCTTTTTGTTTGCCACTATTTTGGCCAATGTCCCCTGCCGGATTGCCCTGGTAGCAATACTAATAGCAATTGCTTTGTCTGCCCGGATTCCCTGGCGGGCTTTGAAGCAGCAGATTGGCTTTGTGTTGATGTTTGGTGGCCTGCTGTTTGTAGCCTCCATGCTATTGCCCGATAGCACTACCACTATGCACCAGCCTCGTTTGCCCTCAGAGGCAGCGGTTGTGACTAAATATCAGTTTGTGTTATTGCAGTTTAAGCTGCTATTTTGGAATTTTTTAGTAACGCGCAAATCTTTGAATTTGGGAATTTATAGTAGTACTTTGCTATTTACCCTAATTTATAGTGCTACGATCTTTTTACTCACTACGGCTCCCGAAGAAATTACGGCTGGCCTAGAAAAATTGATGCAGCCTTTGAAGTTTTTTAAAGTGCCAGTGACAGAAATTGCTCTTACTTTGACATTGGCCTTACGCTTTATTCCGTTGGTATTAGAAGAAATTCAAAATTTAGTGCGATCAATTACCACCAGAGGCATTAATTGGAAAAAGCTGGGCATGAAAAACAGCACCAAGGTGTGGATGACAGTCAGTGAAAAGTTTCTGGAAAACCTGTTAATGCGGGCAGAGCAAATTGCTATAGCTATGCAGTTGCGAGGTTTTACTACACCAAATAAACACCAAGTAGAGTGGCAACAGCTCCGGATTCGCACCGCCGATGTGATTGCTTTGATGTTTTTGATAACTTTATGGGTGGGTCGAGTGATGTGGGGTCAAGATGTGGCCTAGGGTTGCCACTCATTATGGCAAGGTGATTAACTCGATCGAAAACTCCAGACTCTGCCCTTGATCGCTACCAAATTTTAACTGCATTCCCGGTTTGAGGGGTAGTTCTTGGTGGTGAATTTTTTGCCAGCCCTGAGTAGTTTGCACCAAGGTACCAAAGCGAGAGAAATCTCGCAGAAAATAGCCCGGAGTTTCATCGGCACTACTATTGCGATAAATTACTTCGGCGTGTTTTTGAGAGACCCAAGGCTCCGAAATAATTAAATCATTGTCACCCGATCGACCAACTCGCATTAAACCACCTTGGATCGGGAAATTTTGGGTGGCTGTGACCAACGATCGCAAGCAGGCGTTGGGAATACTGTTGGACAGATAAGGCATCTCAGTAACAGCCTCAGTCACTGGTTTTAGCAGCTCACCATCGTATTCGGGGTGCATATACAGCACCGGCAAAGTCCAAGCGGGCTGATTGAACTTATACAGCGTCAACAAATGCTGCCGCGCTGCCGCCATCGCTTCATCTACCGACAGGCGCATGGCCAAAGACTGGGTGAAAGCCTGAATAAAGCTAATGGCCTCATGGTCAGCGATCGTATCGCGCATTGCCAAAATCGCTGGTACACCATGGTGTAGTAGCACCTCCGCCATACTGCTGCGAGGCACCGACTGCTGGGCTTCTTGGTAGGGCTGCGCGCCCCAGCAAGAATTAAACACGGCTAATTTGACTTGCTTACGCACCAATACCTGGGCTAACTCGGTGCCATTAATATTGGCATCGGGACGCAGAAACAAAATGCCCCCGTCGGCTCCGGGCATCCCATGTCCGGCATAGAAAAACAGATTGTAATTGCCAGCATCTAGGGTATCAATCAGCTTGCTACGAGAGGGCTGAGTCAAGACATCTACCTGGCAACTTGCCGGGGGCAGTCGATCGGTCGGCGCAAAGCCGCTGGCATAGGTGTTGCGCAAAACTTCGGCGATCGCTGCGGCTTCTCGGTCTAAAGAAAGATTATGGCCCTCTAGATCTTCACCACCCAACACCAGCAATATTTTGATCGATCGATCATTCCGCTGGGGTGGCAGCCGATCAACGTCACTGCTAGTGCGGCTAAAGAGTAATTGCTGGTTTAAAGATACCGCTGGTTTACCGGGCTGGGGCTGCAAAATTTCCCAAGGAAACGAAATCAGGTTGGGATCGCGGATATCTAGGCGCAGGCGCAGGGGGCGAGTTTTGCCACCAGCGATTCCCTGGCTGTGAGCAAAAGCAGTATCGATCGCCCCAGAAAACAGCCATTGCCACATCACCAGGCCCAAATGCTGCATCAGCCTGGTGCTTTGGCTAGTTGGGGGCAAGTCATCGATCGACGAACCACTAGCCACTTTAGAAGCGGTTAATTGGGGATAGAGATTACAATCGAAGCTGGAGCTGAACATTTCTTGCCAAGAGTGCCAAGCTTCGGTCAGTCTTTCATCCCAATTACAGTCATGGTGAACATACCCCCCCGGATAGGGAGCCTTGAGCACCCAGATCGCATAGTTTTGCGGCTCGCTGCTAACGAGCTTTTCTAGAGCTAAGCTAAGAGAAGGATGATCATGACTAGACATTAACAGCGGCCACAAGGATGACTAAGACGGTTTAAAAGGCTTGCCGGATTGATGGGTTTGATGTTAGAGCACCTTATATATTCTAACGGATAACCCACAATATATATGCTGACCGCAATCCTTTGCTTTTTAAGCTGCCTTCAACTGTAATCTTTTGTGTGCTAAAAAACTACGATTCCGCTTGAGCTAGATCATCGAGAACATAAGGTCTATTTCCTGATGATGCTGTTTGCCGACTTTCTTGGACAGCCGCAGTCATAAAGCCTTTGAACAATGGATGGGGATTACTAGGGCTAGAATGAAACTCGGGGTGAAACTGGGTGGCTAAGAAAAATGGATGGTTAGGGAGTTCGATGATTTCTACTAACCGACCATCAGGGGATGTACCACTGACTAAATATCCCTGTTCTAGAAACAAATCCCGATAGGCGTTGTTGAATTCATAGCGATGTCGGTGTCGTTCGTAAACCACCTGCTGTTCATAAAGTTGCGCAGCCAAAGTACCTTCACCTAGACGACAGGGATATAGCCCCAGTCGCATGGTTCCGCCTAGGTCTACCACATCATGTTGCTCTGGGAGCAGGTTGATGACGGGGTTTTCGGTTTCTGGATCAAACTCAGAACTATGGGCACCGGGCAAGTGAGCGATGTTTCTGGCCCATTCAATTACTGCCGACTGCATTCCTAAACACAGGCCAAAGAAGGGGATTTGGTGTTGGCGAGCGTAAGAAATGGCCGCAATTTTGCCATCTACACCGCGAACGCCGAAGCCACCAGGCACTAAGATACCGTGCATTCCGGCCAACTGTCGATCGATGTTCTCCACATTCAGATCTTCGGAATCAATCCATTCAATTTCTAGTTTGCTGCCGGTGGCGATCGAGCTGTGGCGTAGGGCTTCTACTACCGATAGGTAAGCATCAGAGAGCTTGGTATATTTGCCCACAATGCCAATTTTGACGACTTCTACTGAAGAATACAGCCGATCAACCATGGCGCTCCATTTAGCTAGGTCGGGGGGTCGCTGTTCCATTTTGAGCAGGTTGAGGGTTTGGATGGCCAAGCCTTCTTTTTCCATGATTAGCGGCACTTCATAAATGCTTTGCACATCAGGAGCACCCATCACTGATTCCACGGGCACATCACAGAACTCGGAAAGCTTTTCGCGGATATCTTGGGGCACGTTTTCGTGAGAGCGGCAGATTAAGATATCGGGTTGAATGCCGATCGATCTTAGTTCTTTAACAGAGTGTTGAGTGGGCTTGGTTTTTAGTTCACCGGCGGAAGGAATCCAGGGGATCAGGGTGACGTGCATGTACACAACGTTGCTGCGACCGACGGTTTTACGAAATTGACGGATGGCTTCTAAGAAAGGCAAAGATTCAATATCACCCACGGTGCCGCCAATTTCGGTGATTACTACGTCTGGATTGGTATTTTTGGCGACTCGTTCGATGCGTTGTTTAATTTCGTTGGTGATGTGAGGGATCACTTGCACAGTGCCACCATTGTATTCACCGCGTCGTTCGCGGTTAATTACTGATTGGTAGATGGCTCCGGTAGTGACGCTGTTTAGCCGCGACATGGAGGTGTCGGTGAAGCGTTCATAATGTCCTAAGTCTAAGTCGGTTTCTGCGCCGTCTTTGGTCACGAATACTTCCCCATGCTGGAAGGGACTCATGGTGCCGGGATCAACGTTGATGTAAGGGTCAAGCTTCAAGATAGATACAGAGTAGTTCCGGGATTTTAATAGCCGCCCTAAGCTAGCGGCGACGATCCCTTTACCGATACTCGAAACTACCCCACCGGTAACGAAAACGAACTTGGTCATGACTCTGGAACTTGAAATAAGACCCGTTCATTTTGCCACAGATCGCCACAAATCAACCGATCTCATCTATCACCAATTTTTTAGTGAAAGAT
>JAYSRP010000027.1:0-20378 GCA_043721015.1 Synechococcales cyanobacterium | reverse complement strand
TTACGCAGAATGGCGGTGTTCATCCCAATTACCTGGCCGTTGGCATTCAGTAATGGACCACCCGAGTTACCAGGATTAATTGCTGCATCGGTTTGAATATAGTTGACTCGCTTAGAGCCATCGCCCACCTGACTGCTCGATCGACCAGTAGCACTGACAATTCCGGCAGTCACAGTGTTATCTAGTCCTAAGGGGTTGCCGATGGCGATCGCCCATTCCCCGGCTTTGATTTTTTCTGAATCACCCAGAGTTACTGTGGGCAATTTATCACCTTCAATTTTTACCACAGCCACATCAGTAACTGTATCGAGACCCATCACCTTGCCCTGCAAGACTCGACCATCTTTGAGCGTAACAGTCACTTTGTCGGCACCTTGCACCACATGGGCGTTGGTAATTATTTGACCATTGCCGTTAATAATAAATCCAGAACCAGTGCCCTGTTCCACTCGTCTTCTACCCTCTTGAGGAGCATCTTCGGGTGCAACTCCTTCTGGCAGTTCACCAAAAAACCGTCGAAATAGAGGAGAATCGACCCCCGCCTGTTGCCGAGTGGCAGTACGAGAAGTATTAATTCGGACAACTGCTGGCCCTACTTTATCTACTACTTCAGTAATAAATGTACTAGCTCCTGCGGCTGTCGCATTGCTGGCGAAGATCGGTGCTGTCGGGGATGGTGGACTGGCCACCGCTGGATTAATGGCATTGGGAATTGTCCCACCCCGTTGGGCTGCCAAGTAGCCGATCGACGAGCTTGCAATGGCGCTTAACAGCAGCACCGACCAGTAATTATGGCGTTTGGGTGGCGCTGCTGGGCGCTGGACATCTTGGGGGGGGTGTTTCTGGGGATCTATCATTAAATTTCCTCTAAGCCAATGTTGGTGTGGCTTGTTCTCAAATTATTTACACTCGTTTACCGGAAGGCAAATTTAATCCGTCTGTTTAGATTTTGATCAAAATCTAAACGCGCATTTTTATTTTACAGTCGCACTCAGGGTCTTGACGAGTTCTAGACCAGAATTGTTGCATTAGGATCACCGCCTTGGGTAAATCAGCCAAAATTTGCTATGATGGCGTTCTGCGCTTTTGGAGAAGTGGCAGAGTGGTTGAATGCGGCTGACTCGAAATCAGCTTTAGGGTCACACCTAACGGAGGTTCGAATCCTCTCTTCTCCGTATTTTAAATTTGATTCTCAATAAAATTCAGAGTGCTTGTGATATCAAGTGCTCTGGCTTTTTGGGTGAACTATTTAGTGATGCCGCGAATAACATAACCAACAATCAGACCAACGGTTAGCGCACCAGCTTGACCAGATTCTAAGAAATTTTTGAAGGTTACTTGGATTTTAGCCAAAATATCGGTATCGATATCGCTGCTGGAAGCTTGAGCCATTAGGATAAGGTCGAGATGGGGGTGAAAGTGGTGAATCATAAGGGCTAGCGATAAGTTTTCTCTAAAATGCCCAAGTTAGTGCATGAAGGCTCTATTCGTGGAGCAATCCTTAGCAATTCAAGAAGAATTATTGATCGATTTACGGCGATCGCTGGCTCATGATGGGTGAAGCAAGTTATCATAAAGTCCGACCGGCTGAGCTGGTTAATACTCTGAGTCCTTACCCACAGACATTCATCATGGCCAAAACCAATCTAGAATTTTTAGCAGAAACCGACCCCATTATCGCTAAGTCGATGGCCGCCGAATTGGGTCGCCAACGCGACCACCTAGAACTGATCGCCAGCGAGAATTTTACTTCTGCGGCGGTGATGGCGGCTCAAGGTTCTGTACTCACTAATAAGTATGCTGAGGGCTTACCGGGCAAGCGCTATTATGGCGGCTGCGAGTTTGTTGACGAAATTGAGCAGGTGGCGATCGATCGAGCCAAAGAACTGTTCGGTGCCGCTGCCGCTAACGTGCAGCCTCACTCTGGTGCCCAGGCTAATATGGCCGTATTTTTGACTCTGCTAAAACCTGGGGACAAAATTATGGGAATGGATCTTTCTCATGGTGGTCATTTGACTCATGGTTCGCCGGTGAATGTTTCGGGTTTGTGGTTTGATAAGGCTTTTTATGGTGTTAGCCCAGAAACCGAGCAGTTAGATTACGACATGATTCGGGATGCGGTGCTGCAACACAAGCCTAAGCTGTTAATTTGTGGTTATTCGGCTTATTCCCGCATTATTGATTTTCCTAAGTTCCGGGCGATCGCCGATGAGGTAGGTGCTTACCTATTGGCTGATATTGCCCATATTGCTGGTTTGGTAGCCACCGGTCATCACCCTAGCCCGATCGAGTATTGTGATGTGGTAACTACAACTACTCACAAAACCCTGCGTGGCCCCAGAGGCGGTTTGATTCTTTGCCGCGATGCGGAGTTGGGCAAGAAGCTAGATAAGTCGGTATTCCCTGGTACTCAAGGTGGCCCGTTGGAGCATGTGATTGCTGGTAAGGCGGTAGCTTTTGGTGAAGCACTGAAGCCAGAATTTAAGACTTATTGCGGCAATGTGGTGACTAATGCTCAGGCGATGTGTAAGCAGTTGCAGGCCAGAGGCTTAAAGATTGTTTCGGATGGTACTGATAACCATTTGATGTTGGTAGACCTGAGATCAATTGAGATGACTGGTAAAGAGGCCGATCGGTTGGTGAGTGAAGTAAACATCACGGCGAACAAAAATACGGTGCCTTTTGATCCGGCTTCGCCGTTTGTCACTAGTGGTTTACGGTTAGGTTCGCCTGCAATGACCACCCGAGGCATGGGCACCACTGAGTTTACCGAGATTGCCAATATCATTGCCGATCGACTCCTCTCCCCAACTGATGAATCAGTAGCTACTAGTTGTCGTCAGCGAATTGCTGTCCTCTGTGAACGTTTCCCTCTATATCCTCATCTCTCAATGCCTATTCCTGCGCTAGTCTAAGATATCAATTGTAGGGTGGGCATTGCCCACCTATCAAAGCATTTCAATGAATATTTTATTGCCCAGGTATTGATCGATATCTGGGGTTTTTGCGAATATGAAGTAGGACTTCTGTTAGTGGGGAATCGGGCATATTAAGGCTGGAGCAACCCATGAGTAATATCAAACCCATTGGCTAATATGACCAGCAAAAACTCCAAACCCCGAGGCTGTGGCTGCCTCAGCATCCCTATTATTCCCCTGCTCATTTTGGTACTTGGCTCACTGGGTGGTGGTGGCTGGTGGCTGATGAAATCTGACAAGCTTCCCCAAGATTTTTTAACTCGGGCTAAACCTATCCCAATTGAAAAGCCTGTAGAACAAGAACCCGATCGATCCACCGCCCTGGAAAAATCTGCCACTCCTCAAAGCAAACCCACACCCATCCCTAAAAAAATTGCCACTGCCATACCACCCGCACCGCTCAGCAAAGGCATGGTCGGCATCTACCTCAGCCGCTACGCCATCACCAATAATGCCAGCGAACAAGTCATTCGCCAGCGAGTGCGCTACTATCACACCCAAGGGATCAATACCATTGTTCATGGCGTATGGGGCAACGGTTGCACCATGTATAATAGTGCCGTCACCCAAAAACTCCTCGGCCAAAAAAGTTGTCCCAATTTATTTCAAGATCAGTGGCTCAACTGGACGATCGATGAAGCCAAAAAGCAAGGCATGGAAGTTCATGCCTACTTTGAGAAAGGCATTAAAATTGACAAAAATAGCCCAATTTATAACCTGGCTGTCCAAAAGAACTGGCTAGTCCCTGGCGTAGACAAAACCTATAGTGGCATCGATCACTATGTTTTAGATGTCGAAGTCCCCGAAGTCGCTGCTCTCTTTAAAGACGTAGTGGCAGAGTTTGTGCAAAAATACCCTAAAATCAACGCTGTGCAGTGGGATGACTATTTGGCCTACCACGCCGAGTTACCGGGGGCAGTCGATCGCACGGCCAAACTCACCAAATTTGCCACCGAAATGATCGCCAAAATGAAGCAAGCCAACCCCAATGTTAGCTTCGATATTTGTCACCATAACCCCTACTGGTCGAAGCGCTACTTTGCGGCTGATTGGAAAAACTGGAAAGTCGATCGGGCATTTATTCAAGCCTACAACGAGAAAAACTTCAAAGAAGAATTAGCCTACGCAGAGGACAATGCGGGAATTGCTATTACCGACAAACAACTACAACATTTACCAGAGCTAATTGCTAACCCCAAAATCAAAGGTATTTTCATCTTTCCTTTCGCTGGTAATCCCGAGGCCGTCGCGGCTAGTTTGCGTGGCGCTGCTACTCAAACATCTACTAGCAAGGAATTAGTCAAAAAAATCGAGAAGCTAAAAACAAAGTAAATGATTAATCCCTTCAGATCCCGAAAACTGTCCCTGAGCAAGCTAGTAAAAAAGCAGCCAAACAGCCCGAATCACCCAAAACAAAATAAGTAGCCACAGACATGCCACAATCTGAAGATCTTATTAGTGGCCTCCATCATGTCTTTAGCCTCATTTCCCGACATCTGTGGCCAAGAAGCCTCGATCGCTGCGGCCACCAACCACAGTAATCCGATTTTTCTGCATAACTCCAACCTCAACCTGGCTAATACCAGCGCCGGTTTTGCCTGTGCCCTGCACATGCACCAGCCTACTATTCCATCTGGCGATCGGCTCATTGGTCATTTGCAATATATGTTTGAACACCAAGGAGAAGGTGATAATCACAATGCCAGCGTTTTTGCCGATTGTTATGGTCGGATGGGTGACTTTATTCCAGATTTAGTTAATCAAGGTTGTAATCCTCGGATCATGCTGGACTATTCTGGAAATTTGTTGTGGGGACTACAACAAATGGGTCGCCAAGATGTTTTAGATAAACTGCGTCCTTTGGCTTGTGATATTAAATATCAGCCTCATGTGGAATGGCTGGGTACAATGTGGGGCCATGCAGTAGTGCCGTCTACGCCTATTCCTGATCTGAAGTTACATATGCGGGCTTGGCAACAACAGTTTGCAGCAATCTTTGGCATTGAGGCTCTACAGCGAGTCAAAGGCTTCTCGCCACCAGAAATGCACCTGCCAAATCATCCTGACATGATGTATGAATATATTAAGGCGCTGAAAGAATGTGGCTATCGGTGGCTATTGGTGCAAGAGCATTCTATAGAAAGATTAGATGGTACGGAGTTGCATCATGACGATAAATATTTACCAAATCGACTGGTAGCCAAGAATTCTCAAAGAGAATCGATCGAGATCACGATCTTGATCAAAACCCAAGGCTCTGACACTAAGTTGGTAGCCCAAATGCAGCCTTACTATGAAGCCAAAAGTCGCGCCGAGCAAAAGGCTCGGCCAGAACTCAACGGCATCAAAGTTCCTTCTTTAGTTACCCAAATTGCCGATGGTGAAAATGGTGGGGTCATGATGAATGAATTCCCCCGTGATTTCCCTCGTCCTTGGTCAGAAATTAAGAATAGTTCTAATGGGGTCGCAGGCTACAACGGCACTGAATACCTGGAACTCTTGGCTGCTGCCGGAGTAAAAGAATCCGATTACCCAGTATGTCAGGCGGTACAGCAGCATAAGATTTGGCAGCGGTTGGAGCCGGATCAAATAACTACAGTTGCAGTAGAGAAAGCGATCGAAGAATTAAAAGCTACCGATCGCCAATTCCACATGGATGGAGCATCTTGGACAGATAACCTAAGCTGGGTGAAGGGTTACGAAAATGTGTTGGAGCCAATGTATCAACTCAGTGCCCAGTTTCACCGAAAGTTTGATGCTTTAGTCCAAGCCGATCCGGGAATTACTGATCGATCGGATTACCGCGAAGCGTTATTATACAATTTGTTGGTGCAAACAAGCTGCTTCCGCTATTGGGGACAGGGCACCTGGACAGATTATGCCCGTGAATTACATCGACGCGGCATGGAATTGGTGAAAAATTAGGTTCAGTTAACCGTAGAGGCGTAGCCTTGTGCCCGCCTTCTATGGCATCGTCGATATCCCAAAGAATTTCATGGGAATTTAATAATTGATCATCAATAAATTATCGCCTATGCTAACTGTTCAGTGGAATTCTCTACATTCGAGAAGCCGCCGAGATGTGTTGCCCCGATAGCTTCGCTTGCGCCAAGGGCGATCAAACGCAATAATTCCACTGGCACCTGCCAAAAATATTGCTCTACAAACAAGTCTTCTGCCACCCCAGCCAGGAAGTCTTGCACCTCTTTGATATTTTCTAACTCGACTCCGGTGAGAAATTCTGCGTTAACTAACTTCACCTGAAACTCTTGACGAATAGGAATCATTGTCACCTCAAACCCGATCGCATCCAAGCAATCTAAGCCATCTCTGGTCGATCGAGCCGTCACTCCCAGCCTACTTTGCAGATCTTTTAAGGCCAATGGTTTACCGGTGCGGGCGAGAAACTTGGCGATCCCCAGCAATTGCTGGAAGATATCTAGAGACTCTCTGGTTCGGGGAGCCGGATATTTGAGGGCTAATTTTTGGTGATGGATCGTCGCTGCCTCATATTCCAACAACAGCTCATCCCAACTGTGCGGACATTGATGGATCCAGCGAATGTCATCTAGTAAGGGGATGTTTTCTAAAGATAGACCCGATCGAAAGTCTAGAATTTCTGGCTGAGGATTAGTTGTACCAATAGCAACAGTGGGTCTTAGATCCACTATTCGAGCTTCATAGCATTTTTTGTAGTTATTAAAATCCAGCTCTACCAAAACATCACAGGGAACTGTGGGCACTTCTTCGACCTTTTTGCCCCACCAAACAGCATTACAGCTACCAGTAGCGTCAATCATTTGCACATCGGTTTTCAGGTAGCGGACGGTTTTACCCTGTAAATCTTTAATGTTGCGATTAATCGGATTTTCTAGCCGACAGTTGGCCACTAGTAACTTGGGGACAGGATTACCCATGCCGCATGGTTCTAGTAACCGCAGCTCATCAAATAGGTCTTTATCGAGTTCCGCAATAGTTACCACCAGATCTATTTGTACTGTAGGAGCCGGTAAATCTCCCACTGTTTGGCGCAACTGTCGATCAATTCCCTCGGCAAACATCGGTAAATCGGCAGCTAACAAGCTGAGTCCGGCAGCAAAAGGATGACCACCAAAGCCTTTGAGTAAATGAGCCTGAGATTTGACCAGTTGATATAGATCGATGTTTTGGGTCGATCGAGCAGAACCCCTGGCTAATACTGGACTATCGGCATCAGTAGGGGCATTATTCAACAAAATAGTTGGTCGGCCATATTCTTGGGCAATCTGACCGGCTACTAGCCCCAATACTCCTCCTGGCCAATTGGGGTCAGCTAAAACGATCGTGCCAGTGGTGGAAAGATCGAGGCTTTGGACACGCTGTTGTACAGCAGCAACTACTTCTTTTTGTACTTCTTTGCGGCGGGCATTGGCTTGCTCTGTTTTAGTGGCCAGGTCATCACACAGCTCTGGATCCTTACTAGTTAACAGATCTACTCCAAATCTGGCATCTCCATAGATGCGGCTAATGGCATTGATGCGAGGGGCGATGCCGAAGGAGATATCCATGGGTCGATCGCCGGTTTTACGACAGAGTTCTAGTAACTTTGCTACTCCTGGCCGATGACCAGGAAGATCGGGGTTTTTGGTGCTTTGTTGTTGGAGTCGGGCGATGCCAATTTGGGCAAGATAGCGACATTCGCCGCTGAGCTGTACTAGGTCAGCGACTAGGCCGATGGCTACTAAGTCATGAAGATATTCGATCGGCTCAGTAGGTACATTCGGCAGAGCGACATACAAGGCTTCGATGAGTTTGTAGGCCACTGCCACCCCCGAGAGATGGTAGAGAGGATGATTGGTATTTAGGTAGCGAGGATTGATGATGGCGACGACTGCGGGACGCTCTGGGGGCAGTGTGTGATGGTCGGTAATAATGGTGTCGATGCCGATCGACAGAGCGTAGGCAATCTCGGCTTCGTTGGTGCTGCCGGTGTCGCAGGTGATGATTAGTTTTATGCCCTGTTGTTGGAGTCGATCGAGGCCAGGAATATTTAAGCCATGAGATTCGGTGAGTCGATCGGGAATGTAGTAGCTGAGGTTTTCGGGTAAAAAGAATTGACGTAAGCCATCCCACAAAACGCTGGTGGCAGTAATACCGTCAGCATCGAAGTCTCCCCAAATAGCGATCGAGGTTTTTTCTTGACGGGCAAGGAGTAGGCGATTGATCGCCAACTCCATTTCATCACCAAAGGCAGCGGCAGCAGTCGGTTGATAGGCTGAATACTGTAAGTAGCTAAGCAGATCACTTTCTGGGATTTGTCGTTGCCAGAGCAACGTGCTTAGGTAGCGTCCATCAATATGCGGAAATAATGCACAGACCTGTTGTTGGTAAGCTGTAGGTGGTGCCTCAAAATGAGGAAGTTTGAATTCAGCCATTAGTTAACTCTCTCATCATCCCCATCCGGTAACTGCAATCTTTGTGGTTCTCGTTGGGGTAACTCGACCAATGGCAACTCCACCAACTCCAAAGCTGGCTCCAATACTTGGGGCACGGCCACTTCCTGCGCAGTCAACGGCAACATAATCGGCTTCTCGACCCAATGACTGCTAATCGGCAGCGTGTTTTCTAGATCATCCAGAGGCCGAGGAATCACCATCACCGCGCTCAGCTCCCCAATTCGCTCCGCCTCCAACATCCCCGCTTCTACCGCGATCGCCACATCCGTCACCGCCCCCCGAATCACAATCGTACAGAGACCCGCCCCAATTTTTTCGTAGGCCGCCACCTCAATATCTGCCGCCTTCATCATAATATCTGCCGCGCCTACCAAAGCCACAAACCCCCTGGTTTCTAGCAGCCCGATCGCCGTATTTGCCAACTTATTGCGACCATTACCCCGGGTTAAAGCCGCCAGCCGACTGCCGATCGGCAACACCGCCTCCAAATTGGGCAAAGGCCGAGGAATAATCGTACTAGAGATAGTCTGACCAAATTTTTCTGCGGTATCTAAACCAACCTCGATCGCAATCCGCACATTGGCGATCGTCCCCCGTACCACCGCATTACAGTAACCATTCCCAATCTTCTCATAACCCACCAAAGTCACGCCCGAAGATTTCAGCATCATATCGGCAATACCCACGATCGCCGGAAAACTCTGGGTCGAAATAATACCCAAAGCCATATCATTAAAGTTCTCTGAAGATTGCTGTGTAGCTGGAAGCACCTATTACCTCGGTAATATCAATGACCAAAATACCGATGACCAAAAGACCAGTGGCCAAGTTGCCAATAAAAACCACGAGCAAAATGACCGCGCTTGCACCAATCATAACCCCTCCATCGACAATCCCACCGATCGCCAGTAGCAAAGCGTAGTCTCCTGCTCCCCCATCCCAGCTACCACCCCAAATTACCTTTGGTTTCGCAAAGTCGCCAACAACCGCTCTAAACCAGCTCTGCCATATATCGGAGAACTGATCGAAAGAACGATCGGATTCTCAGTAACCTTGAGTGGCGATGACATAACCGGTTTTGCTGACTCAGATGGTTTGGGTTCCTTGATCGCTTCACGACCTACCGCAGAAACACCCTGATGCATCGGGGCAAAACTATCACGAGTTGAGGGCGATTCATTGGCCACAGCATCACTCTGCGGCGGGTGATCTTTGGTATATTCTGCCGAAGAACTGTAAGAATCAATTAAAGAATTTGCGGGAAGAATAGTGTTCGGGGCGATCGACACATCAATCAGACTACTATTGGCACCGATACAAGATCGTTCTCCTACCTGAGTAGCACCAAAAACCAAGGTGCCCATGCCCAAAATCACTCCATCTCCAATAAACAAAGTGCCCGTATGGGCGTGCAGAATACAGCCCGCACCAATGCAAGCGCCAACCCCAATAATGAGTTGACTACCCGGATTGGCATACAGCAAAACCCCACTAGCAATGTTTGCCGTTGGATGCACCGTTACATCGCCACTGAGCACAGCAGGTCGATTGGAAGGTGGCATGGGCGAGGGGAGCATTGGCCTAGTGGGATGAAGAGGGTCAGGTCAAACGTGCGACTAGCAGTCGCACTTACACAGACTACTTAGCAGGACGATGAATAATTTTTTCAGCTACCCGCTTTTTGGCTTTTTGATCGACACCAATCAACCGAATGAATGATTTTGGCCGGTCATTAATGATCGATTCCAACGAACGGACGATGGTTGCAGCATTGTTACCAGATACTTGACCACCGGTTTCCCAGGCATTGCTCTTATAGCGACGCTCATCAGCAAATTCGGTAAAAATTGCACAGCCTTGAGCTACAACGCGAGAGATAGTCTCAACTACATCAACGGGTAAAACCGCGCTAGAGACATTGCTGCCATAGCTTTTATTGCCGCCACTACTAAAACTGCTGCTAGAATTACCATTGCTGCTGGAAGCACTTGCCCCGATCGGTTGACCCGGACGATGAACAACCTTCTCAGATACTCGTCTGCGAGCCTGTGGATCGATGCCGATTATTCGCACATAACCATCTGGGTTTTTAGCAATACATTCCGAAATTGCGCCTAAAATGGCACCTTCAGACTGGGATTCAATCTGACCACAGCTAGTCCAAGAGCTAGTTTGGAAACGACGCTTATCAGCAGTTTCTACCCCAACCTTGCAGCCTTGATTGATCAATTGACGTACAATAGTCACCAACTCAGAACCAGCGCTGGCCGTGCTAGCCGGAGCGGAACCCGTGGAGCTGAAAGAAGTGCTGACACTGCGAATTTCTGATTGACCGGGCTGGTCGCTAGGACGTTGAATAATAGTTTCTAATACCCGACGCTTGGCATTGACATCAATCCCAATTAGACGAACGTATTCACCACTATGCTCATGTAAGCAAGTTTCTAGGCTATTTAGAATATCGCTTTCATTGTTGGAATTAAATGGCGAGCAGCTCATCCAAGAACTAACTTGAAAGCGACGCTTATCGGCGTGCTCGGTGCCTACGCGGTAGCCCTGGGCAAGCAAACGACGGACGTTGTTAACCACGTCGGGGTGAAGTTTTAAATTATTGCGGTTATACATAGTATTTAAGGTATCTATAGTTTCTGCATGAACTGGTGAATCTAGACCTGAAGAATCCATCCCTGGTAAACCAGCTAGTGGTGTCGCAGGTTGATAGGCCGAGTCATTGGCATTTTGCAGCGGAGTAATACATTCGATATCATCGGCGCAGCGATAGCCAGAGCGCAGAGAATCATTAATGCTGATCACATGAGAAGCAAACTTACGATCGGCAGGTTGAACATCTGACAGTCGATCGGCTTGCTGCTGATTGGTAATAATCGATCCCGAAGGCACAAATTTACCAGGTGGAATTTCCACATCTTGAATGAGGACGTGCATCATTACAATGCAGCCATGATTCACTTTGGCGTTAAATATGGTGGAACGAAAGCCAATAAAGCAATCATTTCCTACATAGGCTGGCCCGTGGATCAGTGCCATGTGGGTAATTGAAGTATTGTCGCCAATCCAAACCGAGTAAGGCTCGTTATCATCACCGACTACTCGCCCTTGCTCTAAGCCATGAATTACCACCCCATCCTGAACGTTGGTATTGTCCCCGATCGAAAACGGAGTACCTTCATCAGCCCGAATCGAAGTACCAGGTGCAATCAGAACTTTCTCACCAATGCGCACATCACCAATAATGTGTGAAAAATCGTGCACATACGTGGTGTGGTGAATATCTGGTTCTACTAAGTCCTGCGCCCAAGGTGTGGGCGGGGCAGCGGCAGCGTTTCTCCGAACTACCACCATATATATAAATCCTCCTTGTATAGACGTATCAACTACGATTACCCAGCATCTTTTTTGCTGTAGAGCGATCGACTGCCCAAATTAACGGTGTCGATAATCCCTACCACTGCTGCGTCTAAGGAACGGTCTTCATATCCAGAAATCTTGCGAGCAGCGCCACCAATACTGATCAGTACCCACTCCCCGATTCCTGCTCCCACTAAGTCAGCAGCCACCTCGTACTCGGACAGCGCTTCGCCGTTTTCGTCCATATATTGGACAAACAACAGCTTGACGCTACCTAAGCTAGGATCTTTGACTGTGCTAACGACCGTACCCAGAGCCTTCGCAATTCTCATCTTAAGCGCGACTCGAAGGGCGGATACCAGTAACGCTTTCGCGGAAAGATTCCACTGCATCGGTGTAACGGATTGGCAGTACAAACTCTAAGTTTTCATGAGGGCGAGCGATAATGTGAGTAGAAAGTACTTGACCACCGTTTACGCGCTTAACGCTTTCTACTCCAGCAGCTACCGAAGCTTGTACTTCAGATACATCACCACGCACAATTACAGTAACGCGACCACTACTGATCTTTTCATAGCCTACCAAGGTAACGCGAGCAGCCTTGACCATAGCATCAGCAGCTTCTACAACTGCGGGGAAACCAAGAGTTTCAATCATTCCAACGGCGATAGCCATAGTTTTGCTCCAATTTTAGTTAGTTTAGCTTTTCAGATTTTGCGATTACTTGTATTAACCAAGACCGCCGTTACATCCGGAACTGTTCAACAGCTTCAGTGTAGCGGATAGGCAATACAAACTCTAAGTTTTCGTGAGGGCGAGCGATGATGTGAGTAGAAATTACTTCACCACCATTAACTCGCTTGGCAGATGCCACACCAGCAGCAACCGAAGCTTGCACTTCAGATACGTCACCACGCACGATGACAATTACGCGGCCACTACCAATTTTTTCGTAGCCTACCAGGGTAACGCGAGCTGCT
The DNA here is from genome assembly GCA_043721015.1 of Synechococcales cyanobacterium. GTDB lineage: Bacteria > Cyanobacteriota > Cyanobacteriia > Cyanobacteriales > Chamaesiphonaceae > JAAFHZ01. The sequence continues at coordinate 7,616 of JAYSRP010000027.1, read as the reverse complement.
TTTACCATCGCATCAGCGGCTTCCACTAGAGCTGGAAAACCCAATGTTTCAATCATTCCAACGGCAACTGACATATTTTCTACTCTATTTTTAACTTGTTAATTAGTTTAGCTGTGTTCGAGAACCTCTCCTTTGCCTATATGCGGAATCTTTCCACTTCTGCGGTGTAGCGGATCGGCAGTACAAACTCTAAGTTTTCGTGAGGACGAGCAATGATGTGAGTAGAAACTATTTCACAGCCCATCACCCGCTTGGCAGATTCGACACCAGCAGCAACAGAAGCTTGCACTTCAGATACATCACCGCGCACGATGACAATAACTCGGGCACTACCAATTTTCTCGTAGCCCACTAGGGTCACACGAGCTGCTTTAACCATGGCATCAGCAGCTTCTACAAGCGCTGGAAAGCCTTTGGTCTCAATCATTCCTATTGCAATAGACATTATTAGAGGAACTCCTCAATATTAATTCAGTTAGCTATTTCTTTATTTTTAGCGCACTGTTCAGCCAGGTTTCACAGACACGAAAAGAGCAAGCTTAAGCTGAAGTTAGCAAAAGCTAGACATTTTCGGAAAATTAGTAAAGCCTAAAATTGCACGAGCGCCACGATCAACAATACAGTTTAGGTGTTCAATTTGGCAATATAATAAACAATTATTCTTTTTGATTTGGCCTATAAGTTAGACTGATAACTGCTGGCAGCCTTCCGCTGTTTAAGTCCCAGCAAAAATATCGGAATCATAACCTTTACTCTATGCTAGATTCAATATATTGGTGTGGGTACATCAAAAGTACACATGGCAATAGAATTTAGTTACTTTAAGCTAAGTGTCGCCTTCGACCGCGCAGCATCTCGGAGTAAGAATCGAAAAATCTTTAAATTAACTTGAGATAGTTGAAGAAATGTGAAACACTGTTAAGAATCTTAAAACAATCGGCCTTACTGCATTCAGCGGCTTTCTGAGCAGCTCTGCGTTAGCCTTGAAAATCTTTTTTAACACCTTATATATTTAGTTGGGCACGATTTATGGAGCATCTGCTAATAAGCACTGGCTGGTGGATACCTTGTTATGGTTTTGTAGGAGCCATCCTGACTATTCCTTGGGTGACTAGACTGGTGCGGCGGACGGGGCCAAGGCCAGCAGCCTACTTAAACATTTTAATGACAGTGCTGGCTTTCATCCATGGCAGTTTGCTGTTTCGCCAAATATGGGATCACACTCCTTATCATTTAGTCTTTAATTGGTTGACAGTGGCAGGTCTAGAGTTGAACCTGACGTTTGAGCTATCTTCGGTCAGCGTAGCCGCAATGGAATCGGTAACGGGCTTAAGCTTGCTGGCTCAACTGTTTGCCTTGGGCTACATGGAAAAAGACTGGGCTTTAGCTAGGTTCTTTGCTCTGATAGGCTTCTTTGAAGGTGCGATGAGTGCCGTAGCCATTAGTAATTCACTGTTAGTCACTTATGGCTTGCTCGAATTGCTAACTCTTTCCACTTATTTACTAGTGGGTTTCTGGTATGCCCAGCCATTAGTCATCAAAGCAGCCCGAGATGCTTTTTTGACCAAGCGAGCTGGCGACATTATTTTATTCGCCGGGGTGATTGCCTTATCGAGTATGGCTGGCAGTCTAGATTTTGATGATTTGTATGACTGGTGTGATACCACTAATATTTCAATGTTGACCAAGACTTTGATCGGTTTAGCCTTGATTGCCGGACCGATCGGTAAATGTGCGCAATTTCCGCTCCACCTGTGGCTAGATGAAGCGATGGAAGGCCCGAACCCGGCTTCAATTCTGCGAAACTCGGTGGTGGTGACGGGTGGTGCTTATGTTTTGATCAAAGTTCACCCCATTTTGTATCTATCGCCGTTTGTTAATAACACGTTGATCGTGATTGGGACAGTAACGGCCATTGGGGCGACTTTGGTATCGATCGCTCAAATAGATATCAAACGCGCTATTTCTTATTCCACCAGCGCCTATCTGGGGTTGGTGTTTATCTCGGTGGGAGCAAATTGGATTAGCTTTGCGTTGTTCTTACTGTTTGCCCATGCAATTGCTAAAGCTTTGCTCTTTATGAGTGTGGGTTCGGTGATTTTGACTACCAACAACCAGAACGTGACTGAGTATGGCGGTTTGGGTAAAAGTATGCCCGCTACCACGATCGCTTATATTGTGGGCACCTTGGCTATGACTGGGGTGTTTCCGCTGGGTGGTTTTTGGGCATTCCAAGATGGCTTTAAGGGTTTATGGGTAGAGTACCCCTGGGTGATCGGAGTAATTTTATTGGTCAACGGCTTAACTGCTTTTAACCTAACTCGGGTATATGGATTGGTATTTTTGGGTAAGACTCAGCCCAAGACCCGACGAGCACCAGAAGTTCCTTGGCCGTTGGCCTTACCGATGGTGTTTTTGACGATCTTCACCTTGGTTACTCCGATCGTGATGTCTGGGTTAGGTCTCTTGCCAGATTTGGATGATATTAGTCTGTTGCAGATCGGCTCAATTAGCTTATCCAGCTTGGTGGGTTTTGCTGTTGGTGCATTGTTGTATTTCAATCCCGATCGACAGCCCATGCAGCTCTCCCTCCCACTATTGCAAGATATGTTGGCGCAGGGCTTCTATATCGAAAAGCTCTACAACAATACAATCATTCTGGTGATCTATCAGCTTTCCCAACTTACTGCCTGGTTCGATCGCTATGTGGTCGAAGGCTTGGTGAACTCAGTAGGTGTAGCCACGATTTTTAGTGGTGAAGGTTTAAAGTATGTCACCTCTGGACAGGTGCAGAGCTATTTCTTCACCATTACTTTTGGAGCAGGCGTACTGGGTTTGATGGTGGTCTGGTTGTTCTGGTAACTTTTCTAGTAGTAATGTTTGCGGGTGGTGATTATGCTTAGTATTTTGTTAGTGGTTCCGTTGATCGGTGCGGCATTGGCGGCTTGGTGGCCGGGGCAAACTCGCTCTATTGCCTCAGCGATCGCCCTGGCGGTGATTGGCTGGACGGTGTTTTTGTTGACCCAATTCAATCTGGGTGAGCCAGGAATGCAGTTTGTAGAAGATTTTACCTGGATTGATTCTCTGGGCTTGTCTTACAAGCTGGGTATTGATGGTTTGTCTTTACCTTTGGTGGCCTTAAATAGTCTGTTAACTTGGGTGGCTATTTATAGCAGTGATGAAAAGATCGATCGGCCACGTCTTTATTACAGTCTCATTCTGCTGTTGAATGCAGCGGTGACTGGGGTGTTTTTAGCGCAAGATTTGTTGCTATTCTTTATCGCTTATGAACTAGAGCTGATTCCCCTATACCTGCTGATTGCGATTTGGGGTGGCCAAAAGCGGGCTTATGCCGCCACTAAGTTTTTGATTTACACGGCTTTGTCGGGAGCGCTAATTTTAGCGGCTTTCTTAGGATTGGCTTGGTTCGGTGGCAGCAATAGCTTTGCCTACAATCCCACCTTGGCTCATGCTTTGCCTTTGAGTCAGCAATTTTTGTTGTTGGGGGCTTTGCTGTTAGGGTTTGGCATTAAAATGCCTTTGTTTCCTTTTCATACTTGGTTGCCCGATGCTCACGTTGAGGCTTCCACGCCGATTTCGGTGTTACTGGCTGGCGTGTTGCTAAAGCTTGCTACCTATGGAATTCTGCGCTTCTGCGTTGGTCTGTTTCCAGATGCTTGGCAGGTTGCAGCTCCCTGGTTGGCCGGTTGGGCGATCATTAGCGTGCTGTATGGGGCGCTGATGGCGATCGCTCAAAAAGACATGAAAAAGATGGTGGCCTATAGCTCTGTTAGCCACATGGGTTATATTTTGCTAGCCGCCGCCGCCAATACTCCTCTCAGTTTTTCGGCGGCGATGATTCAGATGGTCAGCCATGGTTTGATCTCGGCGGCGCTGTTTCTTTCGGTGGGTGTAGTTTACAAAAAAGCCGGCACCCGCGATATTACGGTGCTTGAAGGTTTACTCAACCCCGAACGTGGGATGCCCGTGATTGGCAGCTTGATGATCTTGGGGGTAATGGCTAGTGCCGGAATTCCCGGAATGGTGGGCTTTGTCGCGGAGTTTCTGATTTTTCGGAGTACTTTTCCGGTGTTCCCGATCCCAACTTTACTTTGTATGATTGGCACGGGTTTAACGGCAGTTTATTATCTACTGCTAATTAACAAAGCCTTTTTTGGTCGGCTGTCACCTCAAGTTCAAGATCTCGAAGCTGTAACTTGGCGCGAACGCTATCCGGCGATGATTTTAACAGCGGCAATTATTCTATTTGGTTTTGTCCCTGGTTGGATTACTCGCTGGAGTGAGCCAACTATTTTAACTATGCTGCAACCCCCAGCTATTGTTGCTACCGTTACCACTATTAATCCTTCTACCCTTCAGCCATGACTATTACTACTTCTTGTCATCCTTTAGCGGCTTATATCGATCAATTCTATAATGGCCAAAGCTTTTTGCCCGATAATCCTGACAATGTAAAGGAAGTTGTAGGCATCTTAGAAAGCTATGGTTATGTCTTGGAGGCGTATCAAGAAAATCTTCAGCATATTGCCGATCAAGAATTTCTTACTCTCTTCCCGTTCTTTAAATATTTTAATAATGGAGTATCTAGCAACCAGTTATTTAAGCATTTAGCGCACGATCGGATTAATTTTGAGTATGCCGAATACTGCATGAAAGTCATGCTCTGGCATGGCGGCGGCAAGCTAGAAGAATATGTGGAGTCGCCAGACTTTCGGCAATTAATTGAGTTGGCAATTCAGGCCAAGATTAAAGGTAATCCAATAATTCAACTATTACATCGTCTGTTCCCAGAGTTTTTGCCAGAACAAGTGCGGCAATCGGTTTATTACAATGCTCTTGGCCAGTTTTGGGAGGTGATGTATGCGCTGTTTTTAAATTTGGGCAAAGCTTATGACCAAGGTAAAATAACTACTATTCCAGAGGTAGTCGGTTTTATTAAGGCTGGATTAGTGGCAGCGGCGGGCAATCCAATTGTTTATGCGGTGCAGATTGGTGGTCAAACCTATGATATTTTGCCTCGATCGGCGAATCTGACTTTTTTGATGGATGTGGCTGTTCCTTATGTAGAAGCGGTTTTCTTCCGGGGCACACCGTTCTTGGGGACGGTTTCTTACAATGCTCAGGCTGGAGAAATACCCTTGGAGCAAAATGCTTTCGCTTACGGCGCTTTGTATGCCGATCCGCTGCCGATCGGGGGTTCTGGGATTCCACCAACGTTATTGATGCAAGATATGCGCCATTATTTGCCAGATTATCTGCACAAGATGTATCAGAGCAGTAAACGTCAAGAAAATGATTTACTGGTAAAAATCTGTCAGAGCTTCCAGAAGTCGATGTACTGTGTAACTAGTGCTGCAATCTTGGGCTTGGCTCCCCATGATCTCAAGACTAACGATCCTCAAGAACAGGCCAACAATCTGGCTTATTTTGAGAGCTGGATGGATCGGTTTATAACTTCGCAATTAGGGAATATTCAAGGTTAATTGAGCGGTAAAGTCAGTACTTTGTCTCTACCAAGCAGTCGCATAGGTTCTGGGGCTTGTCGAATGTCTTTTTCCTCTAGCTCTGGGAATTCTTGAAATAGCTGCGATCGATAGCTTACTTTGACATGGCTCAGCACTGGTCGATTGCGCCAAAGGCGATCGGGGTAAACTGTCAGTAATTCAACCACTCGTTTGACTGTCAAACGTATGTTGCGAATACAGGGCTAACCGTTCATTTGCTTGGGATTGATGGTGATTCTATCTGCAAAGGTAGTTCACAAAATTAGATGATAAAATATACACAGTTTTCATAATCTTCTGTAATTATGCCTCCCATCACAGAAACTGAAGTAAAAGAACTGAGAGACCTGGTAATTGGTCTACGAGAAGAGATCAGGGTTGGGTTTGCCCAGAATGATACTAAGCTCAGTGAGTTCAAAGCTGAAATTAAGGGCGAGATTCAACGAGTAGAGGCTAAAACTGATGCTAAGTTAGCGGATCTCCAAGGTCAGATGCAAATGAGCGAAGCCAAGACTAACGCTAAGTTGGCAGAGATTCAGAAGCAAATTCAAATGAGCGAGGCTAAAACTGACGCTAAGTTGGTAGAGATTCAGGGTCAGATTCAAATGAGCGAGGCTAGGACTGATGCTAAGTTGGTAGAAATTCGGTTGATGAACTGATGTTGATAAATATGGCGACGGAATCTTTGATGCCAATGGGATCATCCATAACCTAGATGGTGGGTCTTGTCTGAAACACATGCTGAGGAAATCTCAGCGTGATTTCAGCCGCTGCCCACCCTACAAAATATCTGCTTTAAAGCTTACCATTATGCTGGCAAGGTCAAATATGCCAATAGTTGTTCAATGGTAACTATTAATTGTTCGATCAACGCCCAATTCAGGTTATGTATTTGAAACCCATTAGCAGCAGCATTTCGTAATGGCAAAGAATCAATCAAGCATTGATACTCTGCACGAGAAATAACCCCTTCCACCACTAGCTGATGAACCAAACTAGTCGTTGAATAACTTTTCAAGACTATGTTTTCTTGCTGCGCCAACAATCTCAAAGACGCTTCACCTAAAGACCAAGCATAAATTAATACAGCTTCTAGAGGCTGAGCAATCATTCCTTTAGCAATCTGTAATCGATGTTGAATTTCCAACAAGGGCAAAGATTCTGAACCATTAAAAGAATCTGATGATTCTTCAGATTTAGTCATCACCAAATCTAACTGCCAATCACTATGCTGTTCAATTTCCTTAGTCAATGATGGTAAATATTGTTGAAATTGTGGAGAATGACGAAAAGCAATTTCTACAACAATATTATGACTGCCCTGTCTGGCAATGATTGCTGGTTGATATGATTGCAAAAAGGACGGCAGATCTTGCTTCTGTGGTTCAATCATCACCTCATAGCCTTTTTTGCTGTACTCAGCAGCTATTTTTATCAGCTTTTCTTTTTCAGGATTTACAGCGTTAGAAACAACCATTAAATCAGTACCTCATGATCGGGAGCATTTGTGATAACGATATATAGAAATTCATGATTGCGGGCAAAGCCCTCAATCAAAGTTGAAGTAATAAAATCCTCATACAGATTGCGTTTTCTCGCTATTACATCAGTAACTTGGTCATCATCCATATATGCTAGCCCAATAAGAGCATCTTGGATGGATTTGATAATATTGTCCACATCCATTTTAACAGAGTCATAGAAGTAGGTGATTTGCAGCATAACAAATCCATTGATCGGGGACGCACCCAATGGCCAATAGATCTCAGCTTCTTCCCGCACCTTGGCTTGCCATTCCCGCAACCGCTCACGCCGACGAATTTGCTGAGATACCGGTGGTCCATCCACAATAAATTCAAATTTATTCAATGATAATATTTCTCCTAGCTGAGGTTTATTTTTTTAAAGCGGGTCATTAGAGCTGGACGGCTGCTATAACTGGATTTAAGCTTCTCCAAACGCTGACTAAATTCAGATGATCGCCCTCGAGACTTAGCCAAATCACATAGATCTTGAAGTAGTACAGTAGCTTCATCATAGGACTTAGATTGCTTAGTAGCAATCAGATCTAGCACCTGTTGCCAAGTTTGG
>JAYSRP010000026.1:0-7728 GCA_043721015.1 Synechococcales cyanobacterium | reverse complement strand
ATCCCCAATCTTTTAGGTCAGGAGAAAGAATAAAAAGATTTGGAGGATTTTCAGATTGAGCACCAGCCGCCTATTATACTACTGACAAGTTTCAAGTTTTTGATGGGTTCTGATGGGCAAAGTTTATATTATTGGCGCAGGTCCTGGCGATATCTCGCACCTAACTCTTCGCGCCCAGCAACTATTAGCCAGCGCCGATGTGGTTATTTACGATGCCTTAGTAGACGAAGGCTTATTGCAGTTTTTGCCTGCTCATTGTGAGCGAGTCTACGTTGGCAAACGGGGCGGCCAACCCAGCATTACCCAAACTGAGATTAATCAAATATTGGTGGCGCAAGCTCAACAGGCCGTTCGCGGAGCGACTCAGGATGAGTATCGGGTAGTGCGCCTCAAGTCTGGAGATCCATTTATCTTTGGCCGCACTACCAGCGAAGTTGATGCCCTCATGATGGCCAACTGTCCCTACGAGGTTGTCCCTGGCATCTCGGCGGCTCTGGCTGCGCCTTTGTTAGCGGGGATACCCTTGACTGATACGGTGCTAAGCTATGGCTTCGCGGTGGTCACAGCTCACGCCCCAGAAGAATTACATTGGGATGCCCTAGTGCAAATTCCGACTGTGGTTGTTTTGATGGGGGCTAGTACTTTAGCCGCCACGGTGAAAGGCTTGATTGATCATGGTAAATCGCCCAATACCCCGATCGCCATTATTAAGTGGGCGAGTTTGCCACAGCAGGAAGTAGTGGTGAGTGACTTAGGCCATATTGTGGCTACTGTGGCCGATCGAAATATGTCGCCAGCGGTGATTGTGATTGGCGAAGTAGTCAAGCTGCGAACTTTTTTGCGCTGCGATCGACGTGCTCCCCTACGGGACAAGACGGTATTGATTACCCGGTCTTTACAGCAGTCTCCAGAGCTTCAGCAGTTGCTATCTGCCCAGGGTGCCAGGACGATCGAGATGCCAACTTTGGAGATTGCGCCGCCGAGTGATTGGGTGGCGTTAGATCAGGCGATTACTAAGATTGAGGAATATGATTGGCTAATTTTAACTTCGGCAAATGGGGTGGAGTATTTCTTCGATCGATTAGCCGCCCAAAATAAAGATGCGCGGGCTTTGGCTGGGGTGAAGATTGCAGTGGTGGGGCGCAAGACAGCAGATACTTTACAGCGGCGAGGAATTTTGGCAGATTTTGTACCAGCAGAGTTTGTGGCTGATGCTTTGGTGGACAGTTTCCCAGAATCTTTGACCGCTAAACGAGTGTTGTTTCCTCGGGTGGAGAGTGGTGGTCGGGAGTTGTTGGTGCAGGCTTTTACTGCGGCTGGTGCCCAGGTAGATGAGATAGCGGCTTATCAGTCAATGTGTCCTACAGCAGCAGAACCAATGGCCTTGTTGGCTTTACAGCGGCGAGAGATAGATATTATTACTTTTGCGAGTTCTAAGACTGTGCAGCATTTCCATCAGTTGGTGGCGGCACATTTGCCCCAGGATTGGTCAAATAATTTGCTGATTGCTTCGATCGGGCCACAAACTTCGGCGACTTGTAAAGAGCTGCTGGGTCGGGTAGATGTGGAAGCGACTGAATATACTATGCCGGGATTAGTCGAGGCGATTGTTGCGGCTTCGCAGGAGAACTAATCGCCAAAGTCGCCTCATCAAAGAGCAGTCCCACCATTTTGTCATTCTTCTTGTGCAGATTGATCGAGATCTGGTTCATCTAGCCACTCCCCAAACTCCGCCACAAATCGATCGGCCAAAATAGCCTCCCGAATGCGGGTAGTAAACCGAATCAACTCCGTCACATTATGCAGCGCCAACAAAGTAAACCCCGTCACCTCATTACAGCGAATTAAATGACACAAATAAGCCCGACTAAAACTCTGGCAAGTATAGCAAGGACAACTATCATCCAACGGCGTAAAATCGCGTTTAAACGTCGCATTCTTTAAATTCCAGCGCTCTCCCCGCACAAAAGCCGCCCCATGGCGCGCCACCCGCGTTGGAATTACACAGTCAAACAAATCTATCCCCGAAGCAATAGCGATCGCCATTTCCTTATAAGTACCAATCCCCATCAAATAACGCGGCTTATTAATTGGCAACAGCGGCGCAGTCGCCCGCACAATTTTATGAATAAAAGGAGCCGGTTCACCCACACTCACCCCCCCGATCGCAAAACCGGGCATGTCATACTGGCTCAAAGCCTGAGCCGCCGCCTCCCGCAGATCTAAATGCACGCCCCCCTGAACAATCGGAAACAAAGCCTGATCATGAGGTCTTTGGTGCGCCGCAATACAGCGCTCTAGCCAGCGCTGCGTTCGATCGGTTGCCGCCACCACTTCCTCCCGCGTCGCCGGGTAAGGAGGGCATTCATCGAAAGCCATAATCACATCAGCACCCAAAGCATTCTGAATCTCGATCGACTTCTCCGGTGAAATAAAAATCATCCGCCCATCCAGCGGCGACTTAAAAGTCACTCCTTTTTCTTCGATTTTGCGAGTCTTGCTCAGACTAAATACCTGAAAACCACCCGAATCGGTCAGCATCGGCCCCGACCAGTTCATAAACTTATGCAGACCGCCAGCTTCAGCGATAATATCTTCGCCCGGTCGCAGATGCAAATGGTAAGTATTAGCCAGCACCATCTGCGCCTGGGCATCGACTAAATGCGCCGAGGTCAGGGTTTTAACTGTGGCTTGAGTGCCGACCGGCATAAATCTGGGGGTTTCTACAATGCCGTGGGGTGTCACAAAAGTACCAGCCCGAGCGTGGGTGTGGCTGCATTTGCCTTGGCATTGAAAGGTAAAATTACTGTTCACTGGAATTGCTATTTAATAGAAAGAATCGATCGAAGAAAAGCATCTGTCTAGACTGTGCTTTTGGAAAAGTCATACTCTTTTATTCATCTTCAATCCAGCGGGATAATTTCCTTTTAATAATAACTAATCGCTCTTGAGAAACATCTCCGAGCACTCCAATTGGTATCCCATCTGCAACAACTGCTAACCGAGTTATTCTAAAAACGTTTGCTGATTTTAGACCACTTTGAATAAAGTCTGCATCAGTCATTTCGATCACATCATCAAGATTAATAACTTCCTGCCCAGATTTTGTAGAAATCATACAAGTTAACCAATCGCTATAAACACTACTGACTTGTTTTATTAACAGTGCAGGGCGTAATTTTCCAACGACTAAATTTGTCTGTGGAAACTTAAATAGCACAATTTGTCCAGATTTCTTCACTACCATTTTATTTTCAAATCTTGCTCACTATATTCAGGTAGCAGATCATCTTCTAATCCTATCATTGCTTGTTCTAGAGAAAACCTTGACCACTCTTGATTCTCTTGCTGAGTATCAGAATCAATCTGGCTTTCAATCAAAGAATCTAAAAAAGATAAGATCTCAGCGTGTCTACTCTCTGGCAAAGTATTAATTCTTTCTTGGATAACTTGTTTTATAGTCATAAATCTATCCTTAAATTAGACCAATCTCACTTTACGCTAGTATGAATGTCCGAGAGAAAACCTCACACCAATACCTTAGACAGTGTCTATTCTACTCTTTTGCTGCGATCGATGGGTACAATACCTACCAGAGACTATCATATAGATCGTTTGTGCCGCTCAGACTAGCTCAATGCTACTTTCCCTACACATCAGCAACTTTGCCCTAATCGACGAACTCACCATTGACTTCGCCCCAGGACTTAATGTGCTGACCGGCGAAACCGGTGCTGGTAAATCGATTATTTTAGATGCGATCGATGCCCTCTTAGGCGGCACCGTCAGCGCTCGCTTGGTCAGAAGTGGCACCAGTCGCGCCATTGTACAAGGCACCTTTAAATCGCCCCTGCACTTAGTAGACTGGCTGCAAACCCATGATATTATCGCGGCTGAAAATTTAGTCTGTACCCGCGAAATTAGCCGTACTGGCGGCACCATTCGATCAAAGCTGCGGGTCAATGGCACCGTGGTTAGTAAACAAGTCCTCAACGAGCTGCGTGAGCATCTAGTAGAAATCACCGGCCAAGGCCAAACTAGCCAAATCACCGCCGCCCATCAACAGCGTCAGTTACTTGATGCCTATGGGGGTTTGGAGGCCGATCGACTGCAAGTTACCCAGCGATTCCAGGCTTGGCAGCAGGCTGAAAAACAACTAGCTCAGCGCCAGCAGCAGCAGACAGACCATGCTTTTCGGCTAGAAACCCTGCGGATGGAAGTCCAAGAGTTAGAAGCTGCCGGTTTGGAAGCTCCCGATGAATTAATTACTCTAGAACAAGAGCATCAGACTCTGAACCACGTAGTAGACCTGCAACAGCAGAGCTATCAAATCTATCAGCTCTTGTACCAAAGCGACCTGGGTGAATCTGCTGCTGCGGACTTGCTGAGCAAAGCCGAAAACCTATTGGTGGGCTGTGTAGATATTGACCCCAAGTTGCAGCCGTTGCTGGATGTGGTCAGTGATAGTCTGACCCAAATTATTGATGTGGGACGCAGAATTAACGGTTATGGTGATCGATTAGAAGCCGACCCCAAGCGCCTGGAAGAAATCGAAGATCGGATGAGATTTCTCAAGCACATCTGCCGTAAGTATGGCTGTAACCTAGGTGAACTGATCGATCGACTAGAACAGTCTCAAACAGATCTGGCTGGAATTACGGGTAAAGGAGAATCGATCGAAGAACTCCAAGCCATTCTAGCTGCCTGTCACGCCCAGCTCCTGCAAACCTGCGAAAAATTAACCGATCGACGGCAGCAAACCGCCCAAAAACTCCAGCAACAGCTTGTAGCTGAGCTAAAACCTTTAGGCATGGCCAAGGTTCAGTTCCTAGTCGATATCCAACCCCAGATGCCCAGCAGTAACGGTGCTGACAATGTTTGTTTTTTGTTTAGCCCCAATCCTGGCGAACCATTACAATCTTTGGCTGCTACGGCTTCTGGCGGAGAAATGAGTCGCTTTTTGTTGGCTCTGAAAGCATGTTTTTCGGCGATTACCCCTACGGGCACGTTGATTTTTGATGAAATCGACACCGGGGTTTCGGGGAAAGTCACCCAGTCGATCGCTGATAAGTTGCAGCAGTTGGCGACTGATCGACAGGTTCTCTGTGTCACTCACCAGCCCATCATGGCAGCCATGGCCGATGTGCATTTCCAAGTTCGCAAAGAAGGTATCGGCAAAAAAGCCCAAGAGCGTACCGTGGTCAAAATCGAACGCTTAGAACCCCAGCGCCGCCGCGAAGAAATTGCCGAGTTGGCTGGTGGTCACTCTGCCGCAGATTCGATCGCCTTTGCCGATTCTTTGATTTCTCAAGCTACCGCCACCAAAAAATCAGCCGCGACTCTGGCCGAAAAAACAATCGCTCTCGCCGCAAGTAACAAATCTCATCGTCCAGCAAAAAAAACAAAATCGTCGCCAGCCAAAAAAGCTTGATCAGAATCATTAAAGTATGATCCCCGATCGCCCTAGTTTGGTATAATGAGCCACTTACCGACCCAGGCGAGGATGTCAACAATTGTCTTGTGCCCCTATTGAGCATTTTTCAGTTGTGCGTGTCCGAGGTAAAAGCATAGTCCAATGACTCCCAGACATCTAGCCTTGGTCCATTCCTCTTTTTTCCAATATTCATGGCTAAACAGCGCGTTCTTTCTGGGGTACAACCAACCGGCAACCTGCACCTAGGAAACTACCTCGGTGCCATTCGTAACTGGGTCGTAAACCAGGCTGAATACGAGAATTTCTTTTGTGTTGTAGACCTCCACGCTATCACTGTCCCTCACGATCCTCAGGTGCTGGCCGCAAACAGCTACGCGATCGCCGCTCTCTATTTAGCCTGTGGGATTGATCTGGCTCATGCCAATATCTTCATTCAATCTCATGTGCGGGCACATACCGAAATGACTTGGTTTTTTAACTGCATCACCCCAGTTAACTGGCTCGAAGGCATGATTCAATTCAAAGAAAAAGCCATTAAACAAGGAGAGAACGTTGGCATGGGCTTAATGGATTACCCGGTGCTGATGGCCGCCGATATTTTGCTGTATCAGGCCGATCGAGTGCCGGTAGGTGAAGATCAAAAGCAGCATTTAGAGCTAACCCGCGATATTGTGACTCGCTTTAATCATTTGTTTGCCACCCCCGAACAGCCAGTATTCAAAATGCCTGAGCCGCTGATTTTGACCGAAGGCGCAAGGGTAATGAGCTTGACTGATGGTACTAAAAAAATGTCTAAGTCTGACCCTTCAGACCAGAGTCGGATTAATATTTTAGATAGCCCAGAGCTAATTCAGCAGAAAATCAAGAGGTGCAAGACTGACACCGAGCGGGGCTTGACTTTTGATAACCCCGATCGACCAGAATGTCGAAATTTGCTAGGTCTGTATGCGATCGTTAGTGGTCAGACGAAAGAAGCTGTAGCTCTAGAATGTCGAGAGATGGGTTGGGGTCAATTTAAGCCGCTGCTGGCCGAATCGATGATTGCTCACTTGGCTCCGATTCAGGCTAAATATCAGGAAGTAATGCTCGATCGAGCTTATCTCGAATCGGTGTTACGCACTGGTCGTCAAAAGGCCGAGGCCGTCGCTGATCAAACTTTAGCCGCAGCCAAGAAAGCCATGGGTTTTTCGCTGCCGCTATGAGTGGTTACTCTGCAAAATTTATTTAGCTAAACTTTTTTCATGAACAACTTTCAGCAGGCGATCCAAAACGGTGAATTTTTAGTTACTGCCGAAGTAGCACCGCCCAAAGGTAGTGATCCTAGTCACATGTTGGAATTTGCGAAACTACTGAAAGGCCGTGTACATGCCGTGAATATTACTGATGGTAGTCGGGCGGTGATGCGGATGAGTCCGCTGGTGGCGGCGGTGTTGTTATTACGAGAAGGGATCGAGCCGGTATATCAGGTGGCTTGCCGCGATCGCAATCGGATTGGCCTCCAGGGCGATTTGTTGGGTGCCCAAGCCTTGGGGATTAAGAATGTGTTGGCGCTGACGGGTGATCCGATGAAGGCCGGAGATTATCCCGATGCTAAGGGGGTTTTTGATCTGGAGTCGGTAAGGCTGTTGAAGTTGATTTCTCAGTTAAATGCGGGGCTAGATGGTAACGATAAACCGTTGCCAGATGGAGCGACTTCTTTGTTTCATGGTGGAGCGGTAGATCCACAGATTAGCAGTCGCTCATCTTTAAAAAATCGCTTCGAGAAAAAGATTGCCGCTGGGGCGCAGTTTTTTCAGAGTCAGTTGATTTCTGATTTTGATTTGTTGGAGCAGTTCATGAAGGAGGTGGCACAGCCTCATGGCAAGCCGGTGTTGGCCGGAATTTTTCTGTTGAAGTCGGCGAAAAATGCGGAGTTTATCAATCGCTGCGTGCCGGGAGTACATATTCCGCAAGCGACAATCGATCGATTGGCTGCTTCCCCGAAGCCTTTGCAAACTGGGATAGAAATTGCGGCTGAGCAGGTGCTGTTAGCCAAAAAGCTGTGCCAAGGAGTCCACTTAATGGCTGTCAAGCGCGAGGATTTAATCCCGCAGATTTTGGATCTAGCTGAAATAAAAATTTAGGTGAATGAAAAGGGTATCAGCTCAAAGCGGGACAAAGACCCCAAAGATAGCATTGAAAGACCCCTCATCCCTCAACCCCTTCTCCCAAGGCGGGAGAAGGGGAGTCGGAGCGCAAAACGAAGTCTCTTGCTCCCTCTCCCCTTGTGGGAGAGGGCTGGGGTGAGGGGTAGC
>JAYSRP010000025.1:0-20528 GCA_043721015.1 Synechococcales cyanobacterium | reverse complement strand
TACCTTGATAATCTCCCATTCCTGGTCAGTCAAGCTGCTTGAATATGGCATTTTTACTATATTCTACCCCAAGTATAGATCCCAAATGGGTTCTATAGAGAGTAGGCACACAGATTAACAGCGTAATTAAATATAAAGCCGGTAGCTTAATGGCCGAAGAAATAATCTGCAAAGGCATTTGAGCATTACTCGCGCCGATAATGCCGCCATAGACAAAGAAACCACCAAAGCTAATGAGTAATAGAGAAATAATTTTGCTGTTGAGCCGCTCATTGTGATGGATTTCTTCTAAAAAGTTCTGGCGGTTTTTGAGTAAGTGAATTAAAGTGCCCGGATGTTGAACTGTCATGGGTTTGAGGAGCTAAACGATATCTCCAGCATAAGCAACACCCCTCAAGCTGGCGAGGGGATTAAATCGGGAAACTGAGCTGTAGATCTATTTGTGAATTGGTGGGATGTCTGGAAAAGTCGGGTAAGCTTAGAAAAGTCGATTACTTTTTTTCCTCCATCGCTTGCAAATCAAGGAACTTCGCTTATTATTCTGGCTCCCCTTCTCCCTTGATGGGAGAAGGGGTTGGGGGATGAGGGTGATCAATGCGGTCTAAGATAAACGCCACCAAATGGATACGGAATTGAGTTGGGAACAAGTTAAAGCCATCGCCGATCGAGTGGTGTGGCAGAGCAGCGGCAAACACCTCACCGATCGGGAGGTGGCGGTGCTGCATGGGTCTTGGCAAGGGCGCACCTATGAGTCGATCGCCCTAGAAATGAACCTTTCGGCGGATTACATTCATAAAGACGTAGGCAGTGCGCTGTGGCAAAAGCTGTCGATGGCCTTGCAAGAAAAAGTCGGGAAGCAAAATTTTAAGCAGGCTTTACAGCGTCAGAAAACCCCCCTGGCCACCCCTGGCAAATTTCCCACTGGGGCAGTGGCTGCCGATTCTCCTTTGTATGTAATGCGTCCAGCGATCGAAAGTGACTGTGAGCGAGAATTGTTAAACCCTGGTGCTTTGGTGCGAATTAAGTCTTCGCAGATGACCGGTAAGACTTCTTTGGTGAACTGGCTGCTGGATAAAATGCAGACTCATCAGTATCAGACCGTCAGAATTAATCTGCGCCGTGCCGATCGCAAGATTTTTCAGGATATCGATATGTTGCTGCGCTGGCTCTGTGCCAACATCACCAAGCAGCTCAGTTTGGAGCTGGTGCTAGACGATTATTGGGATGAGGCGATCGGCAGCAAAGTGAGCTGCACGAGCTTTTTACAAGATGGGATCTTAGAGAGCTTAGCGGCAGATTGTGGTGGGTTGCTGCTGGCGATCGACGATATTGATGCGATTTTTGCTTACCCGGAAGTAGCCGCAGATTTTTTGTCATTGCTGCGGGAGTGGCATGAAGAAGCCAATTTTACCGAGAGCTGGCAAAGGCTGCGCCTAGTGGTTGCCCATACCACCGAGGTTTATATCTCTCTAGATCTAAACCAGTCGCCCTTTAATGTGGGTTTACCAGTGCAGTTGCCAGGATTCGATCGCGCCCAGGCTCTATACTTAGCTGAACTCCATGGCTGGGCAGACCCCCAGATCGATCAGGTTTTGGAGCTAGTTGGTGGTCATCCTTACCTCACCCAGATAGCGCTGTACCATTTAGGTCAGCAGCAGCTTGGCTTGCCAGAGTTACTAGAGACAGCTCCTACTTACAACGGCATTTATGGTAATCATCTTCGGCATTATTTGGCCAACCTCCAAGCACATCCCGATTTAGTACAAGCACTGCGCGCCGTTGTCACCAGCGATCAGCCTATAGCCTTAGCTTGGTCGCAGCTCTATCGCTTAGATGGCATGGGTTTGATCAAATTAGTTGGTAACTTAGTAGAGCCAAGCTGCACATTGTACCGTCGCTATTTTCAGGTGCATTTGGCTTGATGTAGTCTAAATCACGGACAAAGGAGCCACAGCGCCAGCAGCTAGCAGAGATACTGGATGAAACTTTGAAGTCGATCGAAAGCTGCCCGCTGTAAATTTTGCTACTCTAGCATTCAAACCATTCCCGGTTACACTAAAGCTGGCGTTTTATTGATTGCACCATGGATCCTCAAGAATATATCACCACTGCTGAAGCGGCATCTGTCGATCGAGCTTTGCTACCAACTCATGAGAAGTTTTTAGCAAGAATCACTATTTCTTCTCTACGGCTATTGGCGAAAATTGCCGTTGATCAGGGAGGATCGATCGAAGATTTAACTCCCGAATCGATTATTATTTGGTTCGAGGCTGATAGCAAGCGACGATTAGTTGAAGGTGAAAGCGCTTTGAAGTGGTAAGGCAGCCCACTGTTCAGGTGTGGCTTCGCTGGCCGACCAAGAAGGTCTTTGTTGCATTCTGGTTAACCAAGCATTCAACTTAGTAAATTCGGTCAAACCAATCTGAGCGAAACTCAAAGTAGCGACTACCGGTGCCACGACAGTCTCAGCCAAAGTGATTTTGTCGTTACCAAAGAAAGGTCGAGTATCTAATAGTTCTTCTAAGAACTGCAAACAGGTATTAATTTTTTGGAAAGATTCGGCCACAGTTCTTACCATTTTACTCGCTAGCTACCAGAACTGTCTGGTCAATCTTTCTAATAAATACCCCGATTTTTAGGACAACCTCATTAAGATTTATCCAATTTTTATCCCTTTAACAAAGGAAAAGTTATCATAATGGATACAGCCGATCGAGCAAATTGTTTCTCTTAAAAGAAAAGCTAAATAAAGCTTTAACCTCTGGACAACAATACTCTCTGAACTGGTTGGGTGAGGATAAATTCAGCTATTTTTTAGGAAGGAAGGTGGCTTTATGACTATGAAAAACGTTGTTGATTTCTTTGCTGTGGTTAGAGAAGATGAGGCATTGCAGCTAAGAACCCACTTAGCTACAGATATTGACGAAATTATTCAGCTCGCTGGGGAGTATGATTATAAATTTAATGGTACTGAATTACAGTCTTTTCTAGGCAAGATGCCGAAAAAAGAGTTAGCTTCTTTGATGAATCCGGGTATTGGTAATCGTTTACACATGAGTCCAAGATAGCTAAAATTTTTGTTATTGTGATCAGATGCACCAAAAATTGGTATTTGGTGCGTTTTGCTGCAAGGCAAATTTATTTCATCAGAAGTAATTATAACATTCGCATACTTAGATCTAACCAAGGCGATCGAGTAATGGGCGCACTGGTAGAAATATAATCGACCCCGGTTTCGGCCACCGATCGAATAGTTTCCAGCGTAATATTTCCGGAAGCCTCCAGCTTAATGTGCGGCGCATGTTTCCGACAAGCATCCACTGCCACCTCCATCATTGGCACCGGCATATTGTCCAACATAATAATCTCCACCCCACATTCCATCGCCACATCGAGCTGCTCGATCGACTCCACCTCTACCTCGATCGTCAAAGGATAGGGCAAGGACTCCCGCACCAACGTCACCGCCTCCCGAATTCCCCCCGCCGCCGCAATATGATTATCCTTAATCATCGCGCCATCATCCAAACCCTGACGGTGACTAATCCCCCCACCCACAGTGGTCGCATACTTCTCCAAAATCCGTAAACCGGGGGTAGTCTTGCGGGTATCTACTAACTGAGTCGGCAAATCAGCAATTTGCGCCGCATATAAACTAGTGGCCGTCGCAATGCCACTCAGCCGCATTACCAAATTCAGCGCCGATCTCTCACCCATTAACAAATCCCCGATCGGTCCAGTAATTTCGGCCACAATCGTCTGAGCATCGCAATCAGCCCCCTCTGGTACCAAGGGCACAAACCGCACATCTGGGTTCAGCCGCTGAAAAATCCGCGCCGCCACATCTAACCCAGCAATTTTGCCCGCTGACTTCACCCGCCACTGGGCAGTCCTAATACCCGTTAGACCAGCGCTTGCTCGATCGCCACGTCCAATGTCTTCCCGTAGCCAGCTATCTAGCAAGGGATCTAGCGCAATCCAAGGAGGCAAAATAAACGAAGCCATAAGTAAACCAAAGAACCAACAGTCTTTAGTTAACCACAAAAAAAACAGCAGACACAATGTGTCTGCTGCTATTAACTAAACCCCGATTCCCCCGGTACAGGAAGCTTTAACTCACCAATACCTAAAGAAGATTCAATTTGATTAGCCGAGATAACTTCTTGAAAATTAAGTTGTATCTTGGGCTGATAAGACAAATATATCTCACCAAATATGTGATCTCCATCGGCCATTTGCACGATCTCGACTTGGGACTTAACTCACAAACTTTTTACTAGTAAACCATGAATTTTAATCGACAAAAAGAATGGCAGACACCTTCTGTGCCTGCCACTGTGAACTAAACCCCGATTTCCCCCGGTACGGAGAGCTTTAACTCGCCAATACCTAAAGAAGATTCAATTTGATTTGCCCGGACAATTGCTTTAAATTTAAGATGTATCTCAGGCGCATGAGATAAACATATCGCACTAAATGTGTGATTTCCATCAGCCATTTGCAGGAGCTTCGTTTGTATTACTATCCTACCGATCCGCCATACTTCTTACTGGTAGTCGGTTTGTTCATGGGCATAAGCTGCGGTGCAGCCTTCGATGCCACTCTTAAAACCAACGTCAAGGCTTGGTCTGCCGATCGAGCCAATATCCGCTTGGCCAACTCGGGTAAACTCCCGCTTCAGGTTCCTTTTGTGGGTATTGCTGCTGGGGTAGGAATTTTCCTGACCTCGGGGCTGTCTATTTTTGGCTTTCCAGATAGTCTAGCTGCCGGATTAGCAATTCCAATGACTCTGCTAACCACGCTGTTTTTGTGGATTCAGCTTAAGGGTGTGTTTAAAGAACTCGATCAGGGTGGCTCTGCGGCACTTGATCTGGATTCTTGGGGCGAATAACTGGTTGAATTTGGGGTTTATGGCGGTTCGAGATCTGTTATACAGCTTGAACCATCATAGATCCGCTAGCTCAATTAAAGACTCTCCAAGCTGAGCTAGATTTAATACTCTGCCAGCAGTCACTAAATATACTGGATCGGCGATCGAGCCAATTTTTCTAGTAAGCATTCCCAGCCGATCGCGGAAAAGTCGCCCCAAAGCATAAGCGGGCACTACACCCCAACCAGTTTCTTCGGCTACTAAAATCACCGTGGCCGATGGAGACTGCAAGCTATTTAGGAGCTTGGTTTGCTCTATGAGCCAAACCTCCTCAGTGTCCTCCAAAAAATTTGCTACCCAAGTTCCTAAAGAATCAATTAACAAACATTGACCAGGACGAGCGGTAGTAATCATCTCGGTTAAATTTTCGGCTCCTTCGATGATTTGCCAATCTAGAGGACGACGCTGGCGATGTTGGCCGATGCGAACTTGCCACTCAACATCGGTCGGATCAATCTTGGCTGTGGCCACATAGACCACCTGGAGGCCAGATTTAACTGCTAAGCGCTCTGCCCATTCGCTTTTACCCGATCGAGCGGCACCGGTCACTAAAGTTACGTTATTAATAGTCATTTTATGGATGCTGGAACTATTTCTGTAGCTGGCTTTGCTGCTGACATAGTCCACCAAGCCAAGGCATAGGGCTGACTGGGCAGATTTTGGCGATCTCGCATTTGTACCCGAATTTTATACTTACCACTACTAGGAATCTGATGGAAAATATGCTCCACACTGTCTACATTGCTAGTAGAAGACCAAATACTTTGACGAACGTCATTATCAGGGGAACGCATTAAATAAATATCTAGGTTATTTAAGCCGCGATCAATAAAACTTTCGCCTTCGTCAAATTCACCATTTTTGTTGCTATCTAATAACTCTACTTGTCGATCCCAAGCCAAGGTAATCGAGACAAAACTACCAGCTTGTAATGGACTATCTAATTGGTAGTCGCGGAAAGTCGAGACTTGATTGTAGTCCCAGCCGATCGGCGGCACCGCTGTATTTGGCGACCATTGACCTAGTTGGAACTGCTGATAAGCACGAAAAGCATTTAAATGCCCTGCGCCCATTTGGTAGTCTAGAGGATGGTTGGGGTCTTGAAAGGCTTCACTTTCCAACCAACTCTTGTTGGTCTTGGTCAGTACTGTGCGGGTCATGCCCAGCCGTAAACCGTTGCCGAGATCTTGGATTTTATCAGCAGAGTTGAGCATTACTGCTTTCATCACCTCATGTTGACGAGCGGCTAATCCCCAATGTTGATTGTCAGTTGTCAGTGGTTGGAGAGGATCAACACTTAACTTATTGGTTTTACTAGCTGCCCTTAGCTGTCGATCGCCATATTCTTGCAGTAGAGCTACGGTGCTAGTGACTTGGGGAGTGGCAAAACTGGTGCCGTTAATTTTGATGACTTTGCCATCCAAATCATAGAGGGTAAAACCAGTGCCGGGAGCTAATATGCTGATTGATCGTCGATCGTTAGTATTAATTTCTTTGCCGCCGATTTTTTTTGCTGTACCTACCGGCTGTTCACTGAGGTTGGCAAAATCTACTTTGCGAAAAACTCCATCTCGTTGGGCAGAGTAGGCCACATTCACCCCGTTGTAGTTGTCGGTTGGAATCGGAATGCCGCCGCGTCCTTGGTTGCCAGCGACTACATGCAGCACGTTGTGAACCCTTGCTGACCAATCTAAACATTGGGTGAGTAGAGCATTGCCATCGAGTACTTCTCGGGATCTGGGCGGTTTGCCTAAAGGATCGCCAAAGCTGTAGTTAATTGCTCGCACATCACCGCCATTTTGTTGCGCAATGAACTGGCTGGCCACACATTCTTTAGCCTGATTAGTCTGACGAGATAGACCTACTGCGGTAGCATACAAACGCGCATCGGGAGACACCCCTGGTCGGGCTTTGTCTTTAGAAATCATCACATTGGCCACCATGGTGGCATGTTTGTCTACCGCAGAATTGGACTCGGCAGATTTATCTTGAAAGAAAACTTGCTCTAGCTGCAACACGGTGAAAGTCGAAGCAGCTTTATCTAACCGAAAAGCAGCAGGACGACCAAGCTCTACTTGACCGATCGCAATTTTTTTGCCTGTTAAATAAAAAGGATAACCATGCAATCTCCGGGCATCGATACCAACCGCATCTATTGTTGACAATGGTCCACCGGGCACTCCATGAGCCAGCTTACCCACTAATGCCAAACAGCTAATTGAGCAGCCCCCGACTAGCCCCCACCAATATTTTTGCACTCTCTAACCTCTAATTTTTTCATCTAATATTGGCAGTCATTAGCCCAAGATACATTTAAGCATCAAAAATGTAGTCTTGATTGTGGAGCCTGCAATAAGGTAGGATTTGAACTCGCTCGTTTTGGCGAGAATCAACCATCACCGATGCTAGCACAGCGCCTAGCTAGCCAATCATGAAGCGTAGAGAATTTTTACAGTACGTTACCCTTTCCACTGCTAGTTTGGTCTTTGCCGCTTGCAGCAAAACTGTGAACCAAGCTAAACCGGTAGCTTTTGGTCAACCAGAAAAGAAAGATATTAATATTGGCTTTGTGCCATCGATCGAATGTTTGCCCTTAATTGTGGCCAAAGACAAAGGTTTTTTCAAAGAACAAGGTTTAACCGTCAACTTGGTTAAATTTGACACTTGGGATGCCCTGAAAGAAGGTTTGAGCAAAGGTAAAGTAGATGTGGCCGAAGCGCCTTTTGCTTTGCCTCTGTGGTCGCACGTTAGTAAAGACAAGTCGCCATTGATTGCCTTGATGGGTTTGAACCTAAACGGTGGCAGTGTGGGCATGAGCAAAAAACTTTGGGATAAAGGGCTGCGACCCAGTACCAAGTTTAATTATCGGCGGGAGTATAGTGAGCTGTATAACGGCTACATGCGTGGGCGTAAGAATGTGGCTAAGGAGCCAGACAAGAATAAAAACCCAGATAAGAATAAAGATAAAAACGAAAAGGATAAGGAAAAAGACACTGGCCTGCCGATTTTTGCGATCGATCACCCAGCCAGCATGTCGCACTATTTGGCGCGCTATTGGCTGGCCACCATGCAGCTTGCTCCCGATCGATCATTTAAGTTCCAGGTAATGAATGAGAAAGACCTGCGAGCGGGCTTGCAGTCTGGCAAGGTAGAAGCATATGTCACCGAAGAATCTGTGCAACAAAAGCTGATCAAGGAAAAAGTGGGCTTTACGAGCTACGTAAACCGGGATATTTGGCGCGGGCATCCCGATAAGATTTTGACTACCACAGCGGCCTGGGCAAAACAAAACCCGATCGGCACGAAGGCGGTGATTGCTTCGGTGTTGGCGGCTTGTCAATTCTGTGATTTGGAGCGTTTCCGCAAGGAAGAAGAAAAAGCTCCGATTACTCTGGCGCAGCAGTTAGTGAAGCCCGAATATCTGCCGGGAGCTGATGCTCAAAGTATTAAAGCTGTACTGACTGGCAATTATCAATATGAGGCGATCGACGCTAAGCAGCCAATCAAGGTGCCAATGACAGATTTTAATATTTTTCACTATGTGGATAAAACAACTTATCTCAGTGAACCAAATCATGCTAACTTTTTGTGGAAGTCTCATGCGGTGTGGGTCTTGACCCAAATGGTGCGCTGGGGTCAACTAAACTTGGCCGAGTATCCTAAAAATGCCGAGGATCTGATCAATGCGGCCTACGGGATGGATGCTTATAAAGAAGTCGCTAAGGCGGTGGGTTTGAATATCCCTAAAGAGGCATCGCGCAAAGAGACTAGTACGGCTTTTATTGATAAAATGATTTTTGATCCTGGTCAGCCAGTGAGCTATATCAACGGCTTTGATCTGCGTGCCAGTATTGAAACAGATGAGGAATTCACCTGATTACTGCCGCTTATTTACACATTCCCTTTTGTCGTCGCCGCTGCTATTACTGTGATTTTCCGGTGTATGTGGTGGGCGATCGGCGACGTGGGGAAAATTCGCAGATGGTGCAGACCTATGTGGAGGTTTTGTGTCGGGAGATTGGGCTGGTGGATCTTGCTGGGTCTTTGGTAGGTACGGAGTCGAGGGGAGGCAATGAAGACCCTCACCCCCTAGCCCCCTCTCCCAGGAAGGGAGAGGGGAGACATGATCGCAAACGAGATCTTTTACAAACGGTGTTTTTTGGGGGAGGGACTCCTTCGTTACTTAGTCCGGCGCAGTTGGAGCAGATTTTGGCGGCGATCGATCAACGTATTGGAATCTCTTCAACGGCAGAAATTTCGATGGAGATTGATCCGGGGACTTTTGATCTGGAGCAGCTTGAAGCTTATGCTGCTGCCGGGGTTAATCGGGTAAGTATGGGGGTGCAGGCTTGGCAGGATGAGCTATTGCAGCTCTGTGGTCGATCGCACAATGTGGCTGATATTGAGAGGTCGATCGACATTATTCAGCAGTCTGCTGTGACTAATTGGAGTTTGGATTTGATTTCGGGTTTGCCCCAGCAGACTATGGAGATGTGGCGAGAGTCTTTGGCTCGATTAATCGAGGTGAATCCTAGTCATATTTCGGTCTACGACTTGATTGTGGAAGCTCAGACCCCTTTTGCCAAGCAGTATAAGCCGGACTGTTTGCCTTTGCCCAGTGATGAGACTACGGCGCAGATGTATCGGGAGGCGCAGATTGCTTTAACGGCGGTGGGCTATCGGCATTATGAAATTTCTAATTATGCGCGGTTTGCTGATGATTTTGCTGCGGATACTGATTCATCACTAATGACCTGTCGGCATAATCAGGTTTATTGGCGCAATGATGCTTACTACGCCTTTGGCATGGGGGCGGCCAGTTATATCGCGGGGACGCGGTTTACTCGGCCTCGGTATACTCAAGATTATTTTGATTGGGTGGCGGCGGGGGCGGTTTATTCAACAGAGGTAGTTGGGAATGTAGAGAGATTTTTAGAAACTTTGATGTTGGGGTTACGGACTGCTGAAGGTTTGCAGATGTCGAGATTGGTTGATGAATTTGGGGTAGCTTTGTGGCTAGATGCCCGAGGCCGACTGGAGAAATATTGTCCTCATTGGGTGGTGATCGATTCTGACAACCTACGACTTACCGATCCAGAGGGCTTTTTGTACTCCAATACTGTTTTGGCGGACTTGTTTGAAATCGATGAAGACTAGATCCAAGTGCGTGGCCGAATCCGGTTAGCCCGATCGACTAAAGCCACTCTTTCTTCACCATTGCTGAGTCGTGCCATTGATCGCAATACCGCCTCTAATTCTTGGCGAGTGCTTTTTTCTTCATGAAGCCAATGTGGCAGCGGATGACCAGCCGGTAAAATAGCCCCGGTCTGCCTCACTTCTAGCGCCTGATGTAAAATCTGCTCCGACAACTGACAGCGCTCTAACTCACTAATTGGCATTCCTGGCAAAGCCTCCTGCGCAGCCTGTAAATCATTTAAACTAGGCGCTCCATAGTCTTGGCCAATCATTAAATTCACCGCCTCTACCCTAGACTTGGGAAACAAGCTGGCCGTTTGAGGGATTAAACTCAACGCCTGTACCGCCTCTGATCGCTTTTGACTAGCATATAAACAGCGCGCTAAACCAAACACCGCCGTATGATAGCCCGGATCAATCTGACAGACCCGCTGATACAAACGGTTGGCTACTGCATAGTCTCCACTTAGTTCCATCGTCATGGCCAAAGCTAATTTGGGTGCAATTTCTCCCGGTAAATCGGCATAGACAAAATTAAAACAGTCGATCGCTAACTGATAATTTTGGTGGACGAGAGCAGCGCGGCCACGATACCAGGCCACTCGCCAATCCCAAAGATCGGCTTGCTCAATTTCTTGCAGATGCTTATTAATTTCTTTGAAATCTATGTAGCCTAGTTCTGTCTCGGTTTTCACTAAACGCAGCTTGGCCTCAATCGAGCGCGGATATTTGTTGACCAATTCTTTGTAGATTTTATGTTGCTGATGGATATCACCACTAACATTCATCAAATCCTGAAACGCTGGATCGGTTGGGAGTATTTGGTGCAGAGGCAAATGTTGGTAATTTGGTAACACTCTGGCTAACAGCTCACCACTATGACTATTTGCCATCAGATCGCCACCAAATAAATGACTTTTAAACGGCTGTGATTTTTGGGTGTCAATTGCCACAGCCTCATGTAAGACCCCCAAAAGCTGGGAAGCCATTTCTTCGGCAGTTTGAAACCGATCGTCAGGGTGTTCAGCAGTAGCCTTCATCAACCAGCGATAAAGCGATTCATATTTGATAAATACCGGCAAATCTCCTGGCAATGTGTAGCGATTATTGCTGCTAAAATCTGGAATAGTAGTCACCAAAATTGCCAAAGTTCTAGCGATCGTAAATAAATCGGTAGTTACCGTTGGCCCCGCTCCAGCTTCGGGCGCACTATAGCCCACCGTGCCATAAATATCTCCATCTGGGTCATCAATACGCCGCACCCCGCCCATATCGATCAGCTTTACATCACTGCCTTCCAGCATAATATTGTCGGGCTTGAAATCGCAGTACACCAAACCCTGCTGATGCAAATAACCAAAGGCTCCCAAAATCCGGTGAATATAGGCGATCGCCTCGGGTACTGGCAATGCCCCTCGGTTTTTACGTAGCTCTTTGAGGGTTTGACCACCCACATATTCCATAATAATTAAGCCAGTATCTTGGTGATTGACAAAGTTATAGATCCCTACAATATTGGGATGTTTTACCGCTGCCAAAAACTGCTTTTCGGCCACCGCCACCGCTGCACTGGCCTGATCGGCAGTATTAAGTAACCCTTTTAAAACTACATAGCGAGAGAGTACTCGATCGAACCCCAAATAAATCCAGCCTAAACCCCCATAGGCGATCGCCCCCCTTACCTCATATTGTCCAGCTACCAAATCTCTGGGAGCTAAATCGGCAATAAAAGAGAACTTTTGGCCGCACTTATTACAAAAACCAGTTTCACGGCTGAGGGTAGCATTGCACTTACTACAAAACCGCTTATTCTCGGGCACCACGGCTTTTGCTAAAATCAACTTTTCGGGGTCAGCCGCAGGCAATTCATTAATGGTCACTAAACCAGCACCTAAGAACCGTCCGCGACTGGTTGTAGAACCACTGGGTCGAGAACCATGAGTCCGCCGCGAAGCTGTAGAAGCCCGACTGACTGGCATGGGCACCGATAAAGCATTCGCCGGTGGGTTGGTGGCGCTAATGCCACTGGGTAAGGTCGCAGATAGCACAATTCCTTTGACCGCTGCGTGACCACAAAGATTGCAGTAGTCGTCTTCGATCGAGCCAGTACAACCAGCGCGTTGGCATTTAAGATCAGTCATAAATCACGATAAAAATAACGACATCAAAATCCAATCCATATCCATCCGTATATCCGTAGGGGCAGGTTCATCCAAAATCTCTTAAGGAAACTAAAAATACCCAAATAAAAACCTGCCCACCCCCACCGAAGTCCCCAATAGTCCCATCCCCCGATATATCCACAGAATTCCCCAAATCCCCAATGTTTAGCATTTTATTAAGTATCTTCATTCAACTTCATTCAACCGTCGTTCATATTGCACCACCAAATCAGCGGCTACATCAATGGGTGTCGGGCGGCGATATAACAAAGCCTCTGCCTCTTGAGCAATGTTACTCAATATAGGATCTTCTGATCGGCTTTTGGCCACCGCCTTAGATTTTAACGCCAGCAACCGCCCACGTAATTCTAGGCGAAACTGTAGTCTACCACGCTGATAGTCTAGGGTATCTTGGATTTCTTGCCGGATCCGACCAGCTTTGACCAACCAATTTTGCAGGGCGATCGCCACAGTCTGCATCGATCCTTGACCAAACTTAGTTTCCAAATTTTTTAACCAGTCAGCCAGAGTGCTGATTTCAGCAGAATCGGTTAGCTGACCACTGATACTGTCTTTGGCACCGCATTTTTTGATCGCTTCTTGATAGGTAGTACTGGTCATTAAATGCAGTGCCTGGATTTCTTGTAAGCTGTGGCGAGCCGTCTGCAAATCTTGCGCCACGTTCTGTTCAGCCCGTTCAATCTCAGTAAAAGTGGCCACGGCTGCTTGAAACAAACCGGTCATGATTTCTAATAGCCGATCGAGCGATAATAGCTCTCCAGTTACCAATGGCGAAACCAAACCCCGCCGAGCCAAGGGTATCTGCTGCTGATTGATGGCAATCCATTCATTGGTCAGTAAATTCTCTATTTTAGCTAGTAAGTTATCGTTGCTAAAAGCACCAGCCTGTTTGCGGAGGTCTTTGGCCTGTTCGAGGGCATCTCGTAGTAACTCAAAGTATTCAAACAGTCGATCGACTTGCTCGATCGCCTCATTAACTTGTTGCTGAATGGAGTTGGGCAACTGTTGATGCACCTGAATATCACTCAGCCGTTGATAGGCCGACATATCGTGGAGTTCCAATAAGTTTTGGCTCACCATTGCGGCTTTTTGCTGCCACTCATTTAATAATCTATCGATTCGGTCGAAGTTCAAGGTATTTCTCTAAAATTATTTCTCTGGCATTCGTTTTACCAGTTTTAACTGAATTCAACAAAATCTCTACTTGCTTGACTGCTGGGCAAGCCACTGACGAACCCACTCAAGATCGCTTTCGGCTAATGCTGGTATGGGTGGCTGTGAGTAGTCAATGACGAAGCCATAGCCCGATCGATCATAAATTCCATCTAGCAGCGATCGTAAGTCAACTCGTGGGCAGCTATCTTCTATTCGGAGTGGCAGCGGAAAACAGGGAATTAAATCTGGCAGATTGAAATCATACAGATCTGCTTGGGGACGTTTCTCTTCAGCGCTGACCAAAATTCGATAGTGGGTTTGGGTGTCTTGCTCTGCCATTGGTTGCCCCTGACGCAGCAAGTCAATTTCGACCATGTTGCTAGAGCTATTAAACACCATTGCCCGCTTGTTTTCGTAATCAATACGACCTTTGCCCGGTCGTTTATTTACTGGTGATAATACTTCGATGACTGTAATTACCTGACCGGTGGCAATTTCGCGCACTTCTAGATAGCTTTGTCGCACGGTTTCGGGATACAACAATGTAACCGATCGCGGTTGGGTATAGGGTTCAGAGACTGCCACATTGCCATTTTTTATGGGTTTAGAGCTAACTCCAGCTTTCCGAATGGTGACATCGGGCACGCCAATTAAAATCGAGTCTTCGGTTTCTACCTGATAGATTCTTTCCTCGATGAGAATTTGATATTTTGGCAATAACTGAGGTGCCAAAATATCAGCGATCGCGGTAATCAACCGATGATGAATATTTGCCCAGGCACTGGGATGTTCGAGATAGGGGTCCATTCCGGGAAACGGTGAGGGCATGGGAAACCTGCTGAGGAGTCTTTCTAATTGTATCTTGGGTGATCAGATTAATGATGAATGTTGGCACCTTGTGCCTGAGCTAGAATAAGCACAGCTCTTCATTCACTTTGCCGCGATGCTGACTCCTAAACTTTCTTTGACCGGCTTGAACGCCGATCGCTTTCGCCATCCTTTCGATCGAGAAGCCACCACTAATCTTAAACAGTTGCCAGGATTAGACTTTTTAGTACGCAGCTTGCTCGGACCAGTGGTGGAAGACACTATGTACATGAACAATATTGCTTCCAGCGTCCAGCTTAGTGAGCAGCAGCTCCCTGATATTTATCAGCTACTAGTGGAAGCCAGCCGTATTTTGGATTTAGAAACTCCGCAGCTCTATTTAAAGCAGCATCCAGCTCCTAACGCTTATACGATGGCCATGCGGGGTAAAAAGCCTTTTGTGGTGGTGCATACTTCTTTGGTAGATTTGTTGACTCCGGCTGAGCTGCAAGCTGTGCTTGCCCATGAGTTGGGGCATCTCAAATGTGAGCATGGAGTATATCTAACCTTGGCGAACATTATGATTCTGACGGCTGGTAGTTTGATTCCTGGCTTGGGGCAATCGATTCAGCAGCAGATGCTTCAGTGGTTGCGCTGTGCAGAGTTCTCTTGCGATCGAGCGGCCCTGTTGGTAGTTCAAGACCCCAAGGTAGTCGCTAGTGTGTTGATGAAGCTGGCGGGCGGTTCGCCGATTTTGGCTCCGTTGTTGAACGTGGAAGCCTTTCTGGCTCAGGCTAGAGCCTATGAAGAAGTAAGTGCTTCGGAGATGGGACAAGCTATTCGTACAGCTCAGACTGCTCAGCTCAGTCACCCGGTTCCAGTCTTACGGGCGAAGGAGATCGATCGATGGTCAGAAACAAATGAATATTATTCCTTGCTAAAAAGTCCAAGTACTGGTTATAATGGCAAAGCTATGAGTGAGGGCGGCTGGCGGAATTGGTAGACGCAGTTGACTCAAAATCATCCGCGAAAGCGTGCCGGTTCGAGTCCGGCGCTGCCCACTAATAGCAATAAAATCCCCGGAAGGGGATTTTTTGTGTCTAGATTTGGAAGAAATATGCACCTAATTCTTTACAGCAAAGTCGGTTGTCATCTCTGCGAAGGGCTAGAGCAAAAACTTCGATCGATCCTCAGCCCCAATGACCAACTAGAAATTCGTGAGATCACCAGCAATCCAGATTGGTGGAATGCCTACCAGTACGAAATTCCAGTCTTATATATGATGAAAGGCGAGCAAGAAAATATTTTGCCTCGGCTGTCGCCGCGCGCTCCTGTCACACAGTTGCAAGAAATGCTACAGCAATATGGGGGCAAAAATAAGGCACAATAAGCCCTAGGTTATTCAGGAATGCCTTCTTAGAATTATGAAACTGCGCGAACTCCTTTCAAAAGTCCCCACTATTCAGCATCTGCCCACTCACCCCGCGCTAGATGCCGAGATTACTGGACTCAAAACCAACTCTCATGCCTGCGGAGCCGGAGACCTCTTTATTGGAATGCCCGGTACTCGGGTGGATGGGGGCGAATTTTGGCCAGGTGCGATCGAGAACGGAGCCACAGCGGCAGTTATTTCGACAGCAGCAGCTAAAACTCAGCCCCTGAAAGATTCTGCCTGCGTATCCACTGCCGAAAATATGATCCAGACCAGTGCTGATTTAGCGGCAGCTTTTTATAATTACCCGGCTCAGACTCTGAAGATGGTGGGGGTGACTGGTACTAACGGTAAAACTACTACCACACACATCATTGAATTTTTGTTGGCTGACCATCAATCCACGGCTTTATTAGGAACTCTGTATACCCGTTGGCAGGGCTACCAAAAAGTGGCGACCCACACCACGCCTTTCGCGGTGGATCTTCAGCAGCAGTTATCAGAGGCGGTGAAAGCAGGCTGTCAGATTGCTTTGATGGAAGTTAGTTCTCACGCGCTCGATCAAGGTCGGGCGAAATCTTGCCCGTTTGAGATTGGGGTATTTACTAACCTCACTCAAGATCACCTGGATTACCACCATGATATGGAGACTTATTTTCAGGCCAAGGCTTTACTTTTTACTCCAGAATATTTAAAGGGACGGGGAATTATCAATTTTGATGATGCCTATGGCAAAAAGTTGATTGCTAGTTTGCCAAAAGAGCGAGTTTGGAGCTACAGTGCCAAAAATCCTGATGCGGATCTGTGGACTGATAATTTGACTTATTATCCTACTGGGGTTGCAGGGACTCTGCATACTCCCCTGGGCGATCGGCCTTTCACATCTCCTTTAGTGGGCGACTATAACTTAGCGAATGTCTTGGCTGCTGTAGGCTGCGCCCTGCATTTAGGGATGGATTTGGATAGTATTATGGCCGCTGTTGCTATTTTCCCTGGTGTACCGGGGCGGATGGAACAGGTGAAGGTTGCTGATACCCAACAAATTAGCGTAATCGTAGACTATGCTCATACTCCGGATAGTTTGGAGAATTTGCTGAAAGCTGCTCGTCCGTTTATTAGTGGCCAGATGATTTGTGTATTTGGCTGCGGTGGCGATCGAGATCGGACTAAGCGGCCTTTGATGGGTAAAATTGCCTCAGATTTAGCCGATCAGGTGATTGTGACTTCCGATAACCCGCGCACCGAGAACCCCGAGACTATTTTGGCAGATGTGGTGGCCGGGATTCCGGGCGATCGATCGATTCAGGTCATAGCCGATCGGGCAGAGGCGATCGCTAAGGCGATTCGGGAAGCGCAGCCCGGAGATGGAGTGCTAATTGCTGGTAAGGGTCATGAAGATTATCAAATTATTGGTACCGAAAAAATTCACTTTGATGATCGTGAGCAAGCCCGTGCCGCTCTAGCTGCTAGACCATGAGTAATTTAACCCCCTCACCTGCTGAGCCTACTGAGGAGGGGTCATTGATTGATGATCTCTTTCAGGAGCTACGGGCACCAATTACTACTATTAAGACGGCTTTGTCGTTGCTAGATTCTCCGAATTTAAAGCCGACGCAGCGATCGAAGTATTTGGAGATGATTAGGGGAGAGTGTAACCGCCAAAATGCTTTGCTAGATGGGACTGCCCGGTTGTTGGAGGTGGAAAAGCAGCCGCTAGAAAATGCTCAGGCCAATGTTGCTGAAATTTTGCCAGCGGTAGTGGGGACTTTTCAGCCTTTGGCTGAGGAACGGGGCCTTTCGTTGTCTTGTAATTTACCGACAGATTTGCCTCTGCCGTTAGTGAGTTGTTCGGCTGCTTGGTTAAAGCAAATTGCGATGAATTTGTTGGATAATTCTTTGAAGTTTACGTCACGGGGTGGAGCGATCTCTATCTATGGTGCGGTGCAGAATAATTATGTGCAGTTAGAGTTTAGAGATAATGGGGTGGGGATTCCCAGTGCCGATTTACCGAAGATCTTCGATCGGTTCTATCGTGGTCGCAATTTGCCGCCAGATAATCAGGTGAGCTGTGCTGGCTTGGGTCTGACTGTGGTGCAACAAATTTTATTGCGTTGTGGTGGTTCGATTTCGGTGGTGAGCCAGGTTGATACTGGCTCTCGGTTTCGAGTAATGCTGCCGATTTCTGTACTTGTGCCTTCGGCGATAATTGATGAAGGTAGTATAACTTAACATTATACTGCTGTACATATTAGATATAATTAATTTGCTTTATCTAGTGCGCCAACTTAGATCTAGTCGAAATCTCTGTATAACTTACCCACGTTTTTGGTAGCAAATTATATGAGCACATCAAGCGAATTGTTAAAAAGACTAGTTGCAATTTATAAGGGTGAAAATATTCGATACCCTCAGCTTCGGGAGGTTACTCTGGCTCAATGGCTGCTGGAGAGTGCCAGGGCAACATCTGATCTCGCTACTAAACACTATAATTTTGGTGGGCTAAAGTGGCGACCTGAAATGAGTCCATTTGCAACAGAGATTATGTATACGGCCAGTGATGGCCCTAATGCCTATTGCAAGTTTGCGACGATCGAGTCATTCATCAATGGTTATTGGGCATTTATTAATCGTTCACCCTATTCAGGATGGGAAGAGCATGTTGACTCTGGCGAGGAATTCATGCGGTTTATTGGACTAATTTATTGTCCCAATGATGAGTATGTGGGTAAGGTTTTGAGCTTGATTCCTGACGCTGTAAAGTTGTTAAATGAATCTTCCAATCCAGTGCCACAGCCATCTAACTTAACTGAAATTGGAACCATTGTAATTGACCCTGGACACGGTGGGACACAGCGGTTGTCTGGCAGCAGCCCGAATAATGCAATTAGTTATACAGGTGTCAAAGAGAAGAAGCTAACACTTGATTTTGCTCTTATTTTGCAAGAATTGATTTATGCTAATACACCAGCAGGTAAGCGGGCTGAGGTATTATTGACCCGTAGTACTGATGTAAACCTTGAAGGCTCTAAACGTGCTGGAAAGGCTGGTGAAAGTAATGCTGACTTGTTTTTGAGTATTCATTTTAATGCTACAAATGGTTCAGTGAGGGGCACTGAGACTTATTACCGTGCTGCTGCCAACAATAATCAAAATCTCCAAGCAGATATTGACTTTGCCACAAAAGTTCAGTCAGCGCTCATTGCTGGGATGAAAGAAATTGATCCAGGAACCAAGGATCGCGGGGTGAAGCCTGATACTGATAGTGGCCCAGGGGCACTCGGTGTTCTTAACGATGTCAGTCTGGGAAACTCCACTCGCCAAAAAAAATGTCGAGCTTGTCTGACTGAGCTGGAGTTTATTGATGTGCCAGCAGTTGATAAATTGCTGATTTCTGGGGGTAATGCGGTTGCAAATCGGCGGTCTGTTATGAACAAACTTGCTATTGTGATCGTTGAATATATGATGCAAATCAATGGTTAACTACTCAATCAATCTGTGGAATTTAGGGCAACCACAAATTTTTGTGGTTGCCCTAAATCATTTTTCATGATGTCTTTAATTGTTTTACATTTAATACATATTAGTTATACTAATTCTTCTGTGACAATCCGACGAATAATTTCTGTGGTGGCAGCAGCAAGATTGGTATCGCGTTCTTTATTACTACCCTGATTGCACCGTAACGATAATGCAAAAGTCCTAAGTTTACCCGGGTTTGACCGTCGATCAACAAATTTAACGAAAGCAGCATATGTCATACCATTAGGATCTCCCCAACCGGCTTTTGAAATTACCACTGGTTCAGTAATAACCTTAACCAAACCTAATGTTTGCAAGGCTATATCCACATAACGAGCAGTATCATAGCCCATTGCTCGAATGATACTGTCATAATTTTCTTCACCATTTTGTGGCAATGGTAGTGTAGCACTTGGAGCAAGATGAGAGTTCCATCCCAACATTGAAATTAACCGAACTAAATCATAAGCAGAGACAGCATTGTCAGCAGATATATTTCCTAGAATGGCATTTTTTAGAGCATTTGTATTAAGTTTATTGTCTTTCACTATAGGGTTCTGTATATATGGTGGGAGACCATAGCCACCAAGAAAAAGAACATTACCATTATCAGTTATATCTCTAATCCATTGCTGCAATTCTGGTCGAGTAGAGAATCGCTTAAACATTGCACCAAGCTCATTTGAAGAAGAAATTCTTTCTTTATAATTCACCATGTCTTTTACTAGGTCATATAGACGATAGTCACCGATAGAACAGTTGTTAAGATTACTTTCAGGAGACTTTTCATTGATTTTACAAACCATATTTAAGACCCCAATGAATTTAGTAGTACTGTAAAATTGTGCAACATCGTCAGCATCTTTGCCCAACCAACGTGATTTAATTGCGCTACTATTACTGGCAAAGCTGCCAATACAAACACAAGCATTATCGATGTCTAAAACATCTAAGAATTTAAGTGCTGTATTATCAATGGTGGGTTTAGTCCCTCGATCAGGATAATCATTAAAGTTGACTACTGTACCGTTAGACAAGGTGAAGCTTGCTCCGTAAGAGATGATGGAAGCACCATCAGGTCTTTGCGAAAGATTAGTTAAATACTGGTTTTCGATGAGACTTTCAAAAGGTGAACCGTCTATTGAACGAGAGACGAATGCAGTACCATTAGTATTCTTATTGACGATCGGAGCCTTTTGAAATTTTGTAAGATAATCAAGTATTATCTTTGCAGTGTTTCGATCATTTAGAATCGAAACTACTTGAACTGTTTCAATCAGCTTTTGAGCAATACTGGGGTCAATAG
>JAYSRP010000024.1:0-1785 GCA_043721015.1 Synechococcales cyanobacterium | reverse complement strand
CAAAACAGCAATCTAGCACCACTAACAAATGATGGCAATTCAGCTCCACTAGTACATCATAGACTTCCTGCATGGGTAAAAAGGACTTATCTCGACCGATCTCGGCATCATGAGGCACTAGATACCCAGAGGGACCTTCATCGCTATTTTTAGGAAGTCCGTGACCAGCAAAATAGACAATGAGTCGATCTTGGTCAGTTGGTTTCAGTTCATTTGGCAATCTGTTATGCAGTAGATTTCTTATTCCATCCAAGGTTGCATTTTCGTTGCACAGTCGGATAATCTGAGGATTTTTATCTGTTGCATTGTAAGGATATTTTTCCTCCAGTAATTTGGCTACAGCCTCAGCATCACTGACTGCCGTACTGAGGTGATGGATATCTTTGCTCTTGTACACATCAATGCCGATAACTATTGCTAGGTTGCGATCGAAGTTAGTTATACCATTTCCCCAAACCATGTATTAACTCCTTGAACTACCAAAATGCTTATCCAGCCACCTAAAAAGTACTGGTAGTATTTTGATACGCTTAAAAAAATCACCGCTAATATTGCTTGAAGGTCGAAGTTCGGCTAGAATCAGTGCAAAATACTAGAGCTTATGGTTTGGTTTAATTTATTGTCGATCGTTCTGATGGCGATCGGCCTATACATAGCAAATTGGTGGGTAGCTCTCGCTGGATGTCTTTTGGCATTGATACTTTCAGTCCCCACGATCGCCAAATCGATCCAGCAAGAATTTCTGGAGGCGCTAAATCCAGCTCAACGACGGCAATTTGTGGCAATTTTTACTTTTTTGGTTGCGTTGGTGGTTTTAGCCGAGCTTACCGGTATCATTGCCTGGATTAGATTGCAGATCAAATCAATCAATTGGGATATTGCCGGAAGTCTGGCAGAGTGGACTGGGGCGCTGGGGCAGATCTTGATTGCAGTACTAGCGGTGTATATT
Organism: Synechococcales cyanobacterium; assembly: GCA_043721015.1. GTDB lineage: Bacteria > Cyanobacteriota > Cyanobacteriia > Cyanobacteriales > Chamaesiphonaceae > JAAFHZ01. The sequence goes on along the minus strand of JAYSRP010000024.1, from coordinate 836 downwards.
GCTTGGCGACAGTATGTAATTTCGCGGGATCTGACGATCGAACAAAACCGCCTCACCACTCAACAAAACGTCTTGACTCAACAGCAAACGATCGATACTTACTTTCAAGGGATATCTGATCTGGCTTTAGATGACGATGGTTTTTTGGAAGATTGGCCACAGGAGCAGGCTTTTGCCGTGGGGCGCACGGCGGCGTTGCTGGGCAGCATCGATGCCAATGGTAAAGCCAAGGTGTTAAGATTTCTGTCGCAGTCTAAGTTAATTAGCCCTTTAAAGCGCGATCGGCGGTTGGGTAGACCCATGCTTGATGGCAACGGTGGCTATGCCGAAGATCGAGATGATGGTTCGCGGGTGATTGATCTGGGGGTGATTTTGGCCGGAACAGATTTGGCCGGAACAGATTTACGCTGGACAGATTTAAGTGATGCCAATATGATTCGGGCAAACTTGGAAGGCTGCGACTTAGTAAGAGCTAATTTTTCTCGCACTATTTTGTATGGGGCAAACTTGCGCAAGGCTGATTTAAAAGGCACTTTGTTATTTTATGGGCGAGTAGAAACCGCCAGCCCTCGCAGTAAAAACCATGTTCCTAACTACAATACGGGCGTATTTACTGGTGCTGTCGTAGAAAATGCTGATTTCACCAATGCGTTAGAAATGAGCACCGAACAACGACAATATTGCTGTACTTGGGGTGGGGACAAAACTCGGGCAACTATTCCTGGTGGTTGTGCTGGTATCCCCAATCTTTTAGGTCAGGAGAAAGAATAAAAAGATTTGGAGGATTTTCAGATTGAGCACCAGCCGCCTATTATACTACTGACAAGTTTCAAGTT
>JAYSRP010000023.1:0-7756 GCA_043721015.1 Synechococcales cyanobacterium | reverse complement strand
GAAACCCAAGCACTACCATCATTAGGTGGCTCATTATCGTTATTATGCCAATTGTCTTGGCACCATTCCCAAACATTTCCGTGCATATCATATAAACCAAAGGTATTAGGAGGAAATTCACCCTCTGATGATGTCTGACCTTTTCGTTTCACTTTAACCTCTTTTCGATAAATTACATCAGAATTATAATTTGCCAACTTGCCAGTGATCGTCTCACCAAAATAAAAAGGCGTAGTAGTGCCAGCTCGGCAAGCATACTCCCATTCAGCCTCGGTGGGCAAACGGTAGCTACGCCCCGTCTCCCGCGATAGCCTTGCACAAAATTCTTGAGTCTGCTGCCAAGAAACATTTTCTACCGGCAAGTTATCTCCTTTAAACTCTGAAGGGTCAGGGTCAAGTTCTTGCTCTACGACAGGGGTATTGGCGATCAATCTCCACTGCGCCTGAGTAACCGGGTATTTCCCTATGAAAAACGGCGAAACCATCACTTCATGCTGCGGGCCTTCATCATCAAATCGCTCGTGCTCAGTAGTTGGCGAACCCATCATAAATTTGCCACTAGGAATTGCCACCATCTCTAATCCTGCCGCTTTTGGCTCCTTGAAAAACTTAGTTGTAAGCTTTTGTTGATTAATCACCTTGCCGCGCTCATTGACCGTCACCGTCTCAAAATCAAACTCACCAAAAGCATCGCCAGTTTCTACAGCATTTTCTTTCAACTCTACTTTGGCATACTCCAATGACTTACTCTGCAACTGCGGAAAACCGGCAGTAATCATAGATTGCTTGATTCGATCAAACTCATTGAAAGTATTACTTTCAATACCCTGAAGGAGCGATCTAAACTCCGCTAATGACATTAATTCAAACCCATGGTCAGCCAAGAAATCTCTCTGCTTTTCAACCATTTTCGCCAACTCAAAACATTCACGGGGGTCAGTAGTCTGCTGTAATATTTTGCTCAAGTCCTGCTTAATTTTCTGTGATAAAGAATCATCAGGCCGTAGCAAACAAAGTGCAAAATGCTTCACTAGTTCTGGTTGGCCGATCGCCTGCAACCGGAAATTTTTATTTGTGGTAATTGCAGCATCCAAATATTTCCCCATGAAATTCGCCACTTCATCTAACACATCCTTTCCATGAATATCTACCAACTCCTTCAATAGCTCTAACCGCACCTCAGAATGCATCGCATACAAATCGTGCCGTACCTGCTTACACAACCCCGATAGCAACAATTCTGGTGCAACCCACCAATCTAACTTATCAGCAAATTTCTCTCGCAATCGATAACATAACTCTGTAGTCAAAGCCAACGGGAAAGCCGCATAACAAGCAAACTCGATCGCTTCTTCACCATATCGATCGCCAAAATCTTCAATTTTATCGGTAGCTAAACTCATGAAAGTCACTATCTACTAGTAGCGGCACAAAATGGGGGGATTGCACTGCGCCCTCATCCCCCTTCGACAGGCTCAGGGCAACGCCCAGCCCCTTCTCCCAGGCTTGGGAGAAGGGGGGTAAGAGACTTCGCTTTGTGTTGAAAGCCCTCTAATACCTGTCGATCAATTTGGATCATGTTTCCACCGAGCATTTCGTTCACAGTGATCGCCGTAGTCTCTTGCCAAACTTCTGGCGGAGTGGGATTCAACCAATATAACTGATGCACAGCAGTTTGTGCTGTTTGTAAAAATTGCCAGATGCCCGCAGCTCGATCGCTGCTATAAATACCTGAAGCTGCCCCGGCATCACTAACTACAATCATAATAGTACGATCTCGATCAACGTAGCTCCATAAATCTGATAAATGAATACTTTCTGAGGGGTTTTGCCAATAGAATAAATAATCTGCCGGATACCCGGTAAACTTATAAGTCGGTAAGTTATTGCTAACCAAAAATTCGACCAAAGGCTTAGTAACTGGACGATATGGCACTAAGTAGCGATGATCATCTACCAATACCACCAAATTTAGTTTGCGAGAACGCACTGGCTTAAATACCAAGTTATATAAACCACCCTGCCGCTGAAGCAATCTTTTAGTACGTGGCAGGTCTAACTGCTGTCGATGGCCAATGGGTATGCGAGGGGTAATCGATCGGCAAAAGTTTCGGGCAGTTTCAAAATTGATCGGTAGATCCTGAATGCTGCTCGTTTCGTTGGCTCCTTTAAATGTAATAGCCTCTTCTTTTGCCGAATCTGGCTGAGCCATATCAACTACCTCTGGCGGAATAGTTTCTAAAGATAATGATGAAAGTCTACGTGCTGGTGGTGTCAGCGGGTAGACCCCAGCTTGAAACCCTGGTGGTTCATTAGTCTCTTCTATTTCGATGGTAAATTGCTGTAACCAAGCAGCTACCAATTTCGCTAAATCTTCTTGCCATTCATCAAATTCGGCATTAAACCGCTTAACCATCACCTTCTCAGGAGTTTTTAGCCATATCGCCTGACAAATACGGCGCAGCTCTTCCCATTTGTGTCCATGGCCTTTGGCGACTGCTGTTACCAATAGATCATACTGATCGATCGACAGTTGCAATACAGGGCGCAAGCGCACAAATAAATCGAAAAGAGCCTCTGTGATATTCATGGCTTGGTGGCTGGCTTAGGCGGAGCAATAATATCTTGAGCAGCCTTGGTCTTTAATAAAATACCCAAAAGCGGCGATCGGTTAGCAATATCTTTCAGAGCAGCAAGAGCAGTTGCCGAACCCTTATTTTCCTCTAACTTCTGAAGATATTTTATCAAATCATTTATTTCACTAGTTCCTGGCTTTTTAATTCCTGGCTGACCATCTAAAGCCGATCGCATGGTTTCCAATGTTTCAATCATGGTTGGAATCAACTCTTCAGCTTCTTCTGGCCCTTCACCAAAACCCGGAAAACGGCGGGTGATAATTTCGGTGAGGCGTTTTTTATCTGGGAATTCCAGATAAAAGTAGATACAGCGACGTAAGAAAGCGTCTGAAAGTGGTCTTTCTCTGTTACTAGTAATTATAATAATTGGCTTACTGGGGATAGCTCCATCGGCTCTTTGTTCCGGGTACTTCTTCCGAATCTCTCTGATTTCAAATTCACCCTTATCTAATTCCATCAACAAGTCATTAGGAAAATCGGCATCAGCTTTGTCTATTTCATCAATTAATAAAATTGGCCTAACTCCTAATGAATAATCACCTCTTAAGGCTTGACCCAATTTGCCAAGTTTAATATAAGGATGTTTATTAATATCGGTGCCTTCTTTGTGTTCATATCGTAACCGATCTAATAGTAGTTCTTTGTCGCCAGCAGTTATTTCTCCTAATGCCCCAGCCAATTGAGCATCCTGCATTTTACTAATAGCATCAAAAGTGTATAAACCTTCACCAGCAATCTCCGTGGATTTTACATTCCAGGTATTACATGGCCATTTTTCACCCGATTTAAGATACTTTTGAGCAAATTCATTTGCAATCGCAGCCGCGAGTTCTGTTTTGCCGCAACCCGGTTCTCCCTCTATTAATAGTGGGCGTTCTAGATCGATCGCTAGGTTCACTACATCGATTAAATCTTGGCTGGGAATATATGGTTTGAAAGAATCATTTGAATCGATTTGAGATGGTGATTGATCGAACTCATAAATCTCGCCAGTATACTCTAGTTTTTCGATTATTTTCGTCATAATTATGCTCCTATTTTCCAATACTGTGCAACTTTATCTAGAGTGGATTTGTAACTAACATAAGGAATTAAGTTGTCAAATAAATCAGGGAGTTTATAAGTCCAACTCGAAACATCTTTTATTAGCCAGTTATGGATAACCCTTTCAGTTCTGTCTTTTAGCAAATGTTCTTTTACATTGGGGCTGTCAACCCATCGCACTATATCTTCATAGCCAATATTTAGTGGCGGTTCCAAGCAATGAACTTGACAGCCACAATTTAACGACAAAGAATCTTCATTAACTACAAACATAAATAGACGTGCTTCTAGATTGTTTTGTAACGATTCTTGATTCAATTGCAAAAGCAATGGCTCCCAGAATTTCTCAACTAATATTTTGGCGTGAGATTTCTCAATATTTCTCACCTTGATTAAAGTATATCTTTTTTCTGCATATTTAGCTAGGATGGCTACTAATTTATTATTAACGGCATCAATCAAGATATCACCTTGATGTTCTAAAATATTGTTTATTATTTCCGATAAATAATTGTCGTTACTATTTCTGGATATCTGTTCCCAAAAATGGAGTAGACTCCATGGCTTTTCATATTTGCTGTATTGAACTTCAATCTCGTTCCATACACCATACTTGACCCACCTCATCAATCGACAGACTAACCATTCTTGCAGGTTTTGGTTACGAGCTGACAATAAAAAAGCAACACCCAAAGAATTATTGCTCATGATTACAGATCTAAATTTTTTCTCTTGACCAAGTTCTTGATAATCTAAATTCCACATCAATTCAGCAAATTGTTGATGTTCTGAAATCCTCTTGCTAAAATCAATTATTTGGGGAAATGGATTATGATCAACTAAGTATTCTTTCGCCATTAATCCGGCTGAAACTATTCCTGTGCTAGGATAGTCTCTATCGAAGAGTGCTCGTTGAGCAGGAGAAAGATTATTGTAGTAGTAGCCAAAGAAAGTGCCCCATTTATTGAGAGATACTCCCGTTGAATAATTAATTTGATAAATTTGGTTAATGATTTGTTTAAAGGTAGTATATTTGTCTAACGACATTTCGTTAGGTTTATTATAAGATAATTTCGGTATTGAGGTGCAATTTTTTCTAGCCTCAGAGACCAAAAGCTCCAGAACATGTTGCCCTTTAGGTTTAAGCCAATATGCGTTTCCTGATCCCGTTCGATTAGACATGATGCACAAAAATCAAATTTGTCAATAGATGAATAGAAAACTGCCGAAACTTCGATTTTCTACTTTACCGCCCTTCTCCATTTTTGCATACTAGTGGAAACCATGTCACTTAGGCATTATGAAAAAGCAAATCCTAATCAAGATCGACAAGCAAAAAACCACGATCGAAGTCCCTCATGCAGATCTGGTCAAGTTTTCGACAAATATTCTGCTGAGATTGATTCTTTCTGGGCTGCTGAGTGGCTCTCACACATCTTTGCCACCCGAGCAGCCTCCGGCCAATCATCCGATTGATCAAACCAAATAATCTCATGCTCTGTCCATCCTGACGAGGAGAGGTTCCCTACTTAATTGGATTACCCTGGCTTCCCGCTGGGGTATGTTAATCTATACCTAGACAAGGTGATCTATGAGCAAATATTCCCTAAAATATCTGGAGGTATAACACTGTGCCATCTTCAACTGATTTCAACCAAGTTTTACAGAATATTGATGCATTGAGTATAGAAGAGCAAGTTTATTTATCTGAGCTATTGAATAAACGTCTGATTGATATTAAAAGGGCTGAGATTGCCGCTAGGATTCAAGAGGCCGAAGAAAATTATCGTTCTGGAAATGTCCGATCAGGAACCATTTTCGACCTAATGATGCTAGCAAATGATGATTGAAATTATTTGGGATGAGCCATTCTTAAGGGTCTTAAAAAAATGGTGTAAAAAACATCCGAATTTGGTTGAGAAATTTCAGCAAAAAATTTTCCTTTTCACAGAAAAACCATTTCATCCATCATTACGCACTCATGGCTTGAGTGCGTAATGATGGATGTTTTGCCTTAAGCATTACATATGAGTACCGACTAATTTTTAAATTTATTTCAGATACGCAAGTGCTATTGATTGATATTGATTGATATTGATAGCCACGACGAAGTTTACTGAAAACAGCAATTAATGACCCCCCGATCGCCATCGCCTTCTGCAACTTCTCCCACATAAAATTATCGATTCTCTTTCAGAGACGCTCCATGATCGAGTTAGCCTCATCCAATGCCTGCCACCGAAAGGTCTACAATAGGAATCTGTACTAATTCCAAAACCTCACCGTGACAGTCAGAGTTCGCATCGCTCCTAGCCCCACCGGCAACCTCCACATCGGCACCGCCCGCACCGCAGTATTCAACTGGCTTTACGCCCACCGCCACGGTGGCCAATTTATTCTGCGCATCGAAGACACCGATATTGAGCGATCGAAAGCCGAATACACCCAAAATATTCTCGATGGACTCAAATGGCTGGGCTTGAACTGGGAAGAAGGCCCCGTTGCCCAATCCGATCGGCTTGACCTTTATCGCCAAGGCATCCAGCAACTGCTCGACAGCAAGCTAGCCTACCGCTGCTACACCAGCACAGAGGAACTAGACGAACTGCGCAGCACCCAAGAAGCCCGTGGTGCCGCTCCCCGCTACGATAACCGCCATCGTAATCTCACCCCCGCACAAGAAGCCGAATTCGTCGCCGCTGGTCGTCAGCCAGTGATCCGCTTCAAAATCGACGACCAGCGCGAAATTAGCTGGATCGATGCCGTGCGCGGTAAAGTCTCTTGGCAAGGCAGTGACCTGGGTGGTGACATGGTAATCGCCCGCGCCGCTCAAGATGGCGTGGGTCAGCCTTTGTATAACCTGGCGGTGGTCATAGACGACATTGATATGAAAATCACCCAAGTAATTCGCGGTGAAGACCATATTGCCAATACTGCTAAGCAGATTTTGCTGTACGAAGGCTTAGGCGCAGCTATCCCTGAGTTTTCTCATACGCCATTGATTCTGAGTCCGGCTGGTAAAAAGCTCTCCAAGCGCGATGGCGTAACTTCTATTTGGGATTTTAAAGACATGGGCTATGTAGCGGGTGCTTTAACCAACTACATGACTTTATTAGGCTGGTCGGCTCCTGATGCCCAAGAGATTTTTACCCTAGACGAAGCTGCGGTGCAGTTTAGCTTCGATCGGGTCAACAAAGCCGGTGCCAAGTTTGATTGGGATAAGCTGAACTGGGTGAACAGCCAGTATTTACATAAAATGACTCCCGAGGAGCTATTGCCGCAGTTGATCCCCTTCTGGGAAGCTGCTGGTTATAAATTTGATGCCGCTGCCGATCGACCCTGGTTGCTGCGCTTAGCTACTCTAATTGGCCCTAGTCTCGAAACCCTCAAAGGTGGCAAAGAAGAAAAAACTGGCATCACCACCCAGGGTGGTGTAGAAATCAGTCGCACTTTCTTTACTGCCAATCCAACCTTGGGTGAAGAAGCAATTGGGCAACTGGGTCAAGAGGGGGTCAAAGATATTCTAACTAGCTTGCAAACAGCGTTAGCCGATATGTCGGAGATTGATGAAGATGGAGCCAAAGGCTTGCTCGATCGAGTCACCAAAGAACGCGGTGTAAAAAAAGGCATGGTAATGCGTAGTTTAAGAGCTGCTTTGACTGGCGAAGTTCATGGTCCCGATTTGATTCAGTCGCTGATTTTGTTGCATCAACATCATTTGGCAATTCCTCGGTTACAGGCGGCTTTGGCTATCTAATTGTCTTAACTGTGATTAATGTGATTGACTGATGGACTGTGATTTTTTTAGAGAGAAATTATAGTCCATCATTGTAATCGTCCAAATCATAGTTTTTCTACCATAAATTCCATGACTATCACTCTCAAAGCAGAAGCCAGGGAATTTATTAAGCTGGCAATTCTTTTGGCTGGTGCTCAATCGGCTACCCTAGACGCCCAACTGAAGGCAATGCGGCTTATAATATCCTGCAAGGCTCAAAGCCTACCGATCCTCTCCCATAAATAGAATCCATGACTAAGCTAGAAACTAGAGTCGAGCCAATGGTGCTCAACATGGG
>JAYSRP010000022.1:0-1786 GCA_043721015.1 Synechococcales cyanobacterium | reverse complement strand
TTTCGACTCTAAGAAAACAAGGCATTGATGTCCTTGATGCACTACGGCAGGTCTTTCTTGGAACAAATCCTTTCCCACGGCCTGAGTAGTTACAAAATACCCGCATCTAGCTGGTAATTTCAGTGCCAGTCACCAGATTTTGTTTGGGCTGAATTTGGTAGCTAATTTGACCTAAGCTACTGCTGCCCAATAACCCGGCAAAAGCCCCTTCTACTAAGTTGCCGGTGTTGGGATCGATCGCCTGTAATAACCAAGTAGCTGTGTTAGTAGTGTCATCAATCCCAGCGCTGACATGTAGGACAAAACGACCAATGTTGCCGCAGTACCGATGCTTCCTGACGACTGGAAATAGCTACTAAATCCACTGACCTATTCGATCAAGTCAGGATTTACTCCTAGCTCCCGTAGACGCTTACGAAGAGCATTATTTTTTTGCTCAGTTGCGGCTTGTGCAGCCGCTGCAATATCAGCACGTTGAGATTCAGCTTTAGCTTTTTTAGATTCAGCTTCAGCTTTTTTAGATTCAGCTTCAGCTTTTTTAGACTCGGCGTTAGCTCTTTCCGATTCGGCTTTGGCTAAAGCATCTTTCATTTCTGCTCTTTCAGTTGGAGTCGGATATCTATCATAATTTTCGTCGTACCAGTAAAGCCACTCTCGTTGACGATTGCGATAAATTCGCTTTTCTGCACCAATGGCTAACCCAATTTCTGGCATCCAGTATGGATTTTTCCCATCACTTTGTAAAACGTATTCACCGCTAATCAACTTGTAGAGTTGAAACTTAGCCTTCCTCTTTCTTAGCGGAGCATAGATCAAATAATATAATACGCCGGTTGATTCATAAATCTTGAATTTTTTCGTGAGTTCTTTGCCAGGAGTTTTTGATATGATTTCTAAAGCAAATATTGGAATTACTTTTTCATCCCATAACACATAGCTGGGACGTAAATATTCTCCATCAAAATCTTCTACCCCTAAACTTAAAAAGCCATCAGGGGCAATAGCTGGTTTATCTGGGTCATAGTAAAATCCTAAGTCTAGCCCGAATAGCCAATCTGTTCGGTCGCGCCATACATCATGAAGAATTGCTTTCAGCAACCCCGACACTAGCTCTTGTAATTCGCTCTCCACAGGTTTATCATCCGAATCTGGTAACTCTTCTGCTGTTGGCAATCCGTCTCGAAAATTGAAGTCTTCGATCGTGGGATTGCGCTTTTTGATTGCAACTGTCATGTCGGTTGTCAAGCTGTTGACAGCCACAGTGGGCTTAGGACTTTTAATCAATGGCGACATTGTCATATAAATTAGCCTCGCTAACTTTCTTCTTGTTAGTGTAACCCATTATCTCGGTCTATCGAACACCGCCGCTCTACCACTCAAGCCAGTTACCTTAAAGATAATGTCATTATAATCTTTGTCACTCACACCCAGCGGTAAGTCTTCCCAGCCAAAGAGGGTGGAGTCGCCAGTGAGGTCGCTCAGTTGTTTCTCCCAAGAGAACATAGGCTGTTTGCTAATGTCTGCATCGGTGATTTGGCCATCGGGGAGCAGCATGAAGGCTACTTGGCTGCCCGGTTTAAATTGGTAGTCTCTGCTGCCTTTATATCTGCTTGAATCATTGTATTGACCGGTTTCTCTGCGATCGTCTATCACGATATATCCTAGCTCTGAATTGCTGAACATGCGACTCACTGCTTCTTTGATGAATGCAGGGCTACCTCTTTCGGCTGTGATTCCTTCGAGGCTGATTAGGGCTAGTTGGCCTTGGTATTTGCCGCCGTCAAAC
>JAYSRP010000021.1:0-7764 GCA_043721015.1 Synechococcales cyanobacterium | reverse complement strand
ACTGAACTTATTGCAAATGGTGAAAGTCGCCAATTTGTTGGTGGAATTAACAGTTCGATCGAACAGGGTGCTACTGGTAATGCTGGTCATGTTAATGTTGAGGCCGGTTCCCTATCTTTACGAGATGGTTCCTTTATTACATCATCAACTGCTGGACAAGGAAATGCGAATGATGTAGTAGTGGCAGTCAAAGATTCTGTTTCTTTAGCAAATAGTGGTACTTCTATCCGAAGTAGAGTAGAGGCTACTGCTGTAGGAAGCGGAGGCAGTGTTACTGTCAATTCAGGTTCTTTATCTTTAAAAGATGGTGCTTTTCTTACCTCTTCAACTTTTGGGAAAGGTGATGCTGGTAGTGTAAATATAAATGCAAAAGATTCAGTTTCTCTCGATAATGCTAGCTTATTCAGTACTGTCGAACAGAGTGGAATAGGCAATGGTGGTGGTATCAAAGTTGATGCAGGTTCTTTATTACTGCAAAACGGCGCTACATTAAATTCCTCGACTCTTGGGAAAGGTAATGCTGGTAGTATTTCTATAAATGTTAAGGACTCTCTGGCTCTAAATAATGGCTCTAATTTCTTTAGTACTATAGAACCGGGCAGCCTTGGGAAAGGCGGTAGCATTACTGTAAGTGCTGGCTCTTTATCATTGCAGAATGTTTCTTCCTTACAAACTGTCAATCGGGGTATTGTTGATCTGCAACCAGGAGGAAAAGGTGATGCAGGTAATATTAGTGTTACAGTTTCTGGAGCCGTAGATATTGCTGATGCTAGCAGAGGAGAATTTGCAGGTGGGATATATAGTTCTATCGGGATTGGGTCAGAAGGTAATGCAGGTAATATTAATATTACTTCCAATTCTTTGTCATTACGAAATGGTACTTTGAACTCATTGACTCTTGGAATAGGAAATGCGGGTAGCGTTAATGTAGCTGCCAAAAATTTATTTTCTCTTGATAATGCGAGCTTATTAAGTACTGTAGGATTAAGTGGAATAGGCAGTGGTGGGGGGATAAAAATTGATGCAGGTTCTCTGCTGCTACAAAATGGCGCTGAGTTGAATTCCTCAACTTCAGGTAAAGGAAATGCTGGAAATATCTCTGTGGTGTCAAAAGATGCCTTTTCTCTCAATGGTGCCAACCTTACCAGTGAAGTTCTAGCAGGAGGAGTTGGCACAGGAGGTAACATTGATATTAGTTCTAATTCGCTATCACTAAATGTTTCTCAGGTTCGAGCTGTTACTCGTGAAGTGAATCCACAAAACGTGGGAAACGGAGTACTAGGAGGGCGAGGAAATGCCGGAAATGTCAACGTTAAAGCCACTGGCGCTATCGACCTTTTTGGCCCAGGACTGAATCCTAGTGCGATCGGTAGTAGCGTAGAGCGAGGTACAGAAGGCCATGGCGGAAGTATTACAGTAAATGCTGGCACTCTTTCTTTAAAAGATGGGGCTTTCATTACAGCATCAACTGCTGGACAAGGAGATGCGGGCACTGTTACAGTAAATGCTAAAGATTCCCTGCTGATTTCTGGCAAAAATGGCGACTTCATCAGTCGATTATCGGTTGGTTCCGACAGTAGTACTGGCGCTGCTGGCGATATTATTGTCGCCTCACCTAAAATAACCTTAGATAATAGTGGCACCATCGAAGCTAAATCAAATTCTGGGAATGGCGGCAACATTAATATCAGTGGTAGGGTCAGTTCTTTACCAAGTCTAAGTAATATTAATAACTCAACTGTAGATAGCACCTTAGTATTACGCCGTGGCGCAAAAATTTCGGCAAGCTCCAGTGGAGTATCACAAGAAGGTAATACTGGTGGTAACGTTAATATCGATTCCAACTTTATCATCGCCATTCCTAGCGAGGATAGTGATATCGCTGCCGATGCTGTTGGGGGGCGAGGTGGAAACGTTAACATCAACTCCCAACTCTTTGGCATCCAAAATCGCCCTAAACCAACCACTAGCAGCGATATTACTGCTAGCTCTGAATTTGGTCAAAGCGGCAACATCAACCTAAACACTCTTGGCATAGATCCCGGTAAAGATACCGGCGAATTACCGGTTGCCCCGATCGATGCCAGCAAGCAAATTGCTCAAGCCTGTAGCGCCAGACAGCTCAACAACAAATTTTACATCACCGGGCGTGGTGGCCATCCACCCAACACTGACGAGCAACTAAGCAGCGAAGCAGTTTGGAGTGATCCTCGTAACACTAAACCATCGCTAGCTAATAACTCCGGCACTCCCCTACTGAATAAACTGCTTGAACCAGCAGTTGCTATAGTTTTTGATGGCAAGGGAAATGCCACACTTATCGCCAACAACTCAGAAGCAGAAACCGGCAGAATTAAGATAGCTTGTCCGGTTGGCCACAAATTACCTGCTGGCGGTACCCGGTAAATTTATTAGGGCATTAGGAAACGCCCAACTATTATTTTCTACAAACACTAACCAATAAAATAAAATACCAGTCGTGTTAAAGCCACAATTAAAACTTCATATTCTACCGAGTCTCTACTCCGTCGTTATCATTAGTTGCCTAGTTTCGACAGCTCCAGCTATTGCCCAAACACTTCCCAATTTACCGCGTCCTGATTTTCAAAGACCAGCACCGCTGCCTACGGAAGCACCCTTGCCAACCCTCCCTCCACCCGAAGACTTTCTTCGGAACCCAGCTAATCCTCAACCATCGATCATTCCACCAACTGATTTTTCCACCCAAATTGTTGTTAAAAAATTTGAAATTATTGGCAGTACCGTATTTACACCGGCTGAACTAGCTGCCATCATAGCCCCATTAACCAACAGATCGATCGGCTTTCCGCAGCTTCTACAAGCCGCCAACCAAATCACTGAGCTATATGTAAGCAAAGGCTACATTAACTCTGGTGCTTTTTTGCCAGGTAATCAGACCTTCAGTGTCCAAGGTAGCACCATTAAAATTCAAGTTGTTGAAGGCAGCGTAGAAGATATTGTAGTTGTTGGCACTCAACGATTAAACCCTAGCTACATCAAAAACCGCATTGGGCTTGGTGCCAATAAGCCATTGAAGATTGATCGACTAATTGAAAGCCTACGGTTGCTGCAACTCGATCCTTTAATCAAAAGCATCTCTACCGAACTGGCTGCTGGCAAAGAATCAGGCACCAGCATTGTCCAACTCAAAGTTACCGAAAACCCTACTTGGCGGGCTGGCATTAACGTTGGCAATAGTCGCACCCCCAGCGTTGGTGAAATCCAAGCTCAAGCTTCTATCTCTCAAAGCAACCTCACCGGAAACGGGGATGGCCTTGCTATTTCTTATGGCAAAAGCGAGGCCAGTAATGCCTATGATATTAACTATACTCTGCCTCTTAATCCCCATAATGGTACTCTGAAACTTCAATACAGCCAATCGAATAGTCGGGTCATTGAAGCCCCTTTCGAGCGATTAGATATTAATGGCACTGCCCAAGATATTTCCATCGGCTACCGTCAACCACTGCTACAAAACACCAGCCAAGAATTCGCTCTCGGTGTAACTCTAGCTAGACGGAGCACCAACACTGGCTATTTAGAGTCTGTTGTTGGCGAAAGAATCGGCTATCCATCACCCGGAGCTGATGCAAATGGTAACACCCGCATCACAGCAGCGCGTTTTATTCAAGACTATACAGCCCGAGATAGCCAACAGGTTTTTGCTGCTCGATCCCAAGTAAGTATCGGCATCAATGCTCTAAATGCCACTGTCGCCGATTCATCACCTGATAGTAATTTTTTCACCTGGCGTGGTCAAGCCCAATATGTTCGCGCTTTGGCACCTAATAGTATTGCTCTACTAAAAATAGAAGGTCAAATAGCTGATCGGCCTCTTGTTGCCCTAGAACAAATTGGTGTTGGTGGCCAAGATACAGTACGCGGGTATCGTCAAGACTTACTGCTTGGTGACAATGGCTTATTGGCTAGTGCCGAAATTCGGATACCTATTTTCACCCCTCCTGACGGCAAACAAATCTTACAAATCGTCCCTTTTGTAGATTTTGGCTTGGTCTCTAACCAATCACCTAACCCTACGCCACAAACAGATACAATCGCATCTGGAGGTATTGGATTACGATACCAAAGTGGGGATAATTTTTTCGCCAAACTAGATTACGGAATTCCATTTACTTCTATTAGTCAACCTAGACGTACTGGCCAAGAAAAAGGCTTTCATTTTTCATTGGGTTACAATCAATCATTTTAAAAACTCTACTTATTTATCACTTAATTATGAATCACCTAAAAGTTTACTTAACCTTAACAACTATTTTTACAAGCATCTTAATTACACCTCCAGTAAATGCAATCAGTTCATTAGCAACACCTGACAACAAAAATACTGATAGCTCTTTGCTCCTCTCTGCTCAACAACTAAATCAAAGAGGGATAGAATATCTGTCATCTGGCAAGCCAAAATTAGCTTTAGAAACCTGGCAACAGGCTAATAAAATTTATAATCAGCTCAAGGACAAAGAAGGACTTATTGGTACCGAGATTAATCAAGCACAAGCATTTCAATCTTTGGGATTTTATCGTCAATCCCTCCTAGTTCTACAATCAGTTAAAACCAAATTACAAAAAGAACCTAGCTCAACTTTGAAGGCGAAAGCATTAATGAGCTTAGGTAATACATTAAAATCTTTACGTGTATTAACTAAAAAAAATAATGGCGATAGCCAAGAAGTTAATCTTAGTGCTGAAGATGTTCTTAATGAAGCATTACAAAATGCATTAGATGCCAACGATTTATTATTAGCAAATCAGATTAAGCTAAGTTTAGCCAATACTCTTGAATTAATGAATTTCAAGGATAAGTCAATACAGAAATACGAAGAAGTCATCGATTCCGTCAATACTACTGCACTGCTAAAAATTCAAGCTCAAATTAATTTATATCGACTAGAACTAGAGAAAAATGTTAGTCCTAATACTCTGGTGTTTGTAACGAATTTCAAGAAAGATTTAGCTTTGATACCTCCTAGTCGAAGCACTATTTACGCTTATGTTAACTTAGCCAAAATAATTCAGAAAGACAAAAAAGATGGTTTTGAAAATCAAGAGCTTTTAACGGCAGTAAGTGAGCTTTTGCGTACTGCAATTAGCCAAGCGAGAATAATTAAAGATATTCGTGGCGAAGCACAAGCAGTAGGTGCATTAGGTGATCTTTATCAAAATATTGGTCAAAATCAAAATGCTCAGAAATTAACTGAGCAAGCATTAGTTCTTGCGGAAAGTTTACCTGCCCCAAATATTGCTTATCGCTTACAGTGGCAGCTTGGTAGAATTCTTAACACTCCTAATTCCAAAAATCCAAACCTTGCTATTGCAGCCTATCGTCAAGCTATTAGTCATTTAAAAACCTTACGAAATGATTTGAATTCTAGTGATGCAGACCTGCAATTTTCTTTTCGAGATAGTGTCCAACCAGTTTATCGAGAGTTAGTAGACTTACTTTTAAAAGATGAAGATAAAATTCTGACTACTAATATCGGAGCCGCCCGTGATTTAATTGAATCTTTACAAGTTGCCGAATTAGAAGATTTTCTTCGTCAGGGTTGCTTAGATACTTATACAGTACAATTAGATAAGATCGATAGATCAGCAGCTATTGTTTATCCAATAGTATTACCAGATCGAATAGCAGTGATTACTTCAATCCCTCAGCAACCTTTGCGCTATCATAGTAAGCCAATACCTACTAATGAAGTTGCAAGTACAGTTAGTAAATTACGTGGAATAATTGAAGACACAAAAAATGGTAAGCCATTTAATTCTCAAAAAGAAGAAGAATTTCAAAAAAATTCAAAACAAATTTATGATTCAATAATATTACCTATTGAATCAAGCTTGCAGCAATTAAATATCAAAAACTTAGTTTTTATTTTAGATGGTTCGTTACGAAATATACCCATGTCTACTTTGTATGATGGCAAGAATTATTTGATAGAAAAATATAATTTAGCTTTAACTCCTGGGCTACAGTTAGTGCCTCCACAAACCTCATTAGAAAACAAGCAATATCAGGCTTTTCTTGGTGGAGTTAGTGAGGCTCGTTTTGATCTTGAGGCTATTCCTGCTGTTAAAGAAGAGTTGGAATCTATTGCTAAATTAATTCCCAATCATAAACTTTTAGACTCTCAATTTAATCAAAATCAAGCAGCTTCTAATATAAATTCTAATAACGCATCAATTGTACATATTGCAACTCACGGAAATTTTGATTCAAATCCCGACAAGACTTATATTCTTACCTGGGACAAGCTTCTTAATCTCAATCAATTTAATGATATTCTTCAAGGTCGAAATAACCAGATTGGAAAAGAAATAGATTTACTTGTTTTAAGTGCTTGCCAAACTGCTGTTGGTGATGATCGGGCTACATTAGGTTTGGCTGGTGTCGCCATTCGCGCCCGAACCAAGAGTACAATCGCATCTTTGTGGAATGTTAGTGATAAATCAACAAATATATTAATGAAGAATTTTTACCACAATTTAGTTGTCAAAAAACTCGGCAAAGCTGAATCTTTAAGGCTTGCCCAACAGAGTTTACTTAATGATCCTCTTTATCGTTCGCCCTTTTACTGGGCACCATTTGTCCTAGTCGGCAATTGGCAATAAGTTGGAAAGTAGATAATTGGCTTGTTTTAGTTACCATGAAGACAGCCCACTCCGAAAAGCTAACTTTGATAGATCCGTTGCGCTACCAAAGGCGATCGAACAAGCCTCGACATCTACCACTTCAAACTCGCCTTCCTCAAAGCCCGCTCCGAAATCAAAACCTTCACCGCCGAAGAACGTGAGATCGAGCCATCTCCAACCTCCTCAAACAAATCGGTCAAATCAGCATTCCCCTCAACCCCCAAAACCTCACTTGGACAATCCAACAACTCAACATCACACCCAGCGTCACCCTCGCCGGGTTCATCGCAGGCCGCCTCCTCACCCTCCAAGAAGCCAGCGAAACCATCGCCAAAGCCGACCAACTACTATCCGAAATATCCCAAAGATACGGCATCTGACAGCATTTCTAAATTTACGAGACAGCAAGCATTTCAACGATCATGAAAAAAGTCTGGGATAATAGAGTTTAGTCCCAATGGCCAATGGAGGCATAATCCTGACTACGAGGTGCTAAGTCACTTAATCACTCTAGCATGACACTCCACCGCCACCAGCGGCAAATTCCAAAGCTTGGGGACAATTTTTTCTATATGCCAGAGCATTGCAGAAGCGAGATCCCGATCGCCGCTTGTATCTTGCCGTTCGTCAGAACATTTTTGAAACTATCTTCCAAGAAGAAGCTGGAGAACTATTACTAGAAGAGCCTGGATTTTGTTTACTTGTGTTTGATGAAAATACCGAGGAAATACTGCAATGGAAACCACCTATCCATCCATAGAACACCAAGCACCACAACTTGATCAGTGGCGTAATGCTCTAGAAAAGATTTTGCAATACTATGCTGATATCCCCTACCGCTATGGAGAAGTTTCAACATATGTGGTAGTAAGCCGCGATCTCAACCATTACATGCTAATTCAAGAAGGCTGGGAAAAAAATCATCGAATCCACGGCACCATCGTTCACGCCGAAATCCGCAATAACAAGATCTGGATTCATTACGATGGCATTGAAGATAGCATCACCGAAGAACTCGTCGCCACCGGAGTACCAAAAGACCACATCGTTCTAGCCTTCCATCCACCCCACATCCGAGTCCATACCGGCTACGCGATC
>JAYSRP010000020.1:0-20556 GCA_043721015.1 Synechococcales cyanobacterium | reverse complement strand
TTTGGTGTTGGCGATCAAATCATTCAGGTAGAAATACCTCAATCAGCGATCGTCCGCCTCAAAAAAGATGGTTCCAAACAGCACGCCGAAGAAAAAGTCTTTCCGGGATATGTGCTAGTGCGCATGGCCATGGACGACGACGCTTGGACGGTGGTTAAAAACACCCCCAACGTGATTAACTTTGTAGGTGCTGAGCAAAAACGCGGCTACGGACGCGGGCGCGGTCACGTCAAACCCTTGCCTTTGTCTCCGGGAGAGGTCGATCGGATTTTCCGCCAAGTTACCGAACAAGAAGCGGTAGTCAAGACCAACCTCAGCGAAGGCGACAAAATTGCAGTATTGTCGGGTCCATTTAAAGATTTTGCCGGAGAAGTTATTGAAGTTAGCCCCGAACGGAGCAAACTAAAAGCCCTTCTGTCGATCTTTGGGCGCGATACCCCCGTAGAATTAGAGTTCAATCAGGTTCAAAAACAGTAAAAAATGGCAAAAAAAGTAGTAGCAATCGTCAAGCTAGCGTTGAACGCTGGTAAGGCGAACCCCGCACCACCAGTTGGTCCTGCGTTGGGTCAACACGGTGTAAACATCATGGCATTCTGTAAAGATTACAATGCCAAGACCCAAGATCAAGTCGGCATGGTAATTCCAGTCGAAATCTCGGTCTATGAAGATCGCAGTTTTACCTTTGTCTTAAAGACTCCTCCTGCTTCGGTTTTAATCAAAAAAGCCGCTGGCATCGAAACTGGTTCTAACGAACCCCAAAAGAAAAAAGTTGGCAGCATCACTAAGGCACAGTTGGCTGAAATTGCCAAAACCAAAATGCCTGACCTGAATGCCAATGACCTAGAAGCTGCGATGAATATCGTCGGCGGCACTGCTCGGAACATGGGCGTAACCATCTCTGACTAATCTCTCTTATTCACCAATTTACGGGGCAGAGGCCAGTGGCTTCGCTACCGACCCCTAACTAAAACATGACTAAAAAATATTCTCGCCGCTATCAAGAGCTGCAAAAAAAAGTAGAAGAACGCGCTTACGAACCGGAAGCCGCGATCGCGCTATTGAAAGAAACTGCCACCGCTAAGTTTGGCGAATCGGCAGAAGCACACATTCGTTTAGGCATCGACCCCAAATACACCGATCAGCAGTTGCGGACTACCGTGGCTCTACCCAAAGGTACTGGCCAAGTGATTCGGGTGGCAGTGATTGCCCGTGGGGAAAAAGTTAACGAAGCAACCCTGGCCGGTGCCGATTTAGCTGGCTCTGAAGAGCTGATCGAACAAATCCAAAAAGGCATGATGGATTTCGATTTGCTGATTGCGACTCCTGACATGATGCCGCAGATCGCTAAGCTAGGTAAAGTACTCGGTCCACGTGGCTTGATGCCCTCACCCAAAGCTGGTACTGTAGCCACCGATTTAGCAACCGCGATCGCCGAGTTTAAAGCCGGTAAATTGGAGTACAGAGCCGATCGAACTGGGATTGTCCATGTCATCTTTGGCAAGGCTGCTTTCTCTGCCGAAGATTTGATGATTAACCTGAAAGCCCTACAAGAAAGCGTCGATCGAAACCGTCCTTCTGGTGCCAAGGGTCGTTACTGGCGAAGTATTTATATTTCGGCCACTATGGGTCCTGGGATCGAAATTGATGTCAATTCTCTGCGTGATTCCAAGCTTGAGGCTTAAGCTTTAGAAAAGCAAAAGTGCCCTGCGAACCAGCAGGGCATTTTGTTTGGGTCGTGGCTAGGAAAATGAACTACCCATACCAAACCTCAAATTAACTATTAAACTTAACCTGATACATCTGAAATAGTTCTCCTTTTTTGGTAGTGACTACTTTGCCCCCAGCATCTTTGATCATTCCGGTGAACTGGGTAATTGGTGAAAGATAAACTTCGGCTCCTAAGTACATTTCCAAAATTGCCCAGTTTTCGGCCATTTCAGCATCTGGATCGATCACATCAAAGATAAATAATCCGTCAGGCTTCAAAACTTTTTTGACCGAGGAAATTACCAGTTCCCAGTACGCTGGCGGATAGTAGCAGCTAAAGCCAGTGGCAATTACTCGATCGAACATTCCCCCTTCATAATCTAACTGGTGAGCATAGCCCTGTTTGACTCCTTTGAAAAGCTTGGAGTTAAGCTGGGGTGCCCGCGAATTCAAGGCATCTTTGGCAAGGATACAGACTTCTTGGCCATAGAAATAGGTTTGCCAGGTACACCAGTCATAAATCAGAAAGCTGACACCGCAGCCGATATCGAGGCAGCGCTGGTTTTTTTGGAATTTGGCGATTTCCCAGAAAGGCGAAGTGATTTTTTTGCTCAGCTCGCGGCTGACCCATTGCCGAAACAGGGGCATAGCTTCGACTTCTGGTGGCAAGGCCAGGGCTTCTTGATTGAACTCTCGATCGAATCTTTGTTTTACTCGATCGATGTGACTAGACCAATCTTGAGGAGTAGTAGGCAGAGTATACATGGGTTCTTTGTGCTGGAGACTGATACCAATAGCTTACGATAGATATCGAACTGGATACTATAGAAAACATCCGAATGAATGAGTATCGTAAGGGCGGGTTTTTATTTTGAAAAAATACCATTTCAAAATAAAAACCCGCCCTCCATTGAATCCACGATATTCCATAAACCAATGAATTCGATCGATCATCGATTCCAAAATGTTCAATAAATCTGCAAATTCGATCGATCAATGATTCCACAAAATTTATCGATAACGGTTGGGATGGGGATCGGATTTTGGGCGATCTATTTCGGTGGGGGCGGGCGGGTTTTTATTTCTTTATTGGGGTTTCCCGATCGTTGTCGGATAAACCCGCCCCTACGGTTTATCGGGATTTATGGGGTGCGGCGGCTGGACGATCGGCTGGGGGCTGATGGTCTGCCGCTGGCTGGGCGGCTGCTGCTGGGGCGAGAATCGCGGGATGAATCCGAGCGACGTTGCTGCTGTTGACCTCTGGGAGGACGGCCTTGGTTGCGTCGATCGGGTTCGGGGGCTTCGTTGGGGTCGGGTTCAAAGCCTTTAATGATTTCTTGGGGTAGGGTTCTTTGAATGAGGCGTTCGATCGCCTTCAGCAGCCGTACTTCTTCTTCGCAGACCAAAGACATGGCACCGCCACTAGAACCGGCGCGACCGGTGCGGCCAATGCGGTGAACGTAGTCTTCGGGTACGTCAGGGAGTTCAAAGTTTACGACTTGGGGTAAATCGTTGATATCAATGCCTCGGGCAGCGATATCGGTGGCGACTAAGACCTGGACTCCGCCTTCTTTGAATTTAGCGAGGGTTTTGGTGCGCACCGACTGGCTTTTGTTGCCGTGGATTGCTAAAGCCGAGATTTCATTTTGCAGCAGGTGCTTGGCTAGTCGATCGGCTCCGTGTTTGGTGCGAGTAAAAACCAACACCTGATACCATCGATGCTGTTGAATTAGGTGAGTCAACAGCGCTGCTTTCTGGGTGCGGGCAACTCGATAGACCTGCTGTTCGATCAATTCAGCGCTGGTGTTGCGGCGAGCTACTTCTACGACCGTTGGTTTATTCAAGAGCGTGGAGGCCAAGGACTTGATTTCGTTGGAAAAAGTCGCCGAGAACAATAGGTTTTGGCGCTGCTTGGGCAACAAAGCTAAAATGCGCCGAATATCGCGGATGAAGCCCATATCTAACATCCGATCAGCTTCGTCTAAGACCAAAATTTCGATGTGAGATAGATCGACAGTGCGCTGCTGCACATGATCTAACAGCCGACCTGGAGTGGCCACCAAAATATCGACCCGGCTCTTTAGGCGACGGATTTGGGGGGTGATGTTCACGCCACCAAAAATGGTCATGGAGTTGAGATTGACGTATTTGCCGTATTCTTGCACGCTATCTTCTACTTGAGCGGCGAGTTCACGGGTGGGAGTCAGGATCAAAGCGCGAATTGGCCAGCGATTCACCGCTGCTTTATTAGGAGGCGCAGTCGTGGAAAGCCGCTGCAAAATGGGCAAGGTAAAGCCCGCTGTTTTGCCGGTGCCAGTCTGGGCTGCCCCCAGCAAATCGCCGCCCGCTAAGATGACTGGAATAGCCTGTTGTTGAATGGGGGTAGGCTCGGTGTATCCTTTAGCAGTAACTGCCTGGACGATTTCAGCCGATAAACCAAGGTTGGAAAAAGACATGTAACTCCGCAAACAATATCGATCGACCGCCGTGAACCTTTTTCCCAACTGCATCGAACCATTAAATATCTCACGGGCTGGGCGGAATGGCAACTAGATGGCTTTGTTTTGGTGTCATGTGGTGATGTTAGAATTTTGGCATCGCTTTTCTCTGGTGTTATGTCTAACTCTGTCCTGAATTCTTTGCTGTCGATCAGCCAAAAGACTCGTACTAGTGCCCGTCAACTGGCTGCTTTGAGCACGGCAGAACGCGATCGGGCGATCGAGTGTATTGCTCTGGCCTTGGAAAAAGATACTAAGGCGATTTTGGCAGCTAATCAGGCCGATTGTCTGGCCGCAGATATTTCGCCAGCGTTGTTCGCACGGCTGAAGCTAGATGCCGATAAGTTGGCGGCAGGGATTGCCGGGGTGCGCGATGTGGCTAAGTTGGCGGATCCGATCGGCCAGATGCAGATTAAGCGAGAGCTAGATACTGATTTGGTTTTGGAGCGGGTGAGTTGCCCCGTAGGAGTCTTGGGGGTGATTTTTGAGGCGCGCCCCGATGCGGTGATTCAGATTGTCAGTTTGGCGATTAAGTCTGGAAATGGGGTGATTTTGAAAGGTGGCCAAGAGGCGCTGCAATCTTGTACTCAGTTGGTGAAAACTATCAAAGAAGGTCTGACCAACAGTGCAGTATCGCCGGAGGTGGTGCAGTTGTTGACTACTCGGGAGGAAATTCGATCGCTGTTGGAACTAGATAAATATGTGGATCTGATTATTCCCCGTGGTTCCAACAGCTTTGTGCGCTATGTGCAAGAGAATACCAAGATTCCGGTTTTGGGGCACGCCGAGGGGATTTGTCATTTGTATGTCGATCGACAGGTTGACATTAAATCGGCGATCGAGATTTGCGTAGATGCCAAAATTCAGTATCCAGCGGCTTGTAATGCGGTGGAGACTATTTTGGTTCATGAAAATATCGCGGCTGAGTTTTTGCCCTTAGCAGTGGCAGCGTTGCAGTCAGTGGGAGTGGCAGTAAAACTAGATCAGTCCAGTCATCAGGTTTTAGGAGATCCCAAGGTTACTCTGGCGACGGATGCTGATTGGGATACGGAATATAGTGATTTGATTGTATCGATCGGGCTAGTAGCAAGTTTGGAGGAGGCGATCGAGCATATCAACACCCATGGTTCACGACATACTGAAGGCATTTTGACGGAGGATTCCAAAGCTGCCGCGACCTTTATGGCTGACGTCGATGCGGCGGGAGTTTTCCATAATTGTTCACTGCGCTTTGCTGATGGCTTTCGCTATGGCTTTGGAGCAGAGGTGGGCATCAGCACCCAAAAAATGCCGCCCCGTGGCCCCGTTGGTCTGGAAGGATTGGTAACATATAAGTATCATCTACACGGCCAGGGACAAGTAGTGGCAACCTATGCAGGCAAAAACCCAAAGTCTTTTACTCACCTAGATTTGCTTTAACTTGATGTTCAAGTTTTAAGGCTTTGTCGAGGATGGGGCGTTCTTCAGCATGGATCTTCTGATCATTTTTGGAGTAAGGCGGAGTTAGTCAATTCTAAAGCACCGCCCCAAGCATCTTGGCATTCTTCGAGTTCTACTTGTAGATCGACTATTGCTTCGGGGGACAATTCGCTCAATAAAATTATGTTTGCCCACATTGGGTCAAGCTGATTTACTATCAAACGGCTTCCTTCACAATGTTCATTTACTCTATACCATTCTCTAGCAATGGTTTCAGTAATCACCATCAAGACTGCCTGAGCATTTTCGAGTTCACCTTGATCGATGAATGCTTGAACTTCTGCTAATATTTCTGGTAAGTCAACGTCAAAGGGGTCTTCTTCACCCCATTCACCTTCCCAATAATATGCCGCATCAATCATCATTTGCCAAGTTTTACTGTGATATGGTTCGGTGGCTACTGTAGTTACAGATTTAGGTTGATAATGAGTAGTGGTTTGCACAGGGGATAGATTCATTCTGCGATTCACAAACCGATCAACCTCACTCAATAAATCTGATCTAGTTTCTACGAGTTCTTGCACCAAAACTCGGATCTCCTCATAGTCTAGTCGATCGAGCTGTTGCTCTAAAGTGGGCAATACTGGGATGCTCTCAGGTTTATGCAAACAGGTCAAGCCCACTGCTACTAGATGTTTGCACCAACCACTATAATCATATGGACAAGTACAATCAGCAATGGTTATGCTCTTGTCATTGAATTCTAAGTTAATGAAGTAGGACATTGATTCATTGCCACCGACTTCGGCGTAGATACAATTATCCCGCTGAGAAATTTTGATTACTGCTCCTTGTTGATAGTAGTCTTTCCCTCGATCAAAGGATTTGTGGGTAGCATGTTTACGCAGGGCGGCTTCGTTGAGATGGGGAATTAGCATGGCTTACTCAAATTTTTACAGTCAATTGCAATCTTGGTGATACCAGAATACGTTGGTTTTCATGGATCAAGGGAGCTTGCAGTACAATTATTGCAGAGATTATTTTACCTGCTAAGATGGGCAGATTATTACTATGGCATATAGTAACTTTACGCTGCGCAAAGTTAAACAAGAATTTGGGTTGACGATTCAGGAGCAAAACAGCTTTTTGCCAGAGACAGCCCCGGTGGCTCCTAGCGATTATTTGGCAGAGACGCTGCGCCGCAATTTGGCAATGGCGATCGCGGTAGGAACTGAGAAGGCGCGTTCGGAGCTGCTGATTAGCCCAGTACTGGTGGAGGTACGAGAAATATTGAATCGCACTATCAGTATATTTTCTGGAACAGATTTTACTGTGGATGATACGGTGGGCTTAAATGGTGTTTGTGATTTTTTAATCAGTCGATCGACAGAACAACTACTAATTGAGGCTCCAGTAATAGCGATTGTCGAAGCTAAAAAAGATGATTTGAACTCTGGGACTGGTCAGTGCATTGCAGAAATGATTGCAGCGCAAAGATTTAATGAAATGAATGGTTCGGCAATTCGCAGTATTTACGGTACAGTCACCACCGGTAGCAATTGGCGATTTTTGCAGCTACAAGGTACTACTGTGTCGGTAGATCTGGCAGATTACCCGATTCCGCCGGTTGATCGAGTGTTAGGAATTTTGACTTATCTTGCGAAAGATGCTTAATTCCCGAGACTCTTGCTATGTCTTTCTTGAGCGCTGCTCTCTTTTCATCCCACCATTGCTCTGTGACTTCGATAGCTTCGCTCGCGCCTTCGACGATCGATTCACCACTAGCTAATCCCTGCAATAGAAGATTGTCTAAATGCTCTTTATTGAGCAATTGATCTGTTTCCGGTCGATCAATGTAAAAATCCAAGTTGCTCATAGGGGCTGGCCGCAAATTAAATTGAAAGAGGGGCTTGATTTAGGGGAACCGCTTGCCGATGCAAAAAATCCTGAATCTGCGCGAGCATATCTTCGATCGAGCAATCTTCTAGAGCTGCCAGCAGTTCTAAAGCCTCTGATAAACGCAGTACAGCATCACGAAATTGATCATTACTAGGGATTATTAGTAATAATGGCCGCCCAAAGTCATCGTTCTCGCCTTGAAAAACTGTTACTCGGGGATTGTTTTTTGGTAATTCTTGCCAGCCGTGGTAACGCAGATACAACGCCATATCATTTACTGATAGTTTGGCATCTCTGAGCAGCTTGGTATTAACTCTTAGCATATCCATACTCCATTGGTAACGTAATTACAATTGGCTTCTAACAGTTATAAAAGAGCCGTAACACACGCAGGGAAATGATTCTATACTTTGTTCGCTGCAACAGATAGCTTAGGAAGCGGGTCTTCTTTGGGTTGATAATTGATTTGTTTATCACCCTGAACTTTTGTCAGTGCTTCTTCTAAAGATTTATTTTCTAGGCCAGCGATTGTTTCTAAAGCTTGAGCCATATACCTGATGGCATCTGTTGCATCATTATGACGGGGCAAAACTAACAACAGTGGATTTCCAAAATCATCATTAATTCCCTGAAAGACTCTCAGGTGCTTATTTTTCCCGGAAACTTCTTGCCATCCTTGTCGAGCCAAATATAATACAAAATCCTCGACGGATAAGCTGGAATTCTCTATGATTTTGGTATTGATGATCATCATAACCATACTCCTTTCACGGCGTAATGAGCGGCAATATCCATTAGCTTCACCAAAGCATTTGGAGTAAACTGCTGTGTCTTAGGTATCCTGATTCTAACAGATTCTTGATTGGAACTCAGTTCCCCCTGAAGGTAATGCCAGTAGCAATTTCCTCCCAAAAGCAAATCTTGTACGATGGGTCGAGGAAGCAAGGGATTATTTCAGATAGTTATAATATCTGGAATTATACGATCAATTTATTTCAGTCGGAAAGTTTGAGGGCTTTGTCGAGGATGGGGCGTTCTTCGCTGGGGAGGTTGAGCCAGAGGCGCTGGCGTTTGCTGGGGTCTTTTTTGTATTCGATCGCCGTACTCATTAACCTTAATGGCAGTTCCATGGCGGGTTCGTTGCCGAGGCTGCTGGTGCGCCATAGTGATAGCCATTCAGCGGCGGTGTGGTCGCTGATGGTGGGGGCAACTATGAGGTGGAGGGTGTTGACGAGGGCGGCTCCGAGTTCGGTGATGACGTTAGCTTCTTTGTAGATGGCTAGGAGGGGGATAAGGAGGGTTTGTTGGATGGGGGGCTGGGTGAACCGGGGAATTAGTTTTTCGATGAATTCTTGGATTAATGCAGAGGCATCATCAACTAATTGAAAATCAGTAGTTCTAATGATTTCAAAAGCTTTTTGTAGATTCGCTAATGAATCTGAATATAGACCTATAGCAAATTGTGCCAATCCCTTGTTGTGATAAGCTAAATGTCCATTGTAATTGATTTCTAGAGCTTTACAATAAGAATTTATTGCCTCTTCGTATTCCCCAGCATAGAAGAATGCGTTGCCACGATTATTCCATGCTTCATACCATTTAGGATTAATCAGTAAAGCTTGATCAAATGAAGCTGTTGCACCTTTATAATTTCCAGATTCACGTAAAGCAATCCCACGATTGTATAAAGCATTGGGGTTATCTAATTTAATCATTAATGCTATTTCATATGACACTAAAGCCTCTTGATTTCTTCCTGATTTATCCAAAGTTACTCCACGATTACTCCAAGATAAATAATCATTAGGGTTGATCTTTAGCGCATTATTATAGGAATCAATAGCAGCTTCATATCTTCCCAGATAATCTAGGCAAACTGCACGATTAACCCAAACCTCATAAAAAAATGAATCAATTACTAATAAATCATCATAGACACTGATTGCTTCTTCATATTTGCCTGTTTTGTACAAAGTGTTACCTGTAGTAAATAATAGTTGAATCTGATTAGGATTATTAAATAATCCAGAGGATTTATTAATTGGTTTTTTGCAATATTCCTTTACTATGATTTCTTCTGAATATTTATTTTCCTCTGGTAGAAACTCTTCCAGAAAAATCCCTGAAGAATCAGCGATATTAAATACTCCAGAATTCCAATCATAAAAGTCTGGAGCACGTCTGACAAAATATCTAACGGCAAATCTTGGCAACACGAAAACAAAGCAAATATTACCAAAGTGATCACGAAAATTTTCGCGCTGTTGGTTAAGGTGACTAAGAATAGGTGGTACGGTGTTGAGGTTGTAGTAGTCACCAAGACCTTTATACCCCGGTTTGATGTCGGCTTCTAAAGACTTCTCTAAGCCACGAATAAACAAAATATTTAAGATGGCTTGGTCGTCTCGACCCTTAACCAATTTATATAAATTATTGATCGGCTCAACCAAGTCCAATACTTCAATATTCTTGTCTGGTAGCTCCTGCTTTACCCGAGGAATCAATCGATTAGCTTCTCCTGGTGAACATTGTAGAAAAATAATGCTAAACCCCGAACATAATTGCAGAGTATTCGTAAAAACCTGATAAATTTCTTCCGCAGTCAGTGGCTTCAATTCTTCAGAAAAATTTAGAATCACCATACCCGACTCTCCTCTAGCTTACGCCGAGCTTCCTTAAGCCGCCGAGAAATAGCAATCAATGGATGAACATCTTGCCACTCAATCAGCTCACCATCTTGATAATAGCGATACTCCAACAAAAGTCCATTTCGCAATAGCTCGAAAGTTTCTGAATTATTCACTACGGTTTTTGGCTGACTAGCTGCCACCCGAGCTAAGACTGCCCATTGTGGCTCCAAAACCTCAGCGCTGTAATTTGCCGCAAGCTCTTGAACAGCCCTTTGCGCTGATGATTCTGTAATAGTTAATTGATTACCGTTGTATTGTAAACCGCCCTGAATTAAATGCATCAGCACCCTAACACGACCACCACTCATTAAACACAAACTATCCAAGACTGTTGAACTTTCAAATATTGCAGGCCAAGAACCTTGAATACTCGGATTATCCATATTAATTCCCAAGTCTGGGTCGATCGCTACCAATCGCTGGCGTACCAACTGCCGCAAAATATCTAACCCACTTCTATTCACTTGTCCATTAGGGTATCGAACTACTATCATAGGCAGAACCAATGATGAACCATAGTTTTCACGTAGTTCTGACTGGGTACTAGAATACACCATCGAAACTGGAACTGTGTAAATCACATGGCAATTCAAGCCACGCATTAAACCACTATGATTAATATAAATTTCTCGGCAATTTCTCTTCTCACTGTCTTCAAGATTAGGAATTCGATCGAGGTTGTCAACAATTAGAACTATTCCTTGCTGTTGATTAACCGGTAAATTCTTTTTTGCTTGGACGATAAATTCATTCAATGCATCTAGTAAAGTAGAAGTTTTCTCATTTATTTTTCGCCGAATCTCCTGCCGTTGCTCAGGTACTGTTCTCAGTGTCGTAATGATTTTGCCAAAAACTAAATTTCCTTCAAGCTTCACTTCATCAATCGTCATCTTACCAGGTATTAAATTATCTAGTAAATTCCAGTTACTGGTTAGCCATTTAATCAAGGGATTTTCTATCGCTTTATCGATAGGTACTTCTTTACCAATATGGCGAACACAAGAAAGTAAAATATCTGCATACTGAGCATCACCAGGCTCTATATCTTCAGCATCAGCCGCAAAGTATACAACCAAATATCCTTGATCTGTTAAATAATCATTTAAACGACGGGTTAATTCTGTTGATTTCCCAGAACCACGATGGCCAGAGAAAAGTTGACAGGTTTTGTCTTCAGAGCTAATGATCGTATTACCCAATTCCACCAGAACATCCCAATCGCCGCGAACTGATTGACAATCGACATAGGTTTCTGGTCGGGCTGGTTCAAACGGCCCGAAAGCACTCCAAATCTTTTTCCGAAGTTCTTGCTGATTCATGAAAATATTAGAACAAGTTAAAACTGCTGTGCCCCAATTATACCCCAGGTATATAGAATACTGCTCTGGGCGCTCAAAGCCATCTGTTGCATAAGTCTAGAGGCCGCCGATCATTCTTGGAGTAGGGCAGAGTTAGTCAATTCCAAAACACCACCCCAAGCATCTTGACATTCTTCGAGTTCTACTTGTAGATCGACTCTTTCTTCGGGTGACAATTTACTCAATAAAATTATGTTTGCCCACATTGGGTCAAGCTGATTTACTATCAAATGGCTGTTTGCACCATGTTCATCTACTCTATACCATTCTCTAGCAATGGTTTCAGTAATTACCATCAAGACTGCTTGAGCATTTGCTTGATAGTAATCTTCTCCTCGATCAAAAGATTTTTGGGTGACATATTGGTGCAGTTGCTGTTCATCAAGGCGCGGAATTAGCATGAGTCATCGCTGAATAGACCTTGTGCCCATTTTAGTTCAAAGTAACAAGTATTTATTTGCTTTGCTGGATTTTAGTCATGAGCGCTGCTCTCTTTTCATCCCACCATTCTTCAGTGACTTCGATCGACTCACCGCTAGCTAATCCCTGTAATAAAAGATTGTCTAAATGCTCTTTATTCTTCCGTTCATTATCCTGATGGATCAGAGATCTAATATATTCGCTGGTGGTGCTGTATCCTCCGGCTGTGACTTGTTCTTCTACAAACAGACGCATTTGTTCTGGCAGGGAGATGTTGATCGTTGTCATGGCTATGGTGAATTACTTCAGTTCGATTATTATGATCCTTGACATTTTTTGGCAATATTTGTCAAGTTATTGAATTTTTAAGGCTTTGTCGAGGATGGGGCGTTCTTCGCTGGGCAAGTTGAGCCAGAGGCGCTGGCGTTTGCTGGGGTCTTTTTTGTATTCGATCACGAGGTGTGGACAAAAAACACTCCTCAAAAATGAGATCGAAGCAATCAAATGGCATAATGTGAGTTATGTCAGAGAAAACTAGTTCGAGGGCAGCATAAAATGAACACTCAGTTAGTGAATTCAATCATTCAAATGGTTGAAAACCTTCCACCGGCTGAAAGAACTCTAGTTAAGCAGCAGTTATCAAGACCTGCCGATTCTGAGCTGTATGGAGATAGCATTGAGTTAACATTAGCTGATCGCCAAGCTTTTCTGCGCAAGCCTCTAGCCGAAAGACGCTCTATTCTGTCTCAACAAGCAAATGAAATGTTAACGCACTACCAATCATCAAACGAATGGCGCGAACTGATGATGGGAGATATTATTGATGGCTAGTTCAAATTCACCACAAAGGGGAGAAGTATGGCTGGTGAATTTTGATCCTACTGTCGGTACAGAAATTAGAAAAATTAGACCTGCGGTGGTAATCAGCTCTGATGAGATTGGAATATTACCAATTAAGCTAATTGCACCAATCACTGATTGGAAAGATCGGTATTCCAGGAATTTATGGCATGTTAAAATCGAACCCACTACCGAAAATGGCTTAAGCAAGAGTTCGGCAGTGGACACATTACAGCTTCGGGGTGTTGACACCCAGAGATTCGTTAAAAAGTTGGGTTCATTGACATCTGAGGAAATAGCATCAATAGTGATTGCGGTGATAACGGTAATTGAAGCAGAGATTTAACTGGTAAATTTAAGGGCTTTGTCCAATATGGGGCGTTCTTCGCTGGGGAGGTTGAGCCAGAGGCGCTGGCGTTTGCTGGGATCCTTTTTGTATTCGATCGCGGTACTCATTAATCTTAATGGTAGTTCCATGGCGGGTTCGTTGCCGAGGCTGCTGGTGCGCCATAGTGATAGCCACTGGTTGGCGGTGTGGTCGCTGATGGTGGGGGCAACGATGATGTGGAGGGTGTTGACGAGGGCAGCTCCGAGTTCGGTGATGACGTTGGATTCTTTGTAGATTGTTAGGAGGGGGGTGAGGAGGGTTTGTTGGATGGGGGGTTGGGTAAACCGGGGTATCAGTTCCTCGATGAATTCTTGGATTAGTTCTGAGACATCATGATATCGGTGAACTCTATGGTCATTAATATAGCTGAAGGTTTGTTGCCAAGTTACTAACGCTGACTGGTAATCACCAGTAATAAATTGAACTAAGCCTTTATTATGCCAGGAGCAGTACTGATCTGGTTGGATATTAATTACTTGTTCGTAAGAGTTGATTGATTCAGAATATTTCCCTGATTTAAAACATGAAATTCCTTTGTTATGCCATGCTTCGTATGAAGAAGATTCTATTTCAATGGCTTGATTCAGTGATTTAATCGACTCTTCGTATCTTCCTAATATCTCTAAACAAACACCCTTGTTATTCCAAGCTTCTTTTTTGTCAAATTGGATGCCAATAGCACTATTATACGACTTAATAGATTCTTCGTATTCCATCAGCTTGCCTTGACAGACTCCCCGTTCATACCAAGTCTGAGCATTATTTGGATTAAGAGTTATGGCATGATCAAATATTTTAATTGCTTCATTATATTGCTCTAAACAAGCCAAAGACAATCCCTTGTTATGCCAAACTTGATAATTGTCATCTTTAATGTTGATAGCATTATCAAATGCTTCAACTGCCGCTTCATATTCTTTGACAGAGTGTAAAGCACCACCCTGAATATTATAAGCTTGCCAATATCCAGGATTTATCCTTGTAGCTTTAATACTGTATTCAATAGCTTCTTCATACCTACCTACAATAAGTAAATAAGTCGCCCTGCTATTCCAAGCAATTGCTTCACCACAATGGAAAGAGTAATTAGCATCTTCTGGTTTCCCTAGTTTCTTTAGTGACCACCCCCGATTGTTCCAAGCTTCTTGGTAATTTGGATTAACTGCAATAGCTCGATCATACAATGAAATGGCTTCTTCATACATACCCAGATTATATAGGGAAACTCCTTTATGATTCAATGCTTCATCATGATTAGGTTGTGTAAGAAGAACACAATTGAAATACGTAATTGATTCCAACCATTCTTCACTTTCTTGCGACTTAAGCCCTCTTGAAAGGAATTCACAGTAGCTTTCTTCTGTCGCATTTTTAGGCACACTCAATTTCATTGACCGTGCTAGCAGTAATGCTGTATGATAGTTCTCGTCTCGAATCAGACTTGTAAACTCATAACAATTAGTATCCGTAATTATTTTGCATGAGTATAGTTCTTCTGTGATCTGTAAAGCTAGTGATTGATTCTTCTCCTTCAGAGATCGCTGAAACTCTTTTATACAGATAATTCCCACTGGATCATCCTCACTCAAAAAAGCTCGCTCCAAATCATTACGACTGATCAAATTACTGTCACTAAATCTATCCAGCATTCCTTGTCGGTGCTCAGGTCGATACCAAATCTTCAAAAAATCTACAATCAACTCTACCCAGCGCCCCCGAAATTTCTTCACCTCCATACAAAATCGCATCAAAACCTCCCGCAACTCATAAAACGACTCCCGCCCCACCTCATTAGAAACCACATAACCCTTCTTCTTCAACTCCCGCAACTGACTTGCCACCGCCCGCTGATCAATAAAACAAGTTTCGGCAATATCCTTCACCATCACCGCCTGCCGCCGATCGACTAACAACTCCACAATCTTCCGCTGCTGATTCGACAAATCCTTCATCCGAGACTGGTAATAAGGAGTCAAATCATCCAACATCTTCATAAAAGCATCTACCAAATCATCCAACGACTCCCGTGTCATAAACTGCGCAAACAACGTATACACCCGAGGATTCCCCCCTGCCAAATGATGGACTGCCCGCACCCGCGCCCGCCCCTGAGCACTCTGCAAAAAAATCGCCAAATCGTGATGATCATCCCGCACCGTATTTAAACTGGCGATCTGTCCCAACATCTTTACCGCTTCATCTACTTTGATCGATTCCAAATAACAAGGATGAAAAAAACCATAAAAAGGCATCTCTCGACTTTCCACGCCCCTAAACATTGCCGGAGTCGTAGCTAACACCGTACAACAACGATGCTCCTGCAAAAATGCCCTAAACTCCTGCTGACCTTGTTCTCCCAGACCCTGAAACAGATCATCCATATTTTCAATAATTAGCAACAAAGTTCTTTTGCCAATCAAATCTCGTAAAAATTTCGTTGCCGATCCCTTGGCGCTCTCAAAACCATCTTTATAAAATCGATCGAGCAAATCCTGTGCCATTCCACTATCCGCAGAACCACGATCTTCAGCAACTGCCCGAAAAATTCGCATCACCAAATCCAACCAAGAATCTACACCCCACTCCTCTTCTCGTAGCCAAGCAATCAGCAGCTTATCATTTAGCTCTGGCATCGCTTTCACCCGATGATAGACCAATGAAACTAAATGGGTTTTGCCCATTCCTCGCATTCCAATCAACATCGAATGCTCTTTACCTCTCCCTTTGGTACTATCAACTATCCGCCTGATCAAATCCTGTGCCAGCGGTTCTCGCTGCACAAAAATATGCTCTAAGTCCTCCGCAGACAT
The DNA here is from genome assembly GCA_043721015.1 of Synechococcales cyanobacterium. Lineage (GTDB taxonomy): Bacteria > Cyanobacteriota > Cyanobacteriia > Cyanobacteriales > Chamaesiphonaceae > JAAFHZ01. The sequence continues at coordinate 4,527 of JAYSRP010000020.1, read as the reverse complement.
TAGGCTAGGAGTGAAAACAGATACTAAAGAATGTTGCATAGTTATAACTAAGGATTAAATCATTATCCCAGCATTGCTTTATCTAGCAAAACTGCAAAATGTCTGAGTCTTGCACAGGTTTTCTGAATATCAAGGGACAAGATTCAGCTCTATTGTCTTCGTTCATTTCATAGATCTTTTTGATATTGATCATTAGCCGTAGATTCAGGTAACTCAGAAATCGATCTTTCTCCCTCAAAACTAGTTTGTTGAACCATTTGATTATGATGATCTTTGAAATTGATCAAGAGACCAAGAATGGTACTGCCGCCCCCGATCGCCCAAGCCTTGGGAAAATCTCCGAGCAAAAACGCAACTAAAGCTGATAGTGCATAAGCGAGTATGACAAATAACGCAGCGTTAAACGACCAAACTCTCTGCCGCTGGCTTTCGGGATCTTGTTGTTGAATCATGAAACTGCTCCCTCAGGAAAAACAATACAATGAACTTAGCATAGATGCTTTGACATTGACAAGGATTTTTTTGTACATTTTGCCGAGTCACATAAAAAATACAACCCGAGGAGGAAGCTAAGACGGATCACCTGGCTCTAGTCCTATGGTCTGCCGCGATCCATATCGAATACGCAATACACGCACAGTAGGAACAGCATCAATTTCAAGAATCGTAAACAAAATACGATAAGTATTTTTACCTCGTCCATATAGGAGCTGGCGAACTTCTTTACTGAAATATTGATTTTCTCTTGCCAACGAACAACGGCTGGGCATTACTGATCACTCTTATCAGGTCTGAGTACCACTTCTGCCCTTGCTCCACAGAAGTCAATTGGGCTATCAGCAACAAAGCAGCATCGGCTTCAGCCTTTGCCACACTACTAATTTCAACCTGAAAACTCATAGCTCGATCGACAGACCATGCTTAGAGCGCTGCTCCTCCACAAACGACTGTAAGGACTGGCTCCTACCCGCCTCAAAATCATCAAAACCCTCTTGAATAGCCTTGATCGATTCCTGTAACTCTAAATCATCCAACTCCATTGCCCGAGACAAATAATCACTTGCCACCAAGCTAATATCTCGACCTTGGCTAATTGCCTTTTCTTGGAGCTGCAACTCTATCTCAGGACTAAGAGAAATTAAAATAGACATGCTACTTAATAATGAACAAACAGTTGAATCCATTCTAGCAACTCAAAAGACCAATAAGTATCGCAAATTTAGGTAAATCGATTCATAGTATCTAGATCCTGCTGAGCCTCAAATCATTAGCCCCAGAGAGAATCGCGGGTACGACTTGATTCCCTGACCAGTTCGATCGATAATCAAGACCTAAACCTGTTTGCGAGTTGTTATGTTGAGAGCTGGAATCGTCGGCCTACCGAATGTGGGCAAATCTACACTGTTCAACGCAGTGGTGGCCAATGCTAAAGCCCAAGCCGCAAATTTCCCCTTCTGCACGATCGAACCCAACGTGGGCATCGTCTCAGTCCCCGACGAACGCCTAGAGATCTTATCCAAGATTGGTAAGTCCTTAGTCATCGTCCCCACCCGCTTTGAATTTGTGGACATTGCTGGCTTAGTGAAAGGTGCCAGTCAAGGCGAAGGCTTAGGCAACAAATTTTTATCCCACATCCGGGAAGTTGACGCGGTAATTCAGGTAGTACGCTGCTTTGAAGACGACGATATTATTCATGTCGCTGGCAGCATCGATCCTTGCCGCGATATTGAAATTATTAATTTAGAGTTGGCCTTGGCCGATTTGGATCAGGCTGGGAAGAGACTCGATCGAGTCAAGAAAAGCCTAAAGACCAACAAAGATGCGCAAATTGAAATCGATGCTCTAGAAAAAGTAGTGGCACTATTAGATAACGGCAAGCCAGCACGGCAAGCAGTTTTGACCGAAGAAGAAGCAGCGAGCATTACTCATTTATCACTACTAACAGCTAAGCCGGTGCTCTATGCCGCCAATGTTTCGGAAGATGACCTGGCTACGGGCAATGAATTCGTAGAGCAGGTGCGTAAATATGTAGCCGACGAAAATGCCCAGGTGGTGATTGTTTCGGCTCAGGTAGAAGTAGAGCTGCTAGATTTAGCCCCTGAAGATAAAGCTGATTTCTTGGAATCTTTGGGCGTTAAAGAAGGCGGTTTGGCAGCGATGATTCGGGCGGCTTATACTTTGTTGGGTCTGCGGACTTACTTTACTGTGGGTGAAAAAGAGACGCGGGCTTGGACGATTAATGTGGGAATGTTGGCTCCTCAGGCTGCTGGGGTAATTCATAGTGACTTTGAGCGCTGTTTTATCCGGGCAGAGACGATCGCCTATAAAGACCTAGTAGATAATGGTTCTCTCAAAGCTGCGAAAGAAAAAGGGTTGCTGCGTAGTGAAGGTAAGGAATATTTGGTGCAGGAAGGAGATGTGATGGAGTTCTTAACCAGTGCTTAGTAGGCAGCATCAGAATAGGAAGATAGCAAGGATTAAGAAAGGAAGTAGGAGAAAATCTGCTTATCTGAGCATCCTTACTATCCTTTTGAATTTTTAAGTATCCGGATCGATTGAACTCAGCCTGAATATCTGATTAGATGTGAACCACTGCTTCACAGATTCAAATATCTACATGCACCAATCATCATCAGGCATTGCTCTACTCGTAGATATCGAGAACATCAAAATCTCGGCTGTCCTAGAAGCGGCAATCATCAAATTGTTTTCACCAGCAACGATGATTAAGGTTGCCGTTGGTAATTGGCAGTTGCTTAAAGGGATTGATCAAGAATTGGTCGATCGAGGCTACCATTTATTCCATGTTCCTACTGGGAAGGACAATGCTGATAATGAGCTGATAAATTTAGGTTGGATGTTGAAAGACGTTGGTGAATTAATAATTGTATCAAGCGACAAAATTTTCATTCAATTTGCTTACAAGTTAAAGTTTGGGATTAAAGCAACATCTATTGTCTATTATTCCCAACCTCAATCTGCTTTTGTAATCACCAAAACACAGGTGTTGATACCTGAAATACCTATCAGTAAGTTAGACTCAGAATCTAATGTATCAGACAAACAATCTATTTCTACCAGTAGCGAGCAGATTTCGTTCGCCTCTCAGTTGCAATTGACTAAAGCTCTCAAAAAATTAGTCTCCGAAAATACATCCATCAATAATCCTGGAACTTTGGGTGGCGAGTTTCGGAAGAAATTTGGGATTAGTGCATCTAGCATAATTGCGAATTTCCCAGCACCTGTGAGCTTTACTAAATTCATAGTAGAGAATGGAATTCTGGCTGATATGAGTCCAAAAGATGAATTAATTATTAATATCAGAAAACTTATTAAAGCACATCCTCATCTTGCTAAAGACCCAGGAAAAATCAGTGCTGAATTCAAGAAAATATACGGGGTGTCAATCTCAGAGAAAATGAAACAGCTCAATATATTGGGTAAACTCAGTAAATTTATCTCTGAAATTCAACCTGATCGAAATTGCGATCAAAACTAAAATATTTTAGTTTCTAGAGAATACATTAGAAAAATATTTTGCAATCACATCAAAACCATAAGGTGGGCAGTGCCCACCCTACAAATAGGTTAAGACTAGTCCTTAAATTGCGCAATTTGAAGATGTCGCGGGATGATCATAAAACGTATATTTTTCCGACACCAACTAATTATCTGCCGATCGGACTGATGATGACTGGCCGGACAAAAGATCTGCGCAAAGTATGATGATTGTGATAGTTTTGCCTTGCAGAGTTATCCGTGAAGCGGGTAAATCCATCTAGCGTAATTTGGCTGCCTGATTGCTTAACAGTTAACAGAGTTTGAGCAAAGCCAGGATTATATTGCGCTGTGCCAGCCTGGTGGGTCGCATCACTAACATTATCACCATAGGTGGTTAACGCTGACTTACCCCAATCACAATCGGTGGGGCTGCAACTGCCAAAAGTCTGGATTTCGTATTGATTGCCTGATTCAGTAATAATAACTTTAGTGATACCACGAGTATTCCTATCAACATTTACCCATGTACCAACCATGGTGCTTGCCGAACCAGCAAAAGCAGGGGCACTAATTGCGGTAACAGCTAAAGCAGTGGTCATTGCTAAAGCATACTTAAACATATGTGGAGCCTCAAAACAGATTTAATTTGAATTTATAACTAGGCTGATTTTATATCCTTTTTGTGACATATCTTAGACTCCGTACTACCCGACTCTCACCTTACGGTAGAGAGCGGGCTTCAAGATTCCAGACTTTACGTTTCATCAGCCACTGCCTCCACTCTGTTGCCAGAATATTGGTCTTACATAGCCTCCAGAGGTTTTGGTGTATTTCTACCCACTTACTCTTTGGCTTACCCTACTCCAATTTCAGGTATCCACCGTACAGACTCCCTGTGTCCCAAGGCGTTTTATTTTCACATCGGAAATCCACATGGGGTTCAGTATTCCAGCGGTAGATTTCATTTAACAGGTAGTGCGCTAGTACTCGCCTTCGTAAAGACCGCCTTGTAGTCGCCCTGTAAGG
>JAYSRP010000019.1:0-7782 GCA_043721015.1 Synechococcales cyanobacterium | reverse complement strand
GCTCAAGAATCCTTCGACCCTCTTGCCGCCGTCTGCTTTTCCGCTTACGTCTTCTCGCCAACCTGATTACCTCCTTGTTGTTTGTACCAGTTGTAATGGTTGCTACAAAAGCCGTGTGTATCATATCCTCTTTAATTTTAAAATTCAATCCCCCCTAAATTGGCTCTCTGCAAGGCTGAAACTCTTTGCCTCAGCAAAATCCTAAGAATTTATTAAATTCTTCCTGAGAAAATTTAACAAAACTTAACAATTTATTCAACATTTTTGCTCCCGATTAACCCATGTCTAGATCTGACCATCCTAGCTCCTACCCCAACTCTTACGGTCTTTTGGCCTACAGCTCGCAGTTTATCGAGTTATGCCGTGCACAGCTAATGTTATTGGGTAATATGGGCGCAGAAAAGGGGGTTATTTATACTGCCCAAACGACTATTACTGGTCAGGAACCTAAATTAGAGCCATTGGTTTCCTATCCCGATGAGAGTGCTTGGCAAGAAGAAATGTACATCAGCAAGATGTTGAGCAGTACCGCAGAAGACCCAGAAATGATGCTGAGTGATATGGTGGCTCCGCAGATTGATCTATCCTCACCTGTAACTGAGATGGGCACATTACCAAGCCAGCCGCCACAAGTGCGGAAGTGGCCACCGCAAAAATTACTGCAACCATTAACTCACGAAGGCATCATCATTGGATTACTTTGGGTGGTGCGGATCGATCGACCTTGGCAAGAGCCAGAACGGCATCAAATCGAACAGATTAGTCGCACGGTATCCTTAGCCGCAATTATCGACCAAGAGCGTCAATGGGTCATGCAGACCCTCCAGAGACAACAGCAATTGCAAGGTCGCCAGCAGAAATTATTCGACAATTTGTTACATCAACTGCGCAATCCGCTCACGGCTATTTACACTTTTGGCAAACTGCTGGTCAAAAAAATTCCTGCTGAAGATAAGAATCAGCGTATTGCCCTGAATATTTTGCGAGAAAGTGAGCATTTAAAAGAATTGATGCAGCAGCTTGATAACTTTACTGGCACTCGTCAATTGGACGCTAGTGAAAATTTACTGCTGCCAGCAAGCTTCAAGATTCAAAATACCGACACTCAAAATATTGGTAGTGAATCGTTACCTTTGTTACCACCGGCTAGTTTGCAGTTACAGCCCTGTAGCGTCACTGAGATTTTAGAGCCAATTCTAGCCAATGCTGCTGTGGTTGCCCAAGAAAAACAGCTATTTTTCTCCAGCCAAATACCCACAGATTTATCGCCGGTATTGGCTAGTGCCAGCGCTCTGCGGGAAGTATTAGGTAACTTAGTAGATAATGCCCTGAAATACACTCAGCAGGGGATTATACAAGTGACAGTGTGGACTGATGAACAGCAGCTATCGATCGTAATCAGCGACAGTGGGGTAGGAATTCCGGCCGAAGACCTGCCGCGCTTATTTCAGCGTAGCTACCGAGGAGTACAGGCTAGTAGCGATATTCCTGGTACGGGCTTAGGACTATCGATCGTCAAAGATTTACTAGACCAAATGAATGGCAAGATTCAGGTTGTTAGCCCACTTAGCCATGACTCAAAAGGCGAAGCGATCGGCAGTGAGTTTACAGTTTCACTGCCGATCTCTAGTTCTGAGCCATCTCAGTAAATTTGCCGAACAAGCTCATGTTATTCGGAGTTGATTCAGAGGCCATAGCAAGCGATTCTCTTGCAGAGACACTTCGTGAATGCCTCTGGTTAGAGCTTGCTGCTAGCTACGACGACCTTTACCTAAAGAGTCACGAACAAACTCATAAACTTCGTTGAACTTACCGCTGTTGGCTTTGTTTAGACCAATATCGTTGTGGTATCTCAGAATGATTGCTTCATGAGCTTCCACAAACTGTTTAGCACGAGCAAAGTTAACTCCACACTTGTTCAGCATAGTTTGGCTGATCTTAGCTAGACGAGCGGGGTTCTTAGCATTCCATTCTTCAATTTTGAATACTACTGGCCAACAGCTCTTAAATGTCCGAGCTACATCTCTTTCTGCCGCAGCTTTTAGAATCGAAGCTTTGCTGCTGCGCGCCATAGGTACAACTAATGGTCTAATTTCATCAGCTACTTTAACTTTAGGTTTTGGTCCGCGTTTGCCAGGGACTTTGACTGCTGGAGCTTCCACAGCTTGAGCTGCCGTCGCTAATGGGTTTTTAGGTGGACGACCGGGCTTGCCTTTAACCTTAGCTGGTGCGGCAACGGTATCACTAAGACCTAATAATGAGGCCATTTGATCTAAACGTGCTGCTTTTTCGTGTAAATCAGCATTTTCTTGGCGGAGCTGAGCAATTTCAGCGAGTAATTCGGGGCTGTTAGTTGCAGCAGCAACACGACCAGCAGCTTTACTTGGCGCAGAGCCGCCTAGTTGCTGACGTAAGGTCTCAATTTCTTTGGTCAACCAAGCTTGAGTAGCGATCGCTTGCTGTTGAACGATCAATTGCTTGGTGAGATTGCTCAACAAAGTGGTTAGATCACCATCGTCACTAGTATCAGCAGGAGCTGCGGCCAAGGCTGCGGCGGCCTCTATTTCTGCCCGTGGCTTGCGACCTGGTTTACGGCCTGGGCGATTCATTTTTGCTTTAGTTGGGGTCATTAGTTGACGGCGAGAAGCTGGTTTCTTGCCATTGACTGGGGCTTTTGTGGTTTGTCTTGGTGCCATGATTGCTAGGGGATATAGGTATTTGCTGAATAGCTATTGCCACCAGCATCTAATTATTGTATATACAAAATGTCAAAAGAGATAGCTATTTGAAAAAATTCACACTATTTTAAATTTTCACCCATAAAAAGGAGTGAGCTTTTGCCAAGTAGAAATCTCACCTCTTTGCCACTGTAGCTGGGCTAAATCCCACACGCTATCTACCGTGCTGCCTAGTTTTGCCCCGCTTGCTAAGATAACTTTGCTGCCGCTAAATTTATCTGAATATTCTTGCCAGTCTGCGGGGGTAGTTAATTGATCGATCTCTAATACTTCGATGGTGCGATGGTGGTGACTAGTGCGGTAGACCCCAGTGTAAATTTGTCCTTGTTGTGCTGGCATCACCACTGCTACATCATCTTCTATTTGCTGTTGCCAAGCTACCGCCGCCAAATTAGAGATGCCATATACCGGAATTTGCAGTTGTTGACCAATAGTTTTGGCTGTTACCGCAGCTAAGCGCGTTCCGGTAAAACCGCCAGGGCCATGACCTATAGCAATCCAAGCTAGCTCCTGCCAAGTTTGGGGAGCCATAAACTCCAATATATGAGTATGTAAAAGATTGGAAGTCTCTCGGCCTAAATCCCAAACGCTAGTGCGTTTATCATGATAGAGGTAGTCGTCATGAGTTGGATCACTGGTGGATGGGTCTAGAGAAGCTATCGCCAGCCCCAACTCTGGGGTGCTAGTGTGTAAAGCTAAACCGTGTTTTGTCATAGATACTGTGTGGTTAAATACGATCGTGCAATAACTTTATATTCTCACAGCTATCTAAAAAATTCCCATGCAAGGATCTTTAACCGAAGTAGTAACCGCCGCGATCAATGGTGCCGTAGTCAGTTTTCCTACCGACACTGTCCCGGCTTTAGCTGTGCGACCCGATCGAGCCGAGCTAATTTACCAACTCAAACAGCGCGATGCCAGTCAGCCGCTAATTTTATTGGCGGCCAATAGTGCTGATCTGTGGCCGTTTGCTACAGGCAATAGTGAGGAGAAAGAAATTTGGCAGGAAATGGCCAGTCGATATTGGCCAGGAGCATTAACTTTAGTGTTGCCAGCTAGCACCAGGGTATCGGCGGGCTTAAATAGTGGCAGCAATACAATTGGGCTACGCTTACCCAATAGCGAGGCCGCTAAAGCGGTGCTGCAACAGACTGGGGCACTGGCTACTAGTAGTGTCAATCTATCGGGAGAGGCTCCGCTATTGAATATGTTGCAGGTCGATCGGGTTTTTCCTATGGTCACAACTTTAATTGGGGAGCGCGATCGAGCGGCGAGTAATCAGCCATCCACCGTGATCAAGTGGACTGGCACTGATTGGGAGGTGTTACGGCAAGGTTTGGTGGTAATTGATTAGGTCATTCTGCGCAGTGGTTTTTCAGCTACTCCTGCCTATGTAAAGTCAGAGTTTCGCACTTAGGATAGAAGCTCAGATTCTTGCTGTTGCACTATGTACCAATCTCCTACTAAATCTTTCGGCAAATATTCGACATCGGGTTTTACCCTGATTGAGTTGGTGTTAGCTCTGGCGATGGCCACCACGTTTTTGGGTTTGGTGGGCAGTGGTTTGGTAATTGTGATGAAGCAAGATCGGGCTGCTGCTGCCGATCGATCTAGTCGCTATGAACTACAGAGAGCCTTGGGCTTTATTGGTAACGAAGTACAGACAGCGCAGTTGGTAAATCCCTGTCCGCCAGATTTTAGCAGCGTTAGCACTACGGCCAATGGCAGCACCAATCCATATCCGGTGTTGTCTTTGACTATGCCGATCGAAAGCGGTTTGACAGAACCAATCATTTATTATGTGGCAGCACCACCCACTAATTCACCCTGGTCTGGCCCATTAGTAATTTATCGTTGGGGCCCAACGCTGAATTTGAATGGAACTTATAGTAAAGGCAGTAGTGCTGCCAGCTACAGTTACTACAATGAGGTGGTGGTAGATAAAATCACGGCCAACCAGCTAGCGAATAATTGTGATGCTGTTTTTACGGCGGCAATTCCAGCCAATCATTTTCAAGGTTTTTCGGCTTGTGTGGAGCCAAGTGGCACGGCGGTAAAAATAGCCGTGACACGCAGTAGCGATCATAACCACCGAGATATTTCGCTGAATTCTATTTTTAGTCGGCGCAGTCGTAGTATCTTGACCGCTGCGCCGACTTGTCCACCCTAATAGAGTTAATAAATTGCCAATGCTTGCAATCTAGATGAGGAGCACAAATGGAGCAAAAAGAGGTGAGTTGTGTCAACCTGTGTTACCATCATAAGTCTGGCATTTGGTTTTAAAGACATTCCCCTAGGATCATGGCAAAGCGCACACAATTAGTATTAAATCAAGACGTTCGCAAGCTGGGTAAGCTGGGCGACGTGGTAGAAGTAGCTCCTGGCTACGCCCGCAACTATCTGGTGCCCCAAGGCATTGGCCTCCCCGTTACTCCGGGCATTTTGCGTCAGGTGGCAAAGCGGAAAGAAGTTGAATTGGCTCGACTGGCTGAACTGAAGCTAGTTGCTGAACAACAAAAAGCGGCGATCGAAAAGGCTGGAGCCTTGCAAATCAGCAAAAAAGAAGGTGAGAACGAGGCCATTTTTGGTACTGTTACCACCGCCGAAATTGCTGCTGCAATTCTCAGCTTGGCTAGTGTCACCGTGGATAAACGGGATATTTCCATCCCTGATGTGGCTAGACTTGGCACTTACACGGCCAGCATCGAGCTGCACCCTGAAGTGACTGTAGAAGTTGAATTCAACGTTGTCGCCGAATAGTGAATCAGGGGCGCAGTGATGTCTGAAGAAACTAGCGCCATCCAAAAATCGTCGGATTCTTCCGGCGATTTTTTAGCGATTAGAGATAGCTCTCAGCAGTTTGGTCTGGCGGCGGCCAATTTGATTCCGCCCCAAAATATTGAAGTCGAAGAAGCCATTTTAGGCGGAATACTACTAGATCCTGAAGCTTACGGGCGAGTGGCAGAGCTGCTGGTGCCCAATGCCTTCTATATCCCGGCTCACGGCCATATTTATCAGGCGGCGATCGAGCTGCACGCTAGCGGTTTGCCCACCGATTTATTGAATGTCTCGAATTGGTTGGCCGATAACCTGTTACTAGAGAAAGTTGGCGGCCAAAATAAGCTGGTGCAATTAGTAGAACGCACGGTCAGCGCAGTGAATGTGGATTCGTTGGCGGTGCTGCTGATGGATAAATACATGCGCCGGGAGCTAATTCAGGCTGGTAACGTGGTGGGGCAGCTCGGCTATGACATGGGTAAGCCGTTAGAACAGGTGCTTGATCAGGCTGAGCAAAAGGTTTTAAACGTTACCCAGGTACGCCCGCAGTCAGGGCTGACACCAGTGGGTGAAATTATTTTACAGACTTACCAAGACATCACCGCCCGCAATCAAGATCTGACACCGCCAGGACTGACCTGCGATTTTGCAGATTTAGATGCCATGACTGGCGGTTTTCAGCGATCAGATTTGATTATTATTGCGGGTCGGCCATCAATGGGAAAATGTTTGGCTTATGATGCAGAGATTGTCATGGCTGATGGCTCAATTTCCACCATTGAAAGCCTTTATCAGCAGCAAGAGGCTCATCTTCTAACTCTGCAAAACAATTGGCAATTCAAATGGACTCAGCCATCAAACTATGTTGATGATGGAATAAAGCCGGTGTTTCGGGTAAGGACTAGTTTGGGTCGAGAGATTGAAACCACCTTAGCTCATCCTTTCCTGACATTAGATGGTTGGCAACCTTTATCTGCGTTAACGATAGGTGAAAAGATTGCAGTACCTAGAGTAGTACCCGTATTTGGCTCCAATCCACTGCCAGAGTGCGCAGTAAAAATTCTAGGTTATCTAATTGGCGACGGTAATCTTAGCCAAGGAACTCCTCGGTTTACCAATACTAATCCTGTTATTCAGCAAGATTTCATCAATGCCATACAGGAATTTAGCCAAGGAAAACTAAAGGTTCATATTAGTACTTGTGGTGGAACTAGAGCGCCAAGCTTGGCTGTATCTACTGATTTTAAGCTTCTGGGACAGAATCGAAAAATCTTTGGTAGTAATCTACATGGGCTGTTAAAACAAAAAAAAGTATCTTACCAGCTACTTGCTGATCACCTAGAGACTAGTTTATCAATTCTTTATCAGTGGCAAAAAGGGGTCTGTGTCCCATCGCAGACAACATTTGATCGACTATGTAAATATCTGGAGATTTCTGCTGTCAGCTTAATACCAAGAGGCTGGGAATCAATCTGCGCTGATAATTCTCTTACCAATTGGCTGAAATTATTGGGTATTTGGGGCAAATTATCTCATGATAAGTTCGTACCTCAAATCATCTTTCAACTACCAAAGCCTCAACTGGCAGCATTTATTAATCGGTTGTTTGCTACCGATGGTTGGGCAGCAGTTCTAAGCAGTGGACAGGTACAGCTTGGATTTACAACCGTTAGCAAAAAATTAGTTCAGCAAGTCCAGCATCTTTTGCTGCGTTTTGGCATCATTGCTCGCCTGAAAACTCGTTCGATATTGTATAAATGTGAACGCAGAGCAGCATGGCAAATTGATATTACTGATGCCATTTCTATCCAGACTTTTATCGCTGAGATTGGTATCTGTGGCAAGGAACAAGCTACTACTAAAGTCTTGGCAGCATTGGATAATAAGCGCTATCAGACTAACCGTGATTTAATCCCAATTTCGGTCTGGAATCAATTGAGTGCTGCCAAGGTAAGTATGGAAGAAAGCTGGAAATCAGTAGCCATTAAAGCTGGAATTGTTGGTCATAGCAATATTCACGTTGGTAAGCGTGCACCAACCCGAGAAAGGCTCCTAAAACTTGCTACTGCCCTGGAAAGCCCCCATTTACAGAATTTAGCTCAAAGCCAAGTGTATTGGGACAGAGTTGTAGAAATCGAGTCGGTCGGTTTCAAGCAAGTTTATGATTTGACGATACCCGATACCCATAATTTTGTCGCCAATGATATTTGTGTTCATAATACCGCAATCAGTTTAAATATTGCCTACAATATGGCATTGATTCACC
>JAYSRP010000018.1:0-3765 GCA_043721015.1 Synechococcales cyanobacterium | reverse complement strand
CGATCGATCTTTGCCCCCGATGGACTTCACGAGTACGGCGATTGAGGCTCAAATCCTCAAACTGCAACACATCTGTATCCGGTTCCTGGGTGCGCCGCAGATGAGCGCGGATTCTGGCTAATAGCTCCTCAATGCTAAACGGTTTGACCAAATAATCATCAGCTCCCGCATCTAAACCAGTCACCCGATCTCCAACTTCATCTTTAGCCGTCAGCAAAATCACCGGAATTTTAATTCCCGTCGATCGCAGTCGCCGACAAAGTTCTACCCCGGTTATCCCTGGCATCATCCAATCCAAAATCGCTAAATCTGGCTCTGATTCTCGCGCCAGCGATAGTCCTGACATCCCGTCATGTGCCACCGTGACGCGATAGCCTTCGCTTTCCAATTCCAACTCGATAAATCGGGCGAGTTTGATTTCATCTTCAACCAAGAGGATATGTTGTGCTGCCATCTGCTTTTCCGCGCCTTTGTTGATAGTGATCCACTAATTATCCTTGCTTGGGCGGTTATTTGGGCATTTTTAAAGCTGGAGCCGATTGAACGGTACAGGGCTTTTTGTCGCATTGCTGCTCGTAAAGCTTTCCGACATAAGGCTTCTGCCACACTAGGGGAATTTCTAGCAGTGCCTGGGTTCCAGTGAATGCTTGCCCAATGAACAGAAGGAGTGCGATCGAATTTAAAACAATGTGAATATTCCGCCACCGATGAGTACGATCTTGGTAGATCTCTCTCATGATCGCTAAGGAAAAAATCATTAATATCGCCGCAGTAATTCCATAATAATAATGAGAAACATACCACTGTTCTGTTTTTCGATAAACACCATCCTGACTACCCAGCACTATCAGCGCAACACTGGTAAGAATGGCAAATACGCTCCGCCAAAGTCTGGTTTTTGCACGGTACAGTAATAATAGTGATGTGGTCGCCGCTACAAAAACAAGGCTAATCAAGATCGCCTGGAATGGATTTTGCACCCACACTTGCTTATCTATAATATGGCCGAACACGTCGTTTGCAAATGCGATGAGGACGATACCCACCACTGAACCAGTTAACCACCGACCTAATTGAGCATGTTCTGGGCCTGCACTAGGCCCAATTGCACTTTTTGCTCCAGTCGATACTTGTAGCCGCCGCTGGCGAGTTTGGATTGCACGATTGACAACTATACCAATCAATGGAAACACCACAACCACAGCAATAAATGGATGTAGTAACAAGATCATATCTCTATCCACAAAAAATCTCCTGGTCTGTGACTAAATACTGCACCCTAATAAATTAAACCCAACAATGCAACACTTGTAATCAAAGAAGTTAATTTCATAGAATTTTCGATCAAATATCGATAGCATATATTGTAGATGAATCTAACATAGCTCACTGAACTTAACTATCGCAGCCAGCACTGAAAGCATTCTGAACTTAGTCAATCGATTTCCTGAATTTATGCTGAAACTTTGTTCAGTTAAATCTCAGCAATTTCTCAGGGTGCAAAAAAACCCAAATAGAGCTAGAATATCAAGCTCAGCCCAGGAATTATATGCAGTTCATCGATCGAGCAGAAGTAGCAATAGAAGCCGGTAACGGTGGCGACGGAATGGTCTCATTTCGCCGTGAAAAATTTGTGCCCGCTGGTGGTCCCTCTGGTGGCAACGGCGGCCATGGTGGCTCGGTGTTTTTCCGAGCAGTAGAAGATCTGCAAACCTTGTTAGACTTTAAGTACCGGCGGCGTTTTAAGGCTACCGATGGCAAGAAAGGTGGCATTAAAAGCTGTACCGGGGAATCTGGAAAAGACTTGATCATTGACGTGCCCTGTGGCACGGTTTTGTATGACTTAGAAACCGAAGAAATGTTGGTGGATCTCACCGAGAAGGGGGCGCAGTACTGTGTGGCCAGGGGTGGAAAAGGCGGTTTAGGGAACGAGTGTTTTTTGACCAACAGCAACCGTGCGCCGGAGCGGGCGATGCCCGGGAAGCCCGGAGCTATTCGATCGATCGCCCTAGAACTGAAGCTGTTAGCCGAAGTAGGGCTGATTGGGATGCCCAATGCCGGTAAGTCTACGCTGATTTCGGCGGTGTCTTCGGCGCGTCCGAAGGTGGCCGATTATCCGTTTACTACTCTGGTGCCCAATTTAGGGGTGGTGCGCAAGCCTAGCGGTGATGGCACTTTGTTTGCCGATATTCCGGGTCTGATTGAGGGTGCGGCGGATGGGGCTGGTTTGGGTCATGAGTTTCTGCGGCATATTGAGCGCACCAAGGTGCTGGTGCATTTAGTCGATGCCACTGGGGAAGACCCGATCGGGGCTTATTTGACCATTCGCAGTGAGCTGATGGCCTACGATGAATCTTTGGGTGCGAAGCCACAGATTTTGGTGATTAATAAGGCAGATGCGATGGATGATGAAGAATTGGAGTTGCTGCGAGAGGAGTTGGCGATTACGGCGGCTCAGGAGGTCATTGTAATTTCGGCAGCGACTAGGCTAAATCTGGATCTGTTACTAAGTTTGGTGTGGGCGCAGTTGGATGAGATTGCCAACCAAGAAGAGCCTTGGGAGGTTGTACCTTATAAGTTGCGCCGCCGAGCGGAGCGAAAGATCGCTGTGGATGAAGAAGACCAAGAGGCTGAGTTCATTTACGAACGTGGTTGAGATTCGATCAATCAACAAAGATCCTGAGTTATTGGCGATGGTGAAGGATTCATTAGCTAATGCTCAGGTTTCGATGATTATTTATGATAACTATAAACTTAACAGCAATGTCGATCAAATCTTGATTTTCACAGCGCAAGTAAGATCTCATTGGCAACCCGATCGCATACTCCTGGTGCTCCAAAAGCTGCTCGCATTTCGGCATAGTCAGCCAGCATTTTATGCCGTCGATCGGCATTTTGTAGCAGTGCCAAAGACTCTTCCACAATGCGATCGGCATTAGCCTCTTCTTGAATTAACTCAGTCACGATCGGCTTCATTTCGGCCAAATTAACCGGCGAAATAAACGGAAAAGTAACCCGCAAAATATTGCGGGCAAGCCAAGCCGTGACTTTATTAAACTTGTAAATTACCATGTGGGGCACACCCAACAAGCCCAACTCTAAACTGACTGTGCCCGATTTAGCGATTGCCAAATCTGCTGCTGCCAACACTGCATCTGGCTGATCGGCCACGATGGTAGCCACCAATTGATAACTATCGATCGCCGTTTGAATCGACTCCCGATACTCTTTGCGAGATAGGGGCACCCAAAATCTTACATTCGGTAAAATAGTCTGCAATCGCTGTGCCGCCTCAAAAATTGCAGGCATCAAATATGTTAGCTCTTGCCAACGAGAAGCTGGTATCAGGGCGATCGCTATTTCGTCGTCTGAAATACCCAAAGCAGCTCTAGCATCTGAACGAGTGGGGCAAGTAGCCATGCGATCAATCAAGGGATGGCCAACAAATTGCACGTTCGCGCCCTTGTTTGCATAAAATGTTGCTTCTGCTGGAAACACCGCAAATAGCTTGTCAGTAAAATTGACAATCTTTTTAGTATCGTTATTACTAGCAGCGTAAACCCACTGCTGAGGAGCAATATAGTAAAACAGTGGGATATCAGGGAAGATCTTTTTAATCAATTTTCCCATTCCCATATTTGGAGTCATATAGTCAATTAGCACTACTATATCGGGAGGATTAGCTTCTAAGTATTGCTTTGCTATTTGCTGATTCTTAAGCATGGGAGCAATGAAGGCTAAGGCTTCAACTATTCCTACTGAACC
>JAYSRP010000017.1:0-7830 GCA_043721015.1 Synechococcales cyanobacterium | reverse complement strand
AAACTGACGCATAAACCACAGGTTTTGAGCAGAAAAGCCATTACGCCCAGGAAACTCAGCCTGTAAATCTCGTGCAAGTGTCTCCACCACCGATTTTCCCCAGCCCAATGCTTCTTGTTTTTGGTGAATCAACTGCCCAATGTCCCAATACAGAGCCACCAGCTCACGATTGACGCTGCGCATGGCCTGAAGCTGTCGATCGCGGATATACCCTTTGATCTCACGGAAAAATTTAGCATAGTCTTGAGAATTCAGTTCGCTCATAAAGTCTCTCCAATTCCAGATACAATATTCGCACTTTCCTTCTCTAAAGCCGCGATCGCACCAAAATTTCTTGGGCTGCTCGCCGAGCTTACCCAACATCGCTATTTTAGACAGATTCTTTACACTCACAACAAAAATGTCTTTATTTGCGCGGCAGAAGATGGCCAACGACCCCTATTATCGCTTTGGCTCTTTGGCTGAACTGCCGATCGCCGCCGAACTAGGGATCTACATTGATGTAAACTTAGCGACGATCGATGACTGGCTGCGCTTGCCAGGATTGTCTATTCATCAGGCCAGAGCCTTGGTGGGTTTGCAGCAGGCTGGGTTAGAGCTATATTCGATCGAAGACCTCGCCGCTGCCCTAGGAATACCAGTACAGCGCATTCAAACTTGGAGTTTGGTACTGAGCTTTCAATATCGGGTGCCAGAGTTGCAGCCGGTGCTATGTAATCCTAGTATTGCTAGTTTGGCGGAATTAATGCAAATTCCGGGAATGGATACAGAGTTGATCGAGTTATTGGTGATCGATCGACAAAATAATGGTTCCTATCGTGATTTAGGCGATTTCCAGCGCCGACTAAGTATTAGCGGTGCAATCCTAGGTAAATTGATGCATTATTTAAAGTTTTAATGAGTTTTTTAGCGACGGTTACTGCGTCGGGCTGCTGCTACCGATTCTATTAAGCCGATCGAAATAAAGTTTTTTAACAAAGCCGATCGACCGTAGCTAATCCAAGGCAATGGAATCCCTGTCACCGGCGCAATTCCTACATTCATCCCAATATTGACCACCACCTGAAACACAATCATCGAGAGAATTCCAATTACCAGCAGCGAGCCAAAATTATCTCTAGAGGTATTGGCAATCTTTAAGATCCGCCAACAGAGATACCAAAAAGTAAGAATAAGCAAAAAGCTCCCAAAAAAGCCACATTCTTCCCCGATCGCCGAGAAAATAAAATCAGTGTGCTGCTCTGGAATAAAATTGAGCTGAGTTTGAGTACCTTGGGTAATTCCCTGCCCCCAAAAGCCCCCAGCCCCGATCGCAATCCGTGATTGAATTAAGTGATACCCGGCTCCCAGTGCATCTTTTTCGGGGTCAAGAAACATAATTAAACGCTCTTTTTGGTAGTCTTTCAACACATTCCAAAACACCGCACCCAAAAAACCAAAGCCCACATTAATGGCCAGAGCTACCAGCGCACTAACTTTTGGCCAAGGTAAAGTGCGCCAAGCAATGACTGCCATCAACCCTGCCCACACCACCCACAGTGGCTGATACACCGCATACAAAATAGCCGCAATCAGCGGCGAGGCTAACAGCAACAGCCAGCCCGGATTAGCTCCGGCCCAATACAGCATCCCTAGAGCAATTACCCCAAACACCAAAGAACTACCCAAGTCTGGCTGAATAAATACCAATAGCCAGGGCGGAATAGTAATAAATAAAGTCTTGACAAACTCCGATAAATACTTGACCTGTCGCTGTTGCAATACTGCCGCCAAAGTAATGATCAGCGCGATTTTGGCGAACTCCGAAGGCTGAAAATTGAAAGGGCCAATATAAATCCAGCGCTGGGCACCCTTGGCACTAGAACCCAGCACCATTACCGCCGCCAGCATCACGATATTTGCACCATATAGATACCAATGAAACCGCAGTAAATTTTGATAATTGCTGCGAGTAATCAGTAATGCTATTACTAACCCAAAGCCCCCCAGCACCCAATGCTGCCACCAATCTGTCACCGGGCGATTTAACTCGGTGCTGCGAATCATAATGCCGCCAAAAAATGTTAGGCCGATAGTTATGAACAGCAGCACCCAATCAGTTTTGCCATACTTGGCCGTGATTTTGGTAACAATGCCCGAGCGCTTTTTACTAGACTGAATTTTAGTGGGGGGTGAAAACATAATCCTCTAAAAGTTAAAACTAGTCAGAAAGAGCCACCACGGCTGCCCGCGCCGCGATCGATTGAGCCACAGCCACCAATGCCTTAGCTGCCGCTGAATCAGGTGCCGAAATCACGATCGGCTGACCAGCATCACCACCTTCTCGTACCGGAATTTCGAGGGGAATGCAGCCCAGTAAAGGAATCTGCAACTCCGCCGCCAGCTTTTTGCCACCGTCGGAACCAAAAATATCGTATTTTTTATCTGGCTGATCGGGAGGTACAAAGTAGCTCATATTTTCTACTACTCCCAAAATTGTGGTGAATTTTTCAAACATCCGCAAGCCTTTGCGCGCATCAGCGATCGCCACATTCTGGGGCGTAGTCACAATCACGGCTCCGGCCATCGGTACCGCCTGCGCCAAGGTTAACTGAGCATCACCAGTCCCCGGTGGCAGATCTACAATCAGGTAATCTAACTCACCCCAGGCTACTTCATAAATAAACTGCCGAATTACCCCGTTTAACATCGGTCCTCGCCAAGGCAAAGGCTGGTCGGCATCCACAAAAAAAGACATCGAAATCAGCTTGACCCCATGGGCGATCGGTGGTTCTAAGCCGCCACCTTGGGGCATCACGGCTCTGGTGCCCGCCAAGCCAAACATAATCGGCGCATTTGGCCCATAAATATCGGCATCTAGCAAGCCCACCTTGGCTCCCATCTGGGCTAGTGCCACGGCTACATTGGCAGATACCGTGCTTTTGCCTACGCCGCCTTTGCCACTAGAGATAGCAATGATGTTTTTGACCCCTTCGATACCTACTCGATCGGCCATCGCTTTTTGGGCTGGGATCTCGGATGTAACGTTGATATCAACTGACTTTACGCCCTCTAATTTCGTAACAGCCCGCCGACAGTCATCGGTAATAATCCCTTTGAGGGGACAGGCCGGGGTGGTCAAAACAAGATCAAAGCTCACCACCCCATCAGTAATTTTTACTTGACGGATCATGTTGAGTTCTACCAAGCTTTTTTTTAGCTCGGGGTCATTAACGGGGCGCAGCGCCTCTAAGACAGCATTAGTATCTAGCATCGGTAAACAAATTTTTAATATTAAAAAGGCAATTCCAAAGTGGGATAGAAGATTTTATGGAGTTTATGGATCACCCTCATTCCCCGGTATCTTAAGATTAACAGAGAGATAGACCGTCACCGCTTAGATGCTAAATTGAATTCTCAAGTATTCTTCGAGGGCACCGGTGCTTTCATCAGGCACTCAATCACCCAGCGAGGACAGCCACGATTAGTGATGATGGTTTTTTCGCTAATTTTTTTGCCGTTGTTATCGCTGATAATTTCGGTTTTGGTGATGGTTTCACCATTTTGTACATAGTTTTCGAGAATTTTCAGCACTGCTATTTGCAGTTCTCGCAAATCTTGCTGGGTTTTGGTTGAGATTTCGTTGCTATTGTTAAAGACTTTATCAAACAACAAAATTGCATCAGAGTCGATCGTGGCAGTGATATCGTACATACCCGATAGCGTGGTGCTCATATCAGCACCCATTTCAGTACTCATCTCAGTACCAATCCCAGTAACAGTGGGAGCTGGATCGGTTTCGATCACCGAAGGTGTCAGCGGATCTATCGCTAGTTTAGAGGTGAGCTTGCCTAAAATATCGCTTTCTTGGGGTGGCACTGGGGGCAGAGTGCGACGACGAGGAACTTCGGGTTCAGACAACTGATAAATCCAGGCCAGGTTGTGGTCGGCAGGTAATTCGATTACTCCGGCAACCGATCGAAAGAGCAGTTTTTTGTCTTGAAAAATGATTTCTTGTACCCGATGCCACTTAGATTTATTCAAAAACAGCAGGTCAAGCTGTAATTCACCCGCCGATTCGTGGGTGTGGGTATACCAAAAAGACTGAACTTCATAGCCGCTGGTGTATCTCAGCTCATAGCCGTTAGGGATTTGATACTTTTGGTAGCGGAAAAAGCCGCGTTGGGTAGGATTGTTATCGATCGGCACAAAGTTGTGCTGAATCACAATATTGTGGATAAATTCTCGGTAACGAGAATCTTGCTTGAGCAAAATATAATGTAGCTTGTTGGCTACTTTATTGATTGCGATCATTTCTCCTTGAGGCGTGGCTAGCTGGAGAGAATTATGAGCATAGTCGATCGATAAGTTGTTGTTGCGCACTGATCTTTTTTTGCCACGAGCGAAACGCTGAATCATGGTTTCGTCATCGACGGTAGAAAAAATGCTTTCATCGCCATTTGCCGGTGGCTGTGCAGGATTCAGCCCCAGTTCATTGATGGTTTCGATGTCGTAATCTGATGGGTATTTACCAGTCATTATGTACTCGGCGGCTCAATGAAAGTAGATAGGAAAAATATTCTTACCAGCGAAAACAGGATGTTTTTCGACCCGTTAGCTAGCATCGATTTGTGTGACTGAATCTGTGGAGATATCAAAATTATGACACGCCAGATTGAGTCCTTGTAGTAACCAACGGGGTTTTGAGTGGGCTAAGTGCCCTCTTTCCTTAGACTTAGCATTCCCCAAAATTATTGGTAGATCACTAGCACAACAAAAAGAGAGCAGATGCGATCGCATCTGCTCTCTTTGGTGATTGGCAACATTGTTGGATTGGACTGCGCTTGTCGTTGGGTTCGACTCCGCTCACCCAACTGGATCTCCGCTCAGCCACCTAGCTAACCAGGTGGCTGAGCGGAGCCGAAGCCCCGGCAACTATTCGCCGCGACCTTCGCGGGCTGCTGCTGCTTCCTCGGGGCTGATGCCCAAACGAGTTAGGTTTAAGCGACCCTTGTTGTCCAGCTCTCGGATTTTTACGATAACTTCGTCACCTACGCCCACTTCGTCTTCTACTTTGCCTACTCGGTAGTCGGCTAGTTGAGAGATATGGATCATGCCTTCTTTACCGGGCAAGATTTCGACAAAAGCACCGATCGGGATAATCCGGGTAACGCGACCCACATAGACATCACCTTGGTTTAAGCGCCGCGTCAGAGCTTTGACCATTTGGATGGCACGCTTGGCCTTTTCTTGATCGAGCGCCGATACTGTGACTGTACCGTCGTCTTCAATATCTACCTTGGCACCGGTTTCTTCGGTGATGCCTTTGATGGTTTTACCTCCAGGGCCAATCACCAAGCCGATGAACTCCGGCTCAATGCGGATGGTTAATAGGCGTGGAGCATAAGGAGACATTTCTGCTCGGGGTTGACCGATCGACTCTAGCATTTTCGCTAAGATGTGTGCTCGGGCTGGCTTGGCCTTATTAATGGCCTCAGCGATCGTTTCTAGCGGCAAACCGGCGATCTTCATATCCATTTGCAGCGCCGTAATACCGGTATCGGTGCCAGCCACTTTAAAGTCCATGTCGCCTAAAAAGTCTTCAATGCCCTGAATATCGGTAAGAATCCGCACTTCATCGCCTTCTTTGATCAGGCCCATGGCTGCGCCACTAACGGGTTTGCTGATCGGTACACCGGCATCCATCATCGACAGAGTCGAACCACAGACCGAACCCATGGAGGTGGAGCCATTAGAAGATAGTACTTCTGAAACCACTCGGAGCACGTAAGGAAACTGCTCTTTAGATGGCAGTACTGGTAACATAGCTCTTTCTGCTAAAGCGCCGTGACCAATTTCTCGCCGACCAGGAGAACGCATGGGCTTAGTTTCACCCACCGAGTAAGGAGGCATGTTGTAATGGTGCATGTAGCGCTTGCTGCCTTCGGGATGCAAATCATCCGCTAGGTCTTGGGCATCACCAGGGGTGCCCAGGGTACAGATTGATAGAACCTGAGTAAGTCCCCGGTTAAACAAACCAGAACCATGTACCCGTTTAGGCAACAGACCGACCTGGCAAGAAATAGGTCTGATTTCGTCTAGCTTGCGACCATCTACCCGGATGCCCTGCTCAATAATTTGCTGACGCATGAGCTTTTTGGTGACAGATTTAAACAAACCATCGACCACTCTGCTATTGGCAGCAGCGGCAACCACGATCGGGTCAGATTCAGGAAGTTCTTTGATGGCAGTGACAACTTCGGCCTTCACTGTATCGAGAGCCGTGTCACGAGTTTTCTTATCTGGCTCACCCTTGGCCAAAATAAGCTGGACTGGCTTGGTAACTCGATCGGCGATAAAGTTTTCCAGGGTTTTATCAACTACTGGTGGCTCTTCGGTAACAATTTCAATGCCTAGCTCGGCAATTAGTTCGCGCTGGGCCTGAATTAAGTCTCGGACTGCTTCATAACCAAAGTCGATCGCTTCAATGATGTCTTGCTCGGGCAACTGGTTTGCTCCGGCTTCTACCATAATCACGCCTTCCGGGGAACCAGCTACTACTAAGTCTAAATCGCCAATTTCGATTTCGCGGTAGGTAGGGTTAATAATAAAATCATCGCCTACTAAGCCGACTCGCACGGCGGCCATTGGTCCACCAAAAGGAATTCTGGCTAACAAGGTGGCGATCGAAGCCCCAGTTACTGCCAATACGTCCGGTGGCACCAATTCGTCTAAAGACATGGTGGTGGCCACAATCTGAATATCATCGCGCAACCAGCTCGGAAAAAGTGGTCGCATGGGTCGATCGATCAATCGACAGGTGAGGGTTACTTTCTCAGGAGGTTTGCCTTCTCTGCGCCAAAAACCACCAGGAATGCGACCTGCTGCATAGAGCCGTTCTTCGTAATCTACCAGCAAAGGAAGAAAGTCGATACCATCTCGCCCTTTGGCACGGGTAGCGGTCACTAGTACGCTGGTTTCTCCCGACTCGATCAATACACTGCCACCGGCCTGGGGCGCTAACAACCCAACTTTAAGCCGAATATCCCGACCGTCAAAGGATATTGACTTATTTATTTCTGCCATTTTATATTCACTTCCTGCGCGCTGTTCTCTTTTTGCTGTGTGTCATCCTAACACTTCTAGGCAAAAGTTTCAGGGTGCGACGGCGAGAGTCTTTGAGCAGCTTCGTTTCTAGATATTATGGACTTTAGGTTTACTACTATCTGACACTGGAATGTAACATCTCAGATGGAGTTTCCAAAACAGCAGTTTCTACCGAGGCGGTGAGGATGTGGATTCTTCTTTGCAAAGCGGCGATTTTTTGCTCAGCTAAAGCCAACTGCTGCTCGGCTTCCATGGCACGCTCTTCAGCAGCAATGGTGGCACGCTGCTGCTGTTGCAGTCTGGTTTCAAGATCGGGAGCTTTGGGTGGTGCCTTGGGCTGTGGGGTAGGCATAATTTCACTTTTAGTTGACCGCACATCGGTCACATCCGCTGCTTGATCCCAAGCGTCAGTGCCTTCTGAGCCTGCGGCAGAATTTTCCTCTGCTTTGTCAGCGGTGGGCATTTGGTAAAGCCACAGCAATTGTTCGTTGCTTTTGATCTCAATTTGACCGGGCAAGGTTTTGATGTTGAACCGACCGGCCTCTACCACAATATTTTGAATGGGATACCAGTTGTCGTTAAGGCGCACCAAAATATTCATGTTGAAGCGCTGTTTGTTTTGGAAGCGCTCGGTTGGCCACCACTTTTTCCACAAAATAGCTGGCTCGGTGTACTGCACCCGATAGCCTGCGGGGGTGACGTAGTGACGGTACTCTAAAAAACCGGATAATTTGGCATCACCAA
>JAYSRP010000016.1:0-7837 GCA_043721015.1 Synechococcales cyanobacterium | reverse complement strand
AGTTTGCCAAGGTCAGCACCAACGTCTTTGGCTGGGAAGACCTGGATCGCGGAGGCCGCAACCGCTTTTCGGATGCTGACTACAACGATATTTTAATTAAGGTCAGCGGTGCTACTGGCCAAGCCACTGATTTAAACCAGGTGGTTAAGGCCGATCGCAACTGGTTGCAAACTGAAGCTGCCCAAAAGATTCTGACTTTTGCCAGTAAATCTAATGTGGTATTGGGCTGGAACCAAGCAGCTTTAGATGCGATTAAAACCGATAAGACCAATCCCCCGATCGCCTCTCGTAATTTGGCAATTTTGGAAACAGCGGTGTTTGACGCGGTCAACGGACTCACGGCTTTTTATGATGCCTACAAAATTGATAACGGCATAAATTCTGGTGCTTCGGTAGAAGCCGCCGCTTCTCAAGCAGCTTATCGGGTACTCACTGAGCTTTACCCCAACCAAAAAGCCACTTTTGACGGCATTCTCAATGGCTATTTGCAAGATCTACCGGCAGGAGACTTTGTGACTAAAGGCTTAACCTACGGCAAAGCAGTCGCTGAAGCAGCTTTGGCTTCCCGCACTAACGACGGCTCTAAAACCGTGGTGCCCTACACTGTCAGCACCGAAATCGGCAAGTGGCAGCCCACCAGCGCCGTTACTTCGCCCTTACTACCTCAATGGGGCAAGGTCACACCTTTTGCTTTAGAAAGCAGCCGCCAATTCCGCCCCGATGCTCCACCAGCTCTCACTAGCACCGAGTATGCCCAAGACTTTAACCTCACCAAAGATGTTGGGAGCTTAAATAGCACCACTCGCACTGCCGACCAAACCGAAATTGCCAAGTTCTGGGCAGATGGCGGCGGTACTTATACTCCACCCGGTCATTGGAACAGCATTGCCACTCAGCTTCTGAGCAAAAATAATGCTTCCTTAGTAGAAAGCGCTCACACCTTGGGGGTCTTGAGTATTGCCCTCGCTGATGCGGCGATCGCCTGTTGGGATGCCAAATACACTTTTGATACTTGGCGACCAGTTACAGCTATTCGCCAAGCTGCTGTGGATGGTAATGAGGCCACTACTGCTGATACTACTTGGCAGCCATTGCTGGCTACACCACCTTTCCCAGAATATACCTCTGGTCATAGCACCTTCAGTGCCGCTGCCGCTAAGGTCTTGACAGAATTGATGGGTGACAACGTCAGCTTTACCACTTCTTCGATCGGCCTCCCAGGCGTTACTCGTAGCTTTACTAGTTTCCAACAAGCTGCCCAAGAAGCCGGTATCAGCCGCATTTACGGCGGTATTCACTTCCTGTCGGCCAACACTAATGGTCTGGAATGTGGTGAACAGATTGGTGACTATGTAATTAACAACTTCATGCAGAGTAAAACGGCCTAAGTTTTAGCTCGCCGCTGGTCTAGCCACTGCTGCAAAATAATCGCTGCTGCTCGTCGATCGACTTCGCCTTTGTTATCGCGGGGCGATCGACCACTAGCGATCATCATTTCTTCGGCGGCTACCGAAGTCAGGCGTTCATCGGCGTATTCGATCGGCAAATTGAGAGCGCGACCCAAGCGGCTGGCAAATTTTTGGACTCGTTGTGCCTGTTTGCCCAACTTGCCATCTAGGGTATAGGGCAAGCCCACTACCAATAGGGTAGCCTCTCGGCTGATCACCAGTTCTCGTAACATTTCGACATCTTGTTCAAAAGAACTGCGCTCTAGGGTAAACAGGCCAGTAGCAATCATTCCGGTGCCATCACAGCCCGCGACTCCAATTCTTTTGCTGCCCACATCGAGGCCGATCGCCGAAATCTTACTCATAAAACGTTGCCAAAACCCTATCCCAATGTTAGCTTTAAGTTTGGAGCCATAGGTTCCGATTGTCCTTTCAATATATTACGGAGGTGTTGCCCATGACAGATAGTAGTAATTCTCAGGGTTTTTCAACTGGAGCTAACCGGCTGTGTGCCGGGGCCGTTCTCTAAGACTCCGACAGGTCAATCTATTTAAGTAATATTTTGCCTGCCATTGCCTGGAGTTCTCCCGGCAGTCAGGTTCCAGAGCGAAAACTCGCTAGACCGCTCCCATTTTTGATTTCAACCCTGCGTTGGTCAAAAGTGGGAGCGGATAGTTTTGCGGGGAATACTGCAATTACTGGGTGAATTCAATCGATTACAAATATTACAAATTTCCCGGATGGTGAGCGGAATCAGATGTATCTTATGATACGAAGAGACTCAATACCTGCCAGTAGAATAAATCATCAAGATTTATGCCTGCTATGTCTTTTACCGGGAACAAAGGTTTTTGCCAACGGTCAAAGACAACTATTGAGATTTGTCACAGATTCGCAGAACCCCGATTCCGTGCATACCACCAAAAAAAGTTTGCTTGAGGAGAACAATCCAACATGTCCCGTATTGCCCAAAGAATTTTGTTTGCTCTGCCTGCTGCCTATGCAGCTAGCTTGCTAGTTTCTACTGCTGCGTTTGCTGCACCTGTAGCTGCTAAAGCTGATATCAACGCTGTTAAATTGTCAGAGGTACAAGCAAAGCCATCGATCGATGCTCCCTTAGTTGCTAAGAGTGATGCTCTCAGCCCTGATGCGACTGAAGTTCAGCCCAGCGATTGGCAGTACAGCGCTCTTCAAGGTCTAGCTAACAAATACGACTGTGACAACAAATCTTTTACTGGTCAAGCAGTTTCCCGCAATGTTTTTATCGATGGTCTTAAAACTTGCCTCAATAAAGTTGAACCAGTTTTAGCTAAAAATGCTGACCAGGTTTCTTCCGAAGAGCTAGACACTCTGCGTCGTCTTACCCAAGAGTTTCGCGCTGAGCTGAGCAACATTGATACTCGCATTGAAAAAGTACAACAGCGTACTGCCTTAGCTCAAACCAGCCAATTTTCCACCACCACTAAATTGAAAGGTGAAGTAATTGTTGGTTTAAACGGCGTAATTTCTGGTGGTGCTCCTGGTAGCAACACAACTGTCAGCAATCGTGCTCGTTTGCTTTTGGAGAGTACTTTTACAGGTAAAGATAAGCTGTACACTCGTTTAGCAGCTCAAAATAATCTTCCTGGCTATGGCGCACTCAAAAATGATGGTAATCCAACTGGCATTGCAGCCAACAATGCAAGTCAGGTTGCTTTTGGCCCAAGTGGAAGTAATGCTTTCAGTCTAGATTGGTTGGCCTATCAGTTCCCAGTTGGCAATGCTACTGTTTATGCTGGTGCTTATAACGGGATCCACTCCGACTATGCTGAAACTCACAATCCTTACTTCCAAGACTTTACCGGTGGTAGTGGTGCAATTTCTTCCCTAGCTGAAGAAAATCCCATTTACAAGATTGGTGGCGGCACTGGTATTGGTGTGACTGTTCCTTTGAATGGTGCTAACACTGGTATTGGTCTAGACTCGATCAACCTAAGCTACTTTGGTGGTGCAACTAGTGCGAATAGTCCTGCTGTTGGTAGTGGTATTTTTGGCGGCCGCAACTCAATCTTGGCTCAAGTTAACTTCAAGCCCTCAGAAAAGTTTGATTTTGGCCTGGCATATGTAAATGCTTACAACGCTGGTGGTGCCATTTATGACTTTGGTGCTGGATCGCCAGGAATTGTTGGTACTACCTTAGCCGCCCAAAACAGTAACTCTTATGGAGCTTCTGCATCTTACAAAGTAAGCGACAACTTCACTTTGAATGGATACTTAACTAGTACTTCTGCTACTGGTACTTCGATCGGCGATGCTAGTATTCTCACTTATGGCGTTGGTGCAGCATTCCCTAATATCGGTCAGCCCGGTAACTTGTTGGGTTTCTTTGTGGGTCAGCCTCCTACTGTAACAAATGCAACTGGTCGTGCTAATAGTGCTTACCACTTAGAAGGTTTCTACAAGTACAAACTCAATGACAATCTTTCGATTACTCCTGGTTTGATTTACTTGACTAACCCTAACCAAGTAGGCACCGGGAATGAAGGTGCTTTACTAGGTACTGTACGAACAACTTTCACGTTCTAAAAATTAATTGTTAGAGTTTGAGCGGCCAATTGGCCGCTTTTTTGTTGCCAAAATCTTAAGATTACTGCCGATCGACCATCATTTTTTGGGGATCGCGTTAACCTGTAACAGCAAATAGCCAAAATTTAAATTAACCCCAGATATTATGACTCTACAAAAATTCGGTGTCATCGGCCTCGCTGTCATGGGCGAAAACATTGCGCTGAACGTAGAGCGCAACGGCTTTCCGATTTCTGTCTATAACCGCTCCAGAGAAAAAACCGATGCCTTTATGGCCAACCGCGCTCCTGGCAAAAATGTCCATGCCGCGTTTTCGATCGAAGACTTCGTCAGCAGCCTTGCCCAACCTCGCCTCATTTTGTTGATGGTGCAAGCTGGCGACCCAGTAGATAAAGTAATTCAACAGCTCAAGCCTTTGTTAGCTAAGGGCGACACCATCATCGATGGTGGTAACTCACTGTTTGGCGACACTGCTCGCCGTGCCACCGAGCTAGAAAGCATCGGATTGACCTTCATTGGCATGGGAGTCAGCGGTGGCGAAGAAGGCGCATTAAATGGCCCCAGCTTAATGCCGGGAGGAACCAAGGCCGCTTACGATAACCTAGAGCCAATCCTAAAGAAAATCGCCGCCCAAGTTGACGACGGCCCTTGCGTGACTTACATTGGCCCCGCTGGAGCAGGCCACTACGTGAAAATGGTGCATAACGGCATCGAGTATGGCGATATGCAGCTTATTGCCGAAGCCTACGATCTGCTAAAAAATGTTTTGGGCTTGAATCATCAAGAGCTTCATCAAGTCTTTACCGATTGGAATAAAACCGCTGAGCTGAATTCCTTCTTGATCGAAATTACCGCTGACATTTTCCGCAAAATTGATCCCGAAACCCAGCAGCCCTTAGTAGAGCTGATCATGGATGCTGCCGGTCAAAAAGGCACGGGTCGCTGGACAGTGCAGAGTGCTCTAGAACTTGGCGTAGCAATTCCGACAATCATTGCCGCAGTAAATGCCCGAATTATGTCGAGCTACAAGAACGAGCGGGTCGCAGCCTCCGAAATCTTGAGCGGACCTACTGATAAATTCACTGGTGATAAAGCCACCTTTATTAATCAGGTGCGCGATGCGCTGTACTGCTCGAAGATTTGTTCTTATGCCCAGGGGATGGCGCTACTGAGATCGGCTTCCCAGGCTGAGAAATATGATCTGAACTTGGGTGAAATTTCCCGCATTTGGAAAGGCGGCTGTATTATTCGGGCGGGCTTCTTGGACAGCATTAAGAAGGCTTTCGACCAAAATCCGGCGTTGCCTAACTTGCTGTTGGCTCCTGAGTTTAAGCAAACCATCCTCGATCGGCAGGCAGCTTGGCGGGAAGTGTTGATCCAGGCAGCTCGCTTAGGGATTGCGGTTCCGGCATTCAGCGCTTCTTTAGATTACTTCGACAGCTATCGACGTGCCAACTTGCCTCAGAATATAACTCAGGCACAGCGGGATTATTTTGGTGCTCACACCTATCAGCGTACTGATAAGCCAAACGCGTTTAATTCTGAGAAGCCAGAATCTTTCCATACTGAATGGACTCAGCCTTAGTTTGAGGTCTTTGGCAGAGTGAAATCTCTGTGAAAGCTGAATTTTTGGCAAAGCCTCCCTGGTATAAGGGGGGCTTTGCCAAATGTGGGTCGTGATAGAATAATTGAGGTGTAATCTAGACCCCGAAGATGTTTAGAGGTTTTATGACAGTCACTACAGCTCCTACTATATCTACTGATATCGACAATATTCAGCCATTGCTGCTGGATGTTAGCAATACGGTTTTAACTGTTACAGCAGAGCAGTTCGATCGGCTGTGCATCGATAATCCTGATTTACGTCTAGAATTGACCCCTAATAAAGAATTGATTGTAATGGCTCCAGCGTTTTTGATTAGCAGTGAGAAAAACGGAGATTTATCTGGGCAAGTTTGGTATTGGAATCGACAAACTGGCTTAGGTCGAGCATTTGACTCATCGGGTGGTGATGATTTTACTGCGCTTGATGGTGGTATTCTTTCCCCTGATGCATCTTGGGTTGAAAAATCTCGGCTGGAGAATGTTTCGATCGAACAATTTACTCCGGTCGTTCCTGATTTTATAGTTGAGTTGCGCTCTACAAAAAATGCTTTGAAGCCTTTGCAGGAGAAAATGAGAGAGTATCAAAGACTAGGTGTGAAGCTGGGTTTACTGGTAAATCCAAAAAATAAGCAGTTGGAGATTTATAGACCAGGACAAGAGATAGAAGTTTTAGATGCTCCGGGTTCGATCGATTGCGGAGAGGTTATGCCTGGATTTGTATTGAGTTTGAGTAAGATGTGGTAGTCGTTAACCAGTAGACGCATAGATCTCGATAGATTTGATATTGCACTTATCCCTGGGCTTACATTTAGTGAATTCAGATGATTTGTATTACCAAAGCAAAAAGTGCCTTACAATGGCAGGGACAATATTTAACAAAACTTTATATTTTATGTTTAAATTTCTTTCCTTGGTTTTAGCTTGTTGCCTATGGCTATTGCCTGCTGCTGCTTTTGCGGTGCCTGCACCACCTTTATCTTTTAGCAACGCGGAGCTAGCACGGAAAGATTTCTCGGGCCAGAAGCTGCAAAAAGCTGAGTTTTCTAATGCCAACCTAGAAAGCACCAATTTTTCGGGTGCCGATATGATGGGGGTTGTTTTGAGTACTTCTTCGCTGGTGAATACCAACCTACACGGCGCGAACCTCACACAGGCGCTGATTGATCAGGTGAAGTTTAATGGCACCGATTTGAGCGATGCAATTTTGGTAGATAGCATTATGCTTCGATCGAGGTTCAAAGATGTCAATATTAAGGGCGCTGATTTTACCGGAGCGCTGTTAGGCAAAGAGCAAGTATTGCAACTTTGCAAACAGGCCGATGGCGTAAATTCTAAAACTGGTGCCGATACTCGGGATTCGTTAGGTTGTAAATAAGGCTGAAATTCAGTTGTATTAGTAAAGACTAATCAATGTTATATTATTAATAAAATTACAATGTAGGGGTTTTGAACAAATGGAAAAACAATTATTTGTTGCAGAAGTGCTTAGAGAACTATATATAGATAGCAAAAGTTCATACTGCGAATTGGCTATTGTGGTTATTAAAGCATTAAGTCTCAAAGAAGCTGAATCTGCGGCTGAGAAGTTTGGCCAGTCTCAGGAAAGATCTTATACCAACGAAGATGGAGGCATTGTAAATTGGAAGTTTATAAGAGTCGTAAGCCTTAATCCAGCTTTGTGTGATGAGATTGGTGATACCACTGAAGTCCGTTGCCAAATGTATAGAGATGTAGTATCATTTGAGTCAGCCGGACCACTCCAAAGATTTGAAGACCATAGAAATGAGAATTAGGAAAAATATGACTCTTAAAAAACCACAAGTAAGTTTATTAGCCGCTTCGTTCTTACTGATCAGTAACGTAGCTGTTGGTATTTTGGTAAATACTAACCCAGCATCTGCCGTAAGACTTGATGCCTGCGATCCATCCGATAAAGCGAATCAACAGATTAAAGGATCTGCTTGGAGAGGAAAGTGTTTAAATGCTGGTGTCAGAGAAGTGTGGCAAGATATTTGTAATGAAATGACATTAGAAGATGCAAAAAAATCTTCTTCACAAAATGGTTGCTGGAAATTGTTTAGTGACGGACGATTTGCAAAACAAAAGTAGCATAGAGCTAATATAGCAATTCTGTTTTGGGGAGTGTCGCCCACTTTCTGCAAGGAATGTTTCCCGTGGGTATTAATAGTTTTGGCAAGTCCATCCGATTTTTACTTTCA
>JAYSRP010000015.1:0-3782 GCA_043721015.1 Synechococcales cyanobacterium | reverse complement strand
CAGGCTGGCCGCCGGAAGCAGTTTTGCATATAGCGGCAGGCTGAATCTAATTCGTTCAAAGTGGGACGATGCACTATCATCACCACTGCAACTTGTAGCGGCAATGAACCTTCGCATAACGCTTCTTGAGCGGCGATGCTGGCAAACATATCCCATAAGTAGCGCAGCTCGGCTTCTTTATTTACCCAGCCGCCCGGTTTATCGACGAATACTAACGGTGCTGCGTATTGGCCTTTGATGTGAATAAATGCTCGATCGGCATAAGGCACTCGATCTTGACTGGGGAACAAATGGCTGGTCAAATGCACGTCAGAATTCACTAGCTCAGTAATAAGCGGGGATTGCTGGTCTTCATAGCCAGATCTGAGATCTGGTGCTGTCTTTGCTCGTCGCTAGAAAATGAGCTGAAGTGAATCGTAAATTTCTCACTGGGCAACAGGTCTTTTAACCCACTCTCGATGCCGTCAAAGATTGGGCCTACTTGGCTTTCTCGTAAGGTGCTATGCACTCCTTTGGTCTCAAAGCCAAATATAAGCAGCAGGTAAGCTGCTGCTACCCAGCCTCGCATCTGAAACTTCATGATCGCTTCGCCGCGTATTTCATTCTCAAACGCTAGGCATTTTAATGTAGTTAATATAAAGCTCCTTAAGAACTGAGGAGCTTTATATTAACTACATTAAAATGCTATCACTACTAATAATAGGAAAAGACATTATCTAATTAATTTTTCTACATGCCGCAAGATTAGCTTTAGGTTGTGAAGGATTCACAGTATTGCAAAAAACATAATCGTTGTTTTTTGTTAGCAAAAACGTATATGTGATTTCATCAAAACGGTCAATAGTACCATTGTTAAAAGCTGTGCGGCTTGAACTATGACCTGATATCCTCCATCCACTATTTAATAACTCAGACATACTCACATCAATTTTTTCCCATTTTGTGGGGATAGCATTTGCTTCATGCGGTAAAATAAGTATTGATATTAATACTAATGATAAAGCGAAAATCATTCCGATAATTGTGGATCTAGTTTGCATTTTCCACTAACTCCTTGTATGTTCACTCTTTTTCTACAGTTGAACTTGATCTTCCACCACTGCTACCATGACCAGTACCAGGATAGTAAAGACTAACACCAGTATTAATGCCCAATCCCTGGCCAGAACTAGAGATACTAGTTAAAGCACCAATTCCAGCACCCGAGGCGACAGTGAAAGATAAAACTGGAGCCAGCAAACCAAGGATGATCGCCGCCACAAGCATATCCACATTTTCTGGACCAGAGTAAACCATAGCCAAAGACGATAGCCCAGAAAACAGACTAAAGCAAATCTTACAGAAACCCAGAGACAGAAAAGAAGTCAGCCAAGTCATAATCGGCCTAGTGCCCACCGGGAACAGAGACAGCGCCAAAGGCACAGGCCCAATCAAGGCAGTTACTAACATCATAATCTCAATGATATACAAAAACGCACCTCTGAAGCTCAAAATTGTTCTTCTTAGCTCCACCGTATTATCAAAACCTGTAATTTGTGAAACACTTTTAGCCTGAACTCCTGGTGTTTCTTGAGCAACCACCAAATCATCTATCTTGAATGTATTCGTCAAAGTAGACTCACTGTAAGCTTTCCATCGATCGATCTCCTGCTGATACCTAGCACCATTAGTCGTACCGGTATTTGCACTTGGCCAAGCACCAGTTAGCAAAGTCGTTGCCCCTTTAGCAATTAGTGATTGATTCCTGACACATTGCCGAAACTCGTTTATTTCTATTTGTTTCTGGCAGGTGCCATAAGCCATATTTATTAATGTTGTAGAAGTATCTGCGGTAGTGAGAGTCTGCATCGCCGACCTTAAACTCACATCCTCATCAATCACAATATTAATTTGTTTATTGAAGCTGTTCATCATATCTCTGGCACCCAGTGTACACTTCCGCATGTTGCTTCCACCATTCGATAGCAAGACCACTAAAATCAACGGTATTACTAACTCCGCAAATGCTGGCCGCATTCCCCCTTCTTCTAATACCTTGTAAAACTTCACGCACCAAAACCCTACGGCAAAGATGGCGATCGTTATGCCCAGGGCAGAGACTACTCGGTACATATTTCCGTTCATTGCTATATCCCATAAGCTATTCAAAGCTTTAGGAATAGTATCGGTATCAGGATTAACCACCGGATTAATTAATACATCTATGATACTGCCAGTTATGCTGGGGGTAGCTACAGGCGTGGCATCTGGTGCATCGGCTGCTAACAAGATATGACTATTGAAAAACATTATTTTACTCTCAAAATACTTCAAAGGTTAATCGAAAACTAGTTGGCCTTGTAATTACGGATGATGTTTTGGATGGTTAGCAGATTTTTTTCTTGCTCTCTTAAGGTTTTTTGTTGGTTGTCTCCTTGCTGTCTTCTTTCAAAGCTAGCGTTGGCCTGATTGGTGATCGCTAGCTGGGTTTTAATTGCCTGCAAATTTGCGTTTTGCAAAGCGGCCAGTCGCACTTGGGCGGCATTGATTGCAGTTTGGTTACTAGATTGACTTGCCAAGATTTTCAAAATATCTTGAGATGAATTGGCTTCCTGCGCGGAATTAGCACTATCAGAAGTATTTTCAGACAGATCTTGAGTGCTTTTAACCAGGTCACTGATTTCGTCTAGAACTTTTTTATCGGCTTCTTGCGCCTCTTTGCTCAGCACGTTATTGGATGTGGATTGGCTGCCCGATAGTGCTACTGTATGATCAGAATTTGTGATGGTAGAGTTAGTTTTTGCTTTGGCCTTCTGCTCTTCGATCGCCTTTTTGGCTTCAGATGGAGACAAAATATTTAAAATTCCTTTGGCCTTGTTCAAGTCTTCAGAGGAAAGACCTGTGAACTTTTGAATCTCGGGCAAAAATATACTAGTTACTTGATTTAAACTGCCTAAAATTTGGCTGATAGTAGGATCGTTCCTAAATTGATTGATCAGATTATCCGCACCCTTTCTCAAACTATCTACACCATTTTTCAGATTTCCCAGTAGCTGAGTGGGGTTCAGGTTTATGGTACTAGATTGCTGTGCAGTTCCACCGATCAACAGCATCTTGTAGTGACAATAAGCCTTCGTTTGGCAAAACTAAAACAAAATTGCTTGCATCTTTTTTAAGATACAAGCAAAACATAATATTTATTGATAGCGATCCAGGGTCAAGTGCGGCATGATTTATACTTTACTCAGAAAAATTTTATGTGCAATAACTAAGCTTAATGTAATTCAGTTTAGCTTTCGACAACTAGCAGCATTAGCTAATGGTGGTCTAGGGTTTTCAACAAAGCATATGATGTATTTTTCACCTTTGGTAAGAATAAAAGAAAAAGTTTCTACATCAAAGCTGTTTCCACTACTGCTATTAGCAGCTACACGGTTAGTACCGTGAGATGTAAGTCGCCAGCCGACATTCAATAAGTCTTTCATACTAATCTTAGTGTCCTCCCATTGTGTAGGAATAGAATACGCTGAATTCTGAAAAAGTACTGTTGGCAGAAGAAAGTAAAAAATCAATAAAATCAACTTAACTTTCACATTCCGTCGAGTATTCTTTCTGTTTGTTTTTTGTAGGCTAAACATATCTAAAGTTTTACTTATTTGCTACTTCTGTTGGGTTTTTCTGACTAGCATCAATAACTTGAGGATTATAAGGAGTAATACCAGTACTGATTTTAAAAGGTTGAGCAGAGTAAGCAACACTACTTAAAGTAGCTAAACCAGAACCCGAAGCAACACTTACAGCAA
>JAYSRP010000014.1:0-7860 GCA_043721015.1 Synechococcales cyanobacterium | reverse complement strand
TTTCACCAGGTAAGCAACGTTACGCTTAGATTTGTTTTGCCAAGTCAATAACAATCCTTGCGAAATATGTACAGCGAAGCCGCTAAATACTAGTATTTCTAGTAACTTAAGTCCCCAGCTATGGTGAAATTCGCTGGCAATTTGATTGAATAGAATACCTCGGTCAGCAGCTAAAATAATGGCATTGAGACCAAGATGAATCAACAAAAAGACCATCAAAAATATGCCGGTGCTGGCCATCACGACTTTGCGGCCAATAGAAGATGTATAAAAGTTAGTCCATTGCATATTGGTAGTTTAATTAGTTTTGGAGAAAAATGATTTGTGGATCGATCGCCTACATCACTTAACATCAGAGCGCAGTAGAGAGTAAATCTGATGATCGACGAAGTGGTCATAGAGCCATTCTGCTTGGCGGGCAGTGCCTTCGTGGGTGAACCCCAACCGCTGAGGAATTGCTTGACTGCGCTTATTTTCTACCCCACAGGCAATCACCATCCGGTTCAGATCTAAAATCTGGAAACCGCATTCAATAATCGATCGACAAGAAGCAGCAGCAAGTCCTTTGCCTCGATGGCTCTCCGCCAGCCAATAGCCAATATAACCAATGCGGCTGTGCCAATTGATTTCGTTAAAGCCGATCGTCCCCACGATTTTTTCGTCATAGCAAATTGCTGCCACAAACCCAGAGTTTTCGGCAAATTGTTGCAGACTAGCATCAATGTAGCTGCGGCTATCAGCTACCGATCGAGCACCATCTACCCAAGGCAGCCACTGACGCAAATAAGCCCGGTTAGCATCGGTGATGGCAAATAGCTCCTCGGCATCAGCAATTTGGAACAGGCGCAGCTCATGGCGATCGGTAATGCGGTATTGGTGAAACATGTTAGCGCTGACTATAAGAACTGAGACCATAAGAACTAGCTGGACGCGGAATTTGCGGACAAATATCTAGGTCGGCTTTAGGATGATTCACTAAATAGTAGCGCAGCCATTCACAGCCTTCATTGAGCAACTGGTCTAAATTTAAAGACCACAATAACACCTTGCCATCTACACTGCCCGAAATCAAAGTTTGGCCATCAGGGCTAAAACCAACGCTCAGCACCCCACCCTGATGCT
Organism: Synechococcales cyanobacterium; assembly: GCA_043721015.1. GTDB lineage: Bacteria > Cyanobacteriota > Cyanobacteriia > Cyanobacteriales > Chamaesiphonaceae > JAAFHZ01. Next base: position 6,738 of record JAYSRP010000014.1, on the reverse strand, counting down.
CTGTCAAAGTAGTAATTAGCGTGCCATCTGCTTTCCACAGCTTGATCGTACTATCGGTGCTAGCAGAAGCTATCAGCCGCCCATCTGGACTAAACGCTACGGCTACTACGGTATTGCGGTGCCCAAGCAGCGTTTTAAAAGGTTTGGAATCGCGCATATTCCACAGCATGACCGTGCCATCATTACTGGCCGATGCTAGGGTTTTACCATCGGGGCTAAAAGCCACATAGTTAACACGCCGCTCATGATTTTCTAGCTTTTTAAGCTCTTGGCGAGTAGCCACGTCCCATAGCTTAATGGTGCCATTGCGATTAGCTGATGCTAAGGTTTTGCCATTGGGACTAAAAACTACATAGTTTACTAATTCACCATTACCAACAAAAGAATCCACCTCTTTCGTTGTGCCCACATCCCATAGCTTAATTTTGCCATCTGTGGCCGCAGCTAATAATTGACCGTCTGGGCTGAAATTTACGCCATTAACTCGATCGGCATTAACAAATTCAGCCAGCCGCTGCTGGGGCTGTAATTGCCAAAGCTGCACAGTTTTATCAAAGCCCCCAAATGCTAAGAATCGGTTGTCAGGACTAAATCGCACGCTGTTAATTCGCTTGTCGCCCCCCTTAATTGTGTTGATTTCTTGAGTAGCTAAGTTGCGGATTTGGCTGGTTGTATCGGTGCTGCCCGAGGCGATCAACTGGCTGTCAGGACTAAAAACAGCGCTGTTAACTGGTTCAAGATGGCTGAGCGGAGTATAGTTACTATTGTTTTTACTAGGCTGGACTTGCCATAAACGCACAGTTCCATCAGCACTACTAGAACCCAATTTCTGACCATCAGGACTAAACTGCACCTGATATACTCGATCACTATGACCTAGCAAATTATTAATCAAGCTACCGTCACGGCGATTCCACAGCTTAATGGTGCCATCATTGCTAGCCGAAGCGAGATACTGTCCCTGGGGGTCAAAGGTAACACTATTGATCCGATCTCGATGACCTTTCAGAATAAATAGTACTCTGTTTGCTGGCCAGTCCCATAGCCACACCTGGTTATCAGCGCTGGCAGTAGCTAAGGTTTTATCATCGGGGCTAAAGGTAACGCTATATACTCCATCACTATGACCCGACAAAGTATGTAAGAGTTGACCACTCACAACTGACCAAATTTTGATGGTGCGATCATTACTAGCCGAGGCCATATATTTACCATTGTGACTAAATATCACCTGATAAATGCTGTCTTTGTGACCAATAAAGGTGCGGACTAACTGATGAGTATCTGATCGCCACAGGTGAATTTGCCGATCGCTGCCTGCTGCTGCTAACAGATCACCTTGAGGCGAAAAAGCCACTGTATTTAAGGGTTTAGGCTTAACTTGTGCCCCATTGACATCAGCTTGTTTCGGGTCTTTGATCGGATTTGGAGTGAGAGTAACAATCGTTTCGCCAGTTGTTTTCCATAGCTGCACCACACCATTTTGAGTTGCTGCTGCAATAGTTTGGCCATTGGGTGCAAAACTAATTCCATTTAAAGAACTACCCTGAGCTGAAAATATTTTCTGTTGTTGGTATGTTTTTAAATTCCATAGTCTAATGCGGCCATCGATAGCAGCAGTAGCCAATAGCTGACCATTAGGCTGCCAGCTCAAGCCATTCACGGAACCCTGATGACCGCTGAGTCGCTGCTGTTCACGAATATTAAATAAAATAGTTTGTAAATTAAACAATGGCACAAAAGCCGGATACTTAGCTAACGATCCATTCCCCACAGTTTTTTTGAGTTCTTGGGCAGACTGCATAGCAAGTAGTAAAGAATCTAACTGTCCACCAGTTTCAAATTCCCGCAGCGCATTCATGCTAGCCAAATCTAATTTGGTGGCGCGACTAGTTTGTTCTCTAGTCCATTCTGCCCAGCCTGCGCCGCACAGTGACAAGGCTAAGATAGCTCCGCCAACCCAAACTTGGCGACGGTTACGCCGAGAAATTTGGCGGGCTTGCTGTTGCGATCGATCGAGTTCGGCAGTAGCATTTTGCAAAGCTAAAGTTTGGCTGCTCGATAAATACAGTAAATCTTGATCGGCTAACTGTCGATCGGCTGCCCAAGCCAAAGCAGACCATAGTTCTGCGCCCTGCAAGAGGTTTTCTGAAATGCTATGAGTTTGCCATTGCTCGATCTGAGCTGCATAAGGGCGAATTTTTTGTAGTTCTTGGCCAACCCACTGCTGATTAAAAATTGCCGCATAAATTTGGTTGTAACAGCAGAGCTGTCCAGACTGCTGACGCACGACTCCTGAAAGATGTAGCTGTTGATGAGCTTGACTGTCGGCAAAGGTAATGGTTTCTTGGCGTAGAATTTGCTGATATAGCCCTAGCACTTTGCCTTTGAGTTTTGGGGAGCCTAATAGTCGATCGCGGATGGTTTTAAAGTGGGCTGGTTCGTCTTGGACTTCCCAGTTATCAATTACTTGCTGCTGTACAACTTCAGCTACGCTAAGTTCTGGTGATCGACCCATTAATTTACAGAGTTTTTGAGTCAAAAAAGGCTGCCCACCTGTCCAGGTAATAATTTCAGCTAAGGTATCGGCTGGAGCAGGTACACAGTTTATTAGCCCCGGCAATAGCGCCGCGCGAGCGTTGTTTTCCTCGAAGCCTTTGAGGGTGATGGCCTGCCCAATATTAAAGGGGGTGCGCTGCTTGTCTTTCATTAACTCCGAAGGAGTAGTGACACCCAGCAGACAAAAGGTGATGCGCTGGTAATCGGGTTGGTAAGCCCGCTGGTTATAGCAAGAGCGTAAGGTGGCAAAGAAGTCGTCGGTGGCAAATTGCAGGCTTTTGATGCTGTCAATTTCGTCTAAGAAAATGACGATCGGCTGACTCGGTAAAATCTCTAATAATATATCGATGAATTGGCTAAAGAGTTTGACTGGTGATAGATGCTGTTGAGACTGTCGCCATTGTTTGAGGTTGAATTTGCTGCCAAGCTGTAACCCCCTCACCAGTTCGGCGATTGTGCCGTTGTACCACTGTTCGATCGAGACTTGTTCGTTACCAGGCTTGGTCATTTCTATAAAGGCGCAGGCGGCTCCCTCTTGGCGGAGGCGCTGCATGGTGCGCACGCCCAGGCTAGATTTGCCCATTTGGCGGGCGTTGAGGATGTAGCAAAACTCCCCAGCACTTAGAGCTTGGTAGAGTTCTTCGTCGCTGGGACGGGTGACGTAGCTGGGGGCGTTAGCTGCTAGGGTGCCACCGACTTTATAGGTATATTGAGGTTTGGGGGTATGGGTGGACATTGGTTCGATCGGTCAATATCTTTTTATATCATCACCTCTGATTTTGTCACCAATGATCAAATATTGTCGATCGGCTCACTGGAATATGTCAGACCCAATGAACTAGATAAACTAGTGGCACTTCTACCTTGGCTCTTTGGTTTGATGGGTATTTTGACTGTCGATCGAGCAAAACCATTCATTCCAAATATTTGTGATACTATTCCACTGGGTAGCAATCATTAGGTCAGACCAGTATGGATAGTGCAGATAGCAAGAGAGTTCAAGATTTTCTGAGTAAGTGGTTGGGTTCTGAAGGAAATGAACGGGCGAACTATCAGACTTTTTTTGGCGATCTTTGTGTGGCTTTGGCTGTGGATGCTCCACCGCCGAAGGGCAGTGTGGAGGGCGATCGATATTGTTTTGATAAAAATATCAAGTTTTTTAATGAAAAAGCCGAGACTACCCGCTTTGCGGATTTTTATAGGGAGGGACATTTTTTAATTGAGGCCAAGCAGGGTAGTACTAATTCGGCGAAGGGTCACGGGAAGCGCGGAACACAGGGGTATCGGGATACGATGCAGCGGGCGTTTAACCAGGCTAAGTCTTATGCTTACAATCGAACTGTTCCGGCGCTGCCGCCGTTTTTGATTACCTGTGATATTGGTTCGCATTTTGAGGTGTGGGAGGGGTTTAGTGGTGAGTATGGGAGCTATGGGGCGCGGCAGCAGATTAATTTGAAGGATCTGGGGCAGGCTGAGATCTTCGATCGATTTGTCGCTATTTTTAGTGATCCACAATCGCTAAACCCGGAGAAGTATCGGGCGCGGGTGACGCGGGAGGTGGCGGCGGAGTTGGCGAAGCTGTCGCGGTGGTTGGAGGAGCAGGGGTATGAACCGCAGCGGGCGGCGAGTTTTTTGATGCGCTGTATTTTTACGATGTTTGCGGAGGATGTGGAGCTGTTGAAGGGTGAGGTGTTTACCAAGGCGCTGCGCGATCGCTGGATTCCGCACCCTAAGACTTTCAGAGCCGAGATTGAAAATCTGTGGCAGACGATGAATACGGGTGGGACTTTTGGGTTTGAGCAGATTTTGCGGTTTAACGGCAGCTTTTTTACGGAGGCGACGGCGTTTGAGTTGCCAAAGGAGCAGTTAGAGGTGCTGTATGCGGCGGCGGCGAAGGATTGGAGCCAGGTGGAACCGGCGATTTTTGGGACTTTGTTGGAGCGAGCGCTGGAGAAGAAGGAACGCAGTAGGCTGGGGGCGCACTATACACCTCGATCGTATGTGGAGCGGTTGGTGCGCCCGGTGGTGATGGAGCCGCTGCGGCAGCAGTGGGATGAGGTGGAGCTGGAGCTACGGCGGTTGTTGGATGCTGGTGAGGGCAAGGAGCCGACGGTGAAGCAGCGGGAGAAGGCGGTGCAGGAGATTCAGGGGTTTTTGGCGGAGTTGCGGCGGGTGAAGATTTTGGATCCGGCTTGTGGGACGGGGAATTTTTTGTATGTGACGTTGGATTTGGTGAAGGGGTTGGAGCAGGAGGCGTTGACGCGGTTGGTGGATGTGGCGGGGAATGTGCAGCTTGGTTTTGAGCAGGTAGATCCGTCGCAGTTTTTGGGAATCGAGATTAATCCTCGGGCGGCGGCGATCGCGGAGTTGGTGATTTGGATTGGGTATTTGCAGTGGTATTTTAAGCGCTATGGTAATGCGGCTTCGCCAGACCCGGTGTTGCAGGCGTTTGGCAATATTGAGTGTAGGGATGCGGTGTTGGCTTATGATGGCCGGGAGCCGGATGTGGATGCTAAGACGGGGGAGGTGAGGACGCGGTGGGGTGGGCGGATGATAAAGCATGTAGTGACAGGTGAGGATGTACCAGATCCTAACGATCAAGTGGTGATTTATCGTTATTTGAATGCGAGGGCTACGGAGTGGCCGGAGACAGACTATATAGTTAGCAATCCACCATTTATTGGAAATGCTAGAATGCGAGAGAGGCTAGGAGATGGATACGCTTCATCTATTAGAGGGGTGTATGGCGATGTAGCTGAAACAGTAGACTATGTGTTGTATTGGTGGCATAAAGCTGCCGATTTAGTACGGCTTGGAAAGCTCAACAGATTTGGCTTAATTACTACAAATTCAATTCGGCAAGTCAGGCAACGAAAAGTTATTGAATTTCATTTAAGCCATAAAAAAAGAGCCTTAAGGTTATTTTTTGCCATACCTGATCATCCTTGGAATGATGAAAATGCGGCAGTCAGAATTTCTATGACAGGTGCTGAATGTGAAAATGAGAGTCTTATCAAGACTGTAGAAATAGGACTAGTTGTTATGGAGAAAAATGCTGACACGCCAGAGGCAGAAGCAGAATCTATTCAAATTGACTGGACAAGAACAGGAAAAATTTTTGCAAGTCTTCAGTCTGGAGTGAATACTTCAACGGCTATTCAAATTGAATCGAACAAAGGAATTGTTAGTCGAGGAGTTATGCCTGGAAGCAAAGGATTCTGGGTGGACTCTAAAAATAGACAGAATATAGAGCCGGATTTATTAAAATATTATTTGAATGGTAGAGATTTGCTTCAGATATCCAGAGATCTTTTCGTCATTGACACTAATAATCTGTCCGAAGAGAATATCATGTCAGATTTTCCGAAAACGTATCAGTACTTATTAGAAAAAGTTAAGCCAGACAGACAAAATAACAACGATCCTAAACTACAAAAAGAATGGTGGCTTTACCGTAGATCTAATACAGTTTTGCGTTCAGCACTAGCCGGATTAGAACGATATATTGTTACTGTTGAAACTTCTACTCATCGTATCTTCTTGTTTTTATCAAAAGAAGTTTTACCCGATAACAAGCTTGTGATAGTTGCCCACGATGATGCTTATTTCCTAGGGATTCTCTCAAGTAATCTACACATCAGTTGGTCTCTAGCTACAGGGGGCTGGCTAGGAGTTGGCAATGATTCCGTGTATGTTAAAACTCAATGCTTTGACCCATTCCCTTTCCCAAATCCGACTCCAGAGCAAAAACAAATAATCCGTGAACTCGGCGATCAATTAGACACCCACCGCAAACAAGTCCAAGCCGCCTACCCCGAAATAACTATTACCGGCATGTACAACCTCCTCGAAAAACTGCGGGCAGGCCAAGAATTTACCGAAGCCGACCGTGCATACAACAACAAAGCCCTAGTTTCCACCCTCAAACAAATCCACGACCAACTAGACCAAGCCGTCTTTGCAGCCTATGGCTGGCAAGACCTCTGGGCAGCCCAACAAACCGGCACCGACATCAACGAAACCATCCTCGAACGCCTCGTCGCCCTCAACGCCGAACGCGCCACCGAAGAACGCAACGGCCTAATTCGCTGGCTGCGCCCCGAATACCAAAACCCCAACCAAACCACCGCCACCCAAACCGAAATCATCGACAGCAGCGAAACCACCGAAACTATCGTT
>JAYSRP010000013.1:0-7899 GCA_043721015.1 Synechococcales cyanobacterium | reverse complement strand
AAGCAACCATTAGCACTGCCAGTAGCAGGGTCTTCAGGGATGCCTAGAGCATGGGTGAAAACTCGCACATGGAGATTGTTTTCAGCCTTCAGCGTCTGGGAACAGAAAATTAAAATATTTTGGGCTGGGAGTCGGTCAATTAATTTATAATACTTGGTCAGTTCTAATTTGGCCTTTTGAACAGTGGCCAAAGTCTTCAGCGGCACAATAATAAATGGTAAACCGGTAGAAACCTGTTCGATCGGATAACCCAAATCAATATCAGCCAGATCAATACCCAAAACTGGCGCTAAATCAGCGGCGGTTAAAGTACCCAAAAATTCTGGATTGCGCTGTTTCATCCACACCACAGAACTGTTATTAATGTCAGCAAAACTCACTGAAATCAGACCAGCAGTGTAGCTGAGAGTTACAGTTGTCAAAGTCGGGTTGAGATGTCGTAGCACCCAGGCTGTACCCAGGGTAGGATGACCAGCAAAAGGCAGTTCCACTGTCGGGGTGAAAATTTTTACTGGGTAAAGCTGATTTTGGGGAACACCGGTTACAAAAGTACTCTCCGAAAAATTGATTTCACGGGCGATCGACTGCATTTGTTCTATCTCTAACCCCTCAGCATTAGGAAATACCGCCAACTGGTTGCCGGTGTATTTGCCCACAGCAAACACATCCACAATATAAAAATCTAGTTCTCGCATCATTTGACTCCCTGATTTCTTAGCTCTTCTTGTAAAATCCGATCAAAATTTTGGTCTAACTTGCCGGTCTGGATATTGGTTTCGATGCCATAGCCCAAACTTGTCCAGGTTGGCGAAAGTTTCTTGCGCACTGCCGCAACTTTGCCATCTTGCAGTTCTTTCGCAATATCCATCTTCCAGAACTTTTTATCGCTTAACCAAGCATAAACTACCTTATCTTGCTCTACTGGTGCAAAGCTGTAATTACATTTCCACATAAAGCAAATTTTCTTGCCCTGATACCGATCGGCAATATCATACCAAGTGGTATTAATGGTTTGGTAGCGGCCAGCAGCAGTACTGCAATTGCCTTTGTTGGGGCCAGCGTTGATGGTTACACATTTATTGGGGTGCTTATCGAGTTTTGCAGCTCTGCTACCCCCATAAATTAACGAGTAAGGCTGAGCATCATTGGCCTCACTGGTCGAAATCATCTGCATCAAAGCTCGAATATGGGGATCGCCGCCTTTCATTACCAAGGGTGAAATTTTATCGGTAGATTTTGGATCTTCGATCGTGGTTTCGATCGAGTTTTGATAAATGCTGTAACCAAAGATACCCGCAACTACGACAATGGCCGCACCAACAAACTTCAGAGATTGTTGGTGATCTTTAAAAGTATCTGTAAACTGCTTAAACATTGGCAAACATGGTTGGCCAGTCTTTGCCAATGGCCGTAGATTGGCAGACAATTTCTACAGTTTTATTCACTGCTGCGGGCTGTGACAGAGATTCTACGCAAACCTCGGCTACTTTCTGGCGGGGAATACTGCCTTCAAATAGGGTGTCAGCTTTAGACATCACCAATGTGCCCGATACTTCGTCGTTTTTGAGACCGCCGGGACGGACGATCGTGTAATTGAGTCCGCTAGCCCGCAGATAGTTTTCGCCCTGCTGCTTCCAGTACAAAATCAACCAAAATAAATTAAGCGGGTGAAAAAACTTCGAGACACAGAGCGAAGTGACGATCGAAAAATGCTCAATATCTTTAGCTTGAGCAGCATCTACCAAGTTTTTAGTACCAACATAATCCACCTGATAAGGGCCAGTGGGGTCGAGGCTGGGGCGAGCACCCGTAGCACAGATAATTTTGGTACAGTCGCCGATCGCCTGCATCACAGCGTCTACATTGCCCACATCGCCAGCGACCAGTTCCACTAATTCGTTGCTGACTGGCCAAATCTCTCTGGCTTTGTTAATATCTCTAACCAGTACACGCACTGGAATTTGACGCTGACAGAGTTCGGCTACGATTCGCTGCCCGGTGGCACCAGTAGCGCCTGCTACAAATACTTTCATCAAGGGTATATTAAGATATGTATATTGAACATCTTACCAGCGTCTTTCTGGTTCAACCTAAAAAAATCTTGCCAAAATGCCCCTAATTCTCTCTCTCACTAGATTCAATGACAGATATCACAGTTTTCTTTTCAATCCCAGGAGAAAATATCCGGTAGCTGCCGTCTCTCTTCTGTAATAGCTAAGAGCGATGATACTAAATATCAAGGAATCCAGTTCAATGCAAGCGAGATTATTGGAGCAGCCAATGTTGGAGAGAGAGAGGTTGGAAACAGTGTGTTCATTGGCTAACCCTGAACCAAACTCTGTCCAGCAAGTAGAATTAGCCGGTGAAGAATTGACTAGAACTCGCTTTGCCAACAGCTTCGCCGATACCATGGCGATGAATGCTGATGTCAAAACAGTGGCACAGTATTTTGACCAGCACCAAGATTGGTTCATTCGCTGTGCCCAGCCAATGCAGGTGGAATCTTTGGGACGGAATGGCTATGCAATTACGATCGGTCGCTTTAATTCCTTCGGCTATGTGGTAGAACCGAAGGTGGGTCTAGAATTGCTGCCTCATAGAACTTATTCCTATCCAATAAAAACTATTAATATTCCTGATTATCAGCCTCCTGGTTACGAGGTAGATTTCAGCGCTGAAATGCGCTTAGTAGAGGTGATCAAAGATAATCAGTTGCTCACTCAAGTAGATTGGACGCTAGACTTGGCGGTGTATCTTCAGTTTCCAAAGTTTATTCACAAGCTTCCCCAGTCGGTGATTCAAAAAACCGGTGACAAGCTGCTGCAACAAATTGTTAAGCAGGTTTCTAAACGGTTGACAGTCAAAGTCCAAAAAGACTTTCATGGTGCGGCTGGCCTGCCAATGCCTAAATAATACCGATCCGTAAAATTAGCTGAATTCCAGAAATTCCTTACCTCTACGGTGGGGAATTTCGTATACAGATGGCGCGATCGTGACTAAAATAGAGAGAAATAGTCCGTGTGTAATCATGTCAAATAGTAACCGGGGCACTTTAGTAGTCGGAATGATTGTGGGTACTGCCATTGGCACCGTAGCTGGCCTTTTGGTTGCTCCCCGCAAAGGACGCGAGACTCGCCATGTGCTCAAAAAAGTAGTATCTGCTGTCCCAGAATTGGCTGAAGATTTGTCAGATAGTCTCAAGTTACAGACCAATCGATTGTCGCTGGCTGCCGGGGATAATTGGGTGGGGACAATCGATCGATTGCAGCAGGCGTTAGCTGCTGGCATTGCTGCTAGTCAGTCCATTCAAGACCAACGCCGACCTAATGAATCCAACTAGTTCAACCACTCTCTCCACTGCTCTTAGTGTCGCTGACCCAGTTTTTTGGCTGGGTTGCTCGCTGCTGTTGGTGGCTATGAGTTTGACAGCGGTTTTTGTGGTAGCAATGCCGGTGGTTGTGGAGTTAGCACGGGCAGCACGCAGCGCCGAGAAGCTTTTGGATACGCTGAACCGGGAATTACCAGCAACATTGGAATCAATTCGGCTGACTGGATCAGATTTGGGAGATTTACAGAAGGATGTTAATCGGGGGGTGAAGAGTGCAGTTAATGTGGTTGAGCAGGTCGATCGAGGTTTTACGGCTACCAAGCAACAGGTCGATCGGGCACAAATTACCACCAGGGGGTTAATTGTGGGCACCAAAGCAGCGATCAAAGCATTCCGTGATTCCGGTAAACCCCCCAAAAAATAACCAACAATCAACACCGTAGGGGCAGGTTTATCCGTCAACAAAACAAAAATTGAAAATAACCAAATAAAAACCTGCCCTCGCGGAATTCATCGATCGATCCATTGAATTCATTGAATTCCTTGTTTGGCGATCGTTAATTTGTCCATGGAATTTGTCGATCAATCCATTGAATTCATTATCGGCGATCAGCAATTTGTGGGGTGGGCGGGTTTTTATTTTTTGGTTATGGAGAGGGTTTTTGTTTGTGGATAAACCCGCCCCTACAAATTGATCTACTCTCATGGGAATAATGTGGATGGATGATAACTCTATGAATTCTTGAAATTATGCTGTTTTCTTGGTTGGCTATGAAGCGATCGAAGTTTTGGCTGCTGCCAATTTTATTGCTGGTGGCCGGATTAATTATCTGGACTCGATCTCAATCTGGTCAGACTCTTGCTAAATTAGCACCCTTGCCTCAACATCCTCAAATTCAGGCTTTCTTCAATCAAAATCCAGTCAATAGCTACCTAGAGCCATATCGGGGTCTTCAGCGTCCTGGGGATGATTTGGAAGCTCAAATTATTGCCGAGATTGATCGGGCACGGCAGTCGATCGATATTGCTGTGCAAGAGTTTAAGCTGCCTCGGATTGCTTTGGCTTTAGCAAAACGGCAACAGGCCGGGATCAAAGTACGAGTGATTTTGGAGAATAGCTATAGTACAAGCTGGAGCACTTTGACAGCGACAGATGTAGCGAAGCTTTCGGAGCGGGAGCACAGTCGCTATCAGGAATTTATTAAGTTGGTAGATGCCGATGGGGATGGTCAGCTTAGTGGAGCTGAAATCGACCAACGAGATGCCCTGAAGATTTTAGCTAATGCCAGTATTCCGATCATTGATGATACTGCGGATGGTTCGAGTGGCAGTGGTTTGATGCACCATAAGTTTATGGTGCTGGATGGCAAACAAACCATCGTTACTTCGGCGAATTGGACGCTCAGTGACATGCACGGCGATTTGAGTCGGCGCGAGACGCGGGGAAATTTGAATAATTTGCTGTCGATCGATAGTGTCCTAGTAGCCCAAACTTTTGCTCAGGAGTTTAATTTGATGTGGGGCGATGGCCCTGGCGGTTTGCCAAATAGTCAGTTTAAGGCTGCGAAGCCCGATCGACCACCGGTAACTATTCCGGTGGTCGATAGTCAGGTAACTATCCATTTTTCCCCATCTGCCAAAAGTCAAAATTGGGCGACGACTACTAATGGTTTAATTGGCCAGACTTTGGGTCGATCGCAGTCTCAGACTGATCTGGCGCTGTTTGTTTTTTCGGAACCGCAGCTTGGCGAAGTGTTAGAGGCTAGTTCGGCTCGTCAGGTGCCGGTGAGAATGTTGATCGATCGAGAGTTTGCTTATCGTCCCTATAGCCAAATGCTGGCGATGTTGGGAGTGACACCCTGTCAATCTGGCAAGCGTCGGGTCTGGGCAAAGCCACTTACTACTGCTGGAGTTCCAGAATTACCTGCGGGTGATTTATTGCACCATAAATTTGCGGTGATCGACAAATCGATCGTAATTACTGGCTCTCACAACTGGTCAGCAGCCGGAAACTATAAAAATGATGAGACTTTGCTGGTGGTCGAAAGTCCGATGGTCGCCGCTCATTTCCAACGAGAGTTTGAGGGGCTGTATCGATCGGCTAAGTTTACACTGCCACAAAAGATCCAGAACTGTAACAATTCTACGAGAGAACAAGAAGAATAGATATCCTTCATACTCTAGCGAAAAATTTCAGAGTTCGTGAAATCGGCTAAATAATGCGATGATAGGAACTTAATGTTTCTATTAAGTTTCTTAGCCTCAGTGACGGGCATTTTAAGCTAAGCAAGATTTCCTGCTTTTAACTGTTTCTACAACGTAGGAAATTCCAGATCTTTTCTCTTGTATTTCCCACTAAATGGGCATTCTACCTCCCAAAATAGATCCACCAGCTTCGACCCCGGAGGATCGATCGGCTCCAACGTCGATCAGTTCTACTCGACCTAACTGGATGGCCACCGCCGCTAAAATCACCGCCGGATTTTTGGGGCTAGGCTTGTTGGGTTTTATTGGAGCCAGTATTTGGGTAGCCACCAACTTATCACCGACTATTGCGCGTGAACTAACCAAAGCCCTCGATCGACAAGTAGCGATCGGGCCAGTAGAAAATATTGGCTTTAATGAAATCAACTTCGGAGCATCTAGTCTAGCCGCCACTCCTGAAAGCCCCAACAAAGTAGCCGTCAAGGCCATCAAAATTAGCTTTGACCCCCTAGCAATTTTGTGGCAAAACACCCTTAAGCCCACCATTACCCTGGTTGAGCCAGATCTATATTTAGAACAGTCTGCCAATGGCGACTGGCTGCGTTTAAAACTGCCGCCCGTTACACCCAGCAAGCCAGGAGACTTCCGCACCGAAATTCAAGCTCTGAAAGTGCAAAAAGCCCGAGGCACAGTTATTCCCTTTCTGGCCGGTGGCCAGCGCCAGCCGATCGAGTTTCAAAATACCGACTTTAATGCCAGCTTCAACCACCGCGATCGCGCTATTCAACTGATCAACTTTGATGGTAAAGGCCAAATCGGTAAAGATGGCAGCTTGGCTCTACGGGGCAGTACTTCTCCGATCGATCGCACCACCAATTTAGATATTCAGGGTCAATCGCTAAACGCCAAAGAAGTCAGCAGTTTGGTCAAGATCCCAGCAGTAGATTTTCTCAGCGGCTTAGTCGGCGGGAATTTAAGCCTAAATATTCAACCCGATAAGCCTCTAGAAGTACAGGGTAAAGTTCACGTCGATCGGGCAAATATTCAGGTAATTAAAGTGCCAGAGCTGTTCACCAATACCAGCGGTGATTTGCAGATTTCGCCCCAAGATGTGAAATTCAGCAATGTCTCTACAATCTATGGTCAGGTGCCTGGTCAAATTACCGGCTCGATCGATTTTGTGAAAGGCTATGACCTGCAAGCCAAGACTGCTGTCCTGCCAGTTACCAAGCTCCTAGAAACCCTCAAGATTAAATCCCCCGTATTTTTAGCAGCACAGTTACAGTCTGACCTCACACTCACCGGCAAACTTCGGCAGCCTATTTTTGGGGGTAAAGCTAAAGCCATTGGAGTCTCTCAAGTTGATCGGCTAACCATCAATCAATTACAAAGCGATTTTTCCTTAGCCGATGGCAATCTTCAGCTTAGTCAAATTAATGGCACCCCAACCAGCGGTGGCACAGTCACTGGCAATGGCGAAATCTTTCTCAAAGATCTGGCCGCACCCACCGTCAACTTCAACTTTCAGGGCAACAAGCTTGCCGCTGATGTCTTGGCGCAACCATATCAAAAACTTCCGATCGCTCTAGGAGTAGTCAATGGCAGCGCCCAAATTACTGGGCCAGTGAATCAAATCAAAACCACTATCCAAGTCCAAGCTCCCCAAGCTACCTACCCGCTCAATGCTCAAATTGGGATTGCTGCCGATGGAGCAATTACAGTTGATCGAGCCAAAATACAGCTAGCTGGCCGGGACATTACCGGGACAGGCAGCAGCAAGCGAGGTCTATGGCAGGCAAGACTACAGGTGCCCGCTATTCCCAGTCAGCAATTGGCGGCGATCGCCAAAATCAAAGATCTACCGGCTTTCCTAAAAGGTAATGTTCAAGGTGATCTACAACTCAATGGTTCGATCAGCAACAGTGAAAGCCTGAGCGGTACAGGACAATTAAATTTGCAAACTGCCGGTGGCCGAGTATCTGCCACCAACTTTGCCATCAATCAAGGCAAATGGCAGGCCGATTTGCAGACTGCGGGATTGATCTTAAGTAAGGTAGAACCCCAGTTCCCGGGACTACTGACTGGTAAGTTCAAAGTGAGTGGAGATACTGCCAAACCCTCACCAGAAGCGATCGTCGCCGTTGGAAATGGAGCGGTGACTTTACCCGATGGCAAAATTACTGGTCAAAATTTATTACTGAGCCAAGGTAAATGGCAGGGTGATTTTAGCGCTGATAGCTTTGATATTTCTAAATTAGCTCCTCAAGTAGGCGGCAAGCTCAGCGGTAAATTCCAAGCCAGTGGCGATGCCACTGTGTTTACTCCAGCCAGTATTTCAGCTACCGGCAATGGCACCATTGCCTCGG
>JAYSRP010000012.1:0-20747 GCA_043721015.1 Synechococcales cyanobacterium | reverse complement strand
GTTTGGCGTGCCGCTCGATCCACTCATCGGTGGCACAGTGGGCACATTCCAAAAAGTTCAGTATTTTAATGGTACAGACTGGTTAGATGTACCTACTGGTGGTTTTACTAGCGGTGTGATGACTCCCACTGCCAAATTGCCGGTGCGGGTAGTTGTGCAAATTAGTGACTCGATCGGCGATTTGCCAGTTACTTTAGGTAAAACTGCTGGCTCTGTTAACCCAGCTCAAACCCAGAACCAACTGCGCATTGACAACCCCGAAGATATTTACACTGTCGATGTGGCTGATGGAGCTGTTGGTGAATATGATGGCCTGCCCAGCAATGGCACGCGAGAAGCCCAAGCGACCCAAACCCTAAGAATTGGTGCTACACCTGAAGCCATCGCCACCGTCAACCTAGAAATAAAACAGCCTTTTAACCCTGCCGATAACACCATAAATTTTGGCCTGAGCCTGAATGTAGCCGATACTCTGCCCCCCAGATTAAGCGGCATTAGCCCCACCGATTTAACTGGCACTAATATTTCGATCGATGGCCAGCCAAAAGTGGGGATTTTGATTTCGGATGCCATTCCATTAGGTACTAAGTTTGTAGCAGCAGTCACACCTGATAGCACCTGGGTACCAATTTATTTTTATAGCAGCACATCGATCGGCTCTACTGATCAAGCCAATAATATAGCTTGGTCTACCACTGCCCCCGATGCTAATACCGCTCTAAATGTGCGACGGATAGGCTTTTTCCGGAGTGATTATCGGATGCCTAAAGGATCTACAGCTACTGGCTTCGAGGTCAAGGTCGAAGTCACCGACTTCAGCCGCACCGAAATTTATAATATTGCTCAGGTCTTTGGCACTCAACCCCAAAACCCCAACAACTCTGCCGATAAAACTCCTAGCACCAAATTAATCTTTGATGAATCTGGTGATGGCCTACCCAACAACTACAATGATGATGGGACGGCTGGAGTGAAGGATGCTGCTCAACAACCAATTGTGTATCCAGGAATTTTGGATGTAACCGTGCCGCCTAATGATCCTCGATCGCCAGTGCGGATCGGCCAAGCGGCTAGTAGCTCATCTTCTCCGGATGGTGAATTTTTGCTGGTGCCATTTAAAGCTGCTGCTCCACCCGCTCTGAAAAATGGACCCCGCGAACAGCCTACTGCCGTGGGTGCCACTAATGATAATGACGATTTCACCAACAAATCAACGCCGATCGGCAGTCTTAGCGGGGCTTCCAATCTACCGTTAGTAACTTTTACCAACACTGTGCTAAACAGCAGTGACCTCGCCCGAAATATCAAAATACTGCCCCAAGTGGCAGTAGCTAGCGATTTACCCGATGGGACGATCGTCACTTTGTCGGATTCGGCAGATGCCAACCTCACGGCTGCTTTTAGTTACAAAAATGGGGTGTTTACACCAGTAACCAATAGTCCACTGACTCTGGTGCTAAAAAATATAGCGGCTGGTGCCACTAAAAACTACACAGTGCAAGTAAGTTTACCGGCTGACACTGCGGCAGTCAAAGGATTCCCAGTAAAATTACTGGCATTTATTGATACCAATAATGACAATATTCCTGACCCCAGCGAAGCCAAAAATGCCACGATTGATCGCACCTATACTGGCTTTATCGAAGTATTAAAAGAATCACGGGTACTTGATTTTAACAAAACTCCCTTAACCGATGCCAAAGGTATTTTTAGTGCAACTGCCAAACCGGTGAAGGTCGATCAGTACATCGAGTATCGCATTACCTACACCAATATTTCTACCCCAGCAGTGGGAACTGGCAACAAGCCGATTAGTGCTGCCAACTTCACGATTACTGAAGATGGCAATGCTAGCCCTAACAACTGGGGTGGCTTGACCAGCAATGAACCCGATTCGGCCATTGGCGCTGGCACTATTACTTACAGTAAGGCTGTTGGCGTTGGCACCTCTGCCGATTTGGATGTGGTGAAATATCAAAATATTCTGACTAAGCTGATCGAACCCGGTCAAACTGGCACTTTTACCTTCAGACGTAAAGTGAAGTAGCTTATTTGGGAATACTAACTATGATCGCCCTTTGCTTCTTTGGGGAATCTGAATCTTTATCTACACTAGTTCTGGAGAACTTTTAATCATGAAATGCTCTATCTTCTCTACTTTTTCTACTGTTACTTTGGTGGCTCTTTCTACCACTATTTTACTTAATAGCAACTTACCAGTCATCGGCCAATTGGCGGTGCCCGCTGTAGCTCAATCTGCCGAGCAACAGCAAGCAATTAAGCTCAACTTGTCTCAGTCTAAAAAAGTTGGTTCTAAATTGGTGCCTATTTCTAACAGCACCTCGGTTAAACCAGGCGACGTAATTGTCTACACCGTTACTGCTAACAATGTGAGCGATCGCACCATCAAGAAACTAAATATCAACCAAAAGATCAAACCTGGCACCGTCTATGAAAGCCAATCAGCTACCTCGACAGCTAGCGCCGATTTAACCTTCAGCGTGGATGGTGGTGAAAGCTTTTCTGCCAAACCAGTTCTCAACAAAAAGCCCGCTTCGGCTAGCACTTACACCAATGTTCGCTGGGTATTCGCTACTGTGCCACCTAAGAGCAAATCTACTGTCAGCTATGCCGTAGTTGTGCGCTAGCCGACGGTTACGTCGATGCATTACTGACTGCCCCGTCGATCCATTACCAAAGGAAAAGTTTCGTGTTTAGATTTCAGCCACCCTCAAACAGAATATCTCTGTCTGTTGGTTGTGCTAGCTGGTTGGTATCGAGTTTATTAGCAGCTCAGCCCATAAGGGCGCAAGATGCTGTAATTAAGATTACCAACCAAGCTCAGTACAATTACAGTACTAGTCAAGATGGACCCAGCATTGGTAGCCAAGATACCGCAACTATACAAAGTAGTACTGGTCAAATCGTCAACGATTTTACTGGCCTCATTGACCCTCTGGGAGTAATTACTGGCTGTAACGGACAGAGATTAACAGATTATAGCGGTTACACTGTAGCTATTTTTAATGCTGCTGCTGACGGCTTGAATCCGACGGGGTTAACTTCTTTGGTACAAACTGAAGTTCCTGATAATCCTAACAACGCTATTCCTTTAGGTCTGCGACCAAACAGTAATAACGATAATCCTTTTAGGCTGGACACCACTAGCACCGGAGCTTACAACTTCTTATTCAACCGAACTGCTGGCCAGTTAGATGTAGGCAAAAGCTATATCTTAGTTGTAAAGCCACCTAGCATCTCTACCTTTGGTGAACGACGGGTGCGTATTGATGTTACTAATTTCAGTAACAATATCTTGAGCTATCGAGCTACCAGCTTAGATGGTCAGCCTCTGAACTTAACTGATGACAGCACTGTCGTATCTGGCCAAGTAAACGTTAATGATGCCGCCACCACTGGCTTAAATCTTTCATTACTCAGTCTTCAGGGCATTGGTGTTAGCGCCTGCGATGCCAAGCCAATTCAAATTGTCAAAAGCGCCGATCGAGCCAGCGCCGAACCGGGCGACACCGTAGTTTATCGTCTAACTCTCCGCAACCTCAGCGACACCGATATTATCAATCCGACAGTTACTGATACTTTACCGCTAGGACTATTTTTACGTCCAGAATCGGTTAAAGCTCAGTTAGGCTCAGCAATTCAGCCCGTCGGCATCAGCCAAAATGGCAGCACCACTACATTCAAGGTCGGCGCACCTGGCTTTACTATTCCTGCTAAACAGGTAGTAAATCTGGTCTACGCTGTTACTTTAGATGCCGATGCTATTCGCGGTACTGGTCGCAACGTTGCCAGCCTCACGGCTATTCGCGGCGACAATAACTTACCCGTTACTGATGGCCCAGTTGGCTATCAACTCACCGTTCGTCAAGGCTTAATTCGAGATACTGGCACCTTACTTGGCCGAGTGTTTGTCGATAAAAACTTTGATGGCGAACAACAGCCTAACGAACCCGGTGTACCAAATGCCGTGGTCTTCTTAGACGATGGCAATCGAATCACTACTGATGCTAATGGCTTATTTTCTGTCCAATCAGTCGCTACGGGCTACCGCACTGGCGTATTAGACCTGGGCAGTTTACCTGGATACACTCTAGCTCCCAATATCCGTTTCATTGAACGCAACAGCCTATCACGACTGGTGAAAATTGCTCCCGGCGGCATAGTCAGAATGAATTTTGGCGTTACACCTACAGCGCGCGAGGCTAAATAACTATGAAATACTCTCAAGCAGCTCTGGCGATATGTCGAGCATTCTGGCTGGGCGCAGCTATTCAAGGATTAGGTTTAATTCTTTCTAGCACTGGCGTTCGAGCTGAATCGATCGCTACCCCATCGGCACCAACTAGCCCAGCTCCAGCGACTCTGGTTGCACCAGAACCACCGGCAGAACCGATCCTCCCAGCGAAAGCAGTTAGCGTCAGCAATCCGCTGCAAATCTTAACTCCAACCACTAACAGCGTCGCAGATATCCCCGCAGCTACTGTTATTGTCCAATATTTAGGCAGCTCGCCAATTGAACTCAAAGTTAACGGTCAACTGGTAGATAGCAAGTCGATCGGGCGCACCGAAACCGATACTAAAACCAACATTGTTACTCAGACTTGGTATGGAGTATCGCTGAACGCTGGCGAAAATATTATTGTTGCTCAAGACAGCCAGGGCAATTCTGCTGTGAGCAAAATACAAGTGCGCGGCGTACCAACCAAAGTACAGCTCACCACCAAAGAAAGCCGCGTACCCGCAGATGGTCGCTCTTTAGTAACGATCGAAGGTCAGTTGCTAGATGAAAATGGCAACAACAGTAAACGCGATGGTGTAGTTACTCTTTATAGCACCGCCGGAGAATTTGCTGGCGTAGACAAAGACCGCGATCAGCCCGGTTTTCAGGTGCCGGTAGTCAAAGGGGCTTTCTCTGCTCCACTGCGAGCGGGTCTAACTGCTCAAAACGTGCAGATCCGCGCCAGCGTGATGAGCTTAGAAGCCACTACTCAGGTACAGTTTGAGACTAACCTGCGCAGTTCGATCGCCACTGGCTTGTTAGATTTACGAGTAGGTGCCAGAGGCACTGACTACTATCGTTCTTTTACGGAGTTCTTACCAACCGATCGCAACAACAACACCGAAGTCCGCTTACGTGGCCAAGGATTTGGTACTGGTCGCATTGGTGACTGGTCAGTTACTGGTGCTTTGAACAGCGATCGGCCTTTAAATAAAGTCTGTAATACCGCCGATCGACTGTTCCGCGATACTAGCAGCACTCAATCTTGCGAAGATCTCTATCCAGTCTATGGCGATACTTCTAAAGTAGAAGCACTGACTCCTTCCCGAGACAGCGTTTATGTGAAACTCGAAAGCTCAGTAGGCGTGGCGGGTAGCACACCTAACTCCTTACTCTGGGGTGACTATAACACCACCGAATTTGCCAATCGCTCCCAGCAGTTCACCACTACTTCTCGCAACCTTCATGGCGCTAAGCTAAACTACAACTTTGGTAACTTGTTGGTCAGTGGCTTCTATGGCGACAACCTGCAAGGCTTCCAGCGCGATAATATTGCCCCCGACGGTACTAGCGGCACTTATTTCCTTTCCCAACGATTACTGTTGGGTGGCACCGAGTCTTTGAGTGTAGAAACCGAAGAAATCGAACGGCCAGGTAATGTCATCAAAGTAGAGCCATTAGCCCGAGGCTTAGATTACGAAATTGATTACGATCGCGGCACTGTCTTACTCCGTCAACCCTTGCTGCGCACTGCTGTCGCTGACAATGGCAACCTGCTAGTCCGCCGTTTAATCGCAACTTACCAATATGCCAATGGTTCTAACAGCAATATAGTTGGTAGCCGTGCTCAGTTCAACTTTAGCCGCAATAGTGGCCAAGAAAGCTGGCTGGCCGGTAGCTACACCAAAGAAACTCAGGGCATCAGAGACTTCAGCATTTTTGGTGTCGATGGACTTATCTCTTTGGGTAACAGCAGCAACATTATTGCTGAATATGCTCGTTCGACCAACAATACCGGCCTTGGTGGTGCCGTAGACGGCAGTGCCTTCCGAGTCGAAGGACAGTTCAAATTTAGCGACACCACCCAAAGTCGCGCTTACCTGCGCAGCAGCGAAGCCGGTTTTTCTAACAACGCTACTACTAGCTTTGTGCCGGGTCAAACTCGCTATGGTGCCGACTTAACCACTCGGATTGGTAGCGGTACTAGTTTAAGATTACAAGCCGATCGAGAAGAAAATCGCGGTACTCCCCCGATCGCCATCACCGGACTCACCAATTTCTTGACTCCTAGCATTCCAGTAACTGGTCAAGTCGATAACGACTTAACTACGATTACTGCTGGAATCCAGCAACGCTTTGGCAACGCCACAGTCGATTTAGACTACGTGAACCGCAATCGTCAAGACCGTTTGGCTATTCTTCCCGGCCAGTCGGATGTTTCTTCTAATCAGATTCGTACTCGGGTCGGTGTACCCTTAGGCAATAATTTGACTCTGCGAGGCCAAAATGAGATTAATCTTAGCAACCAGCAAGATGTAGTTTACCCTAATCGCACTGCTCTAGGTATCGATTGGGCAGTATACCCCGGCATCAACCTGCGAGTAAGCCAAAACTATGTTGCTAGCACCCAGTTTGGTGATAGTAACTATACCAGCTTAGATTTTGATAGTACTTATAATCTGACCAATAGCACCAAGGTCATTGGTCGCTATTCCCTCAGCCCCTTCCAATCGATCGGCTCCGTAGGTCTCCAGCAAGGATTTGTCCTCAGCCCAGGACTGAAGCTGGACTTGAACTACGAACGGGTAATTGGGGGCATCACCAATGCTACCGGTGCTGGTCAGCAGTTTGCGCAACCAGTAGCCAGCGGTCAAGTGGCTTCTAGCTTAACTACTACTGGTGGTGACACCTATGGTATTGGCTTTAACTACACCGATAACGCTAACTTCCAAGCTAACGCTCGCTATGAATTGCGCAATACCAACATCAGCAGCTCCAGCCTAATTTCGGCAGGTGCTACTGGTAAGCTCGGCTCTGACCTGACTGCCCTGTTCCGCTACCAGCAATCTGGGGCTGCCAATCAGCTCTTGCGAGATGCCCCGATCGGTGACACTACCAACCTCAAATTGGGATTAGCTTTACGGAACCCTGCTGTAGATCAGTGGAACGCCTTACTTAGCTACCAATATCGCAAAAACCCGGCTCTGTTACCCTCTAGCATTTTAACCGCCACTGGTACTGGTTCCGAAGACCATACATTATCTCTAGATGCCATTTATGCCCCTAGCTGGCAGTGGGAGTTTGCCGGAAAATATGCCCTACGCAATGCTACTAGCTACTTAGATCAAACTTTGAGCGCTGGTAACACGATCGGCATTAGTCAGCTCCGTGCTACTTATCGCTTGGGTTACAACTGGGATCTAACTGGTGATGTGCGCTGGTTGAGCCAGTTTGCTAGCGGTCGCAACGAAACCGGCGCTTCTTTAGAAGCGGGCTACTACCTCACACCTAATCTGCGCCTCTCTGGTGGCTATAGCTTAGGCGCAGCCGATGACCCCAATGGCAACCGCGCTGGCGGCGGCTTATATGCTGGTGTCACCCTGAAACTCAACGATTTATTTGGCGGCTTTGGTCAACAACAGCTTAGCCCCATCCAACAGCAGGAGTCTAAAATCAAATGAAAACCCTAAACTTTACTCTGCTGTTGTTACTAATAATGACTGGCAGCGCTCTGCCAGCCTCGGCATTAGAATATAATCCATCATGGCGAATCACGGTCAATAGCAACAAAGATGAAATCCTGGCTGATGATGGGCTGACCTTGCGAGAAGCGATCGCCGTAGTTAATGGTGAATTACCGATCAACCAACTCAGTCCCCAAGAACGAGCACAAGTAGTTGACTACTCTGCACTAATTGAAGTCGCAGATGCTACTCTGCGACTTCCTAGCCAGATCGATTTCCAGCTTCCTGTAGGTGGTCAAAAAATCGAATTAAAATCGGCGTTGCCAAATTTGATCAAGGGATCAGTGAAGATCGAAGGTAAAACTACTCGCAAAGCTACCCTAGATGGCCTGACTTTTGAAACTCCAGAAGTAGAAATTACTCCAGCTCCAGGAGTCACGATCGATCGGGGTCTAACCCTCATGGCCGACAATATTACCGTGAAGGGCTTAAGTTTGTATGGGTTCCAAATTGGCATCAATCCAAGCAGTCAGAACCTCCCTGGTGCAGATATTTTTATTGGCCCCAAAACTTATCCTGAAATTGATGAACGGTTGGCTCCTAAAAATATTGTGATCGAAAACAATTTCTTAGGCATCAACAAAAATCGCCAAATACCAGATAACACCTCAGATTTTGGCGTGTATGTTTTCGATTCTCAGGGCACTACTATTCGCAACAACGCGATCGGCTTTCATACAGCCAGCGGCATCATCAGCCAAATTAGCGCCAATAACCTGTTGGTTGAAAACAATGCCATTTTTGCCAATGGCACCCAAGGAATGCCTGATGCCATCCGATTAGAAGGCAAGCTAGCCAACAACAAAATCAAAGGCAACGCCATTTGCGGTAACGACGGCAGTGCCGTATTTCTATTCAAACCCGATTCTGGCGCGGTAGCTATTACTAACAACCATATTTCTTCCAATGGTCGCCGCCTGCGTCGTGCTGCAATCCATTTGATGGGTAATGACAATGTAGTAGACAACAACTCGATCGAGTTCCAAGCAGGCTCCGGTGTCTCGGTTTCAGCTTTTGCTCAACACCACCAAGGCGATTTACCCTCTGGCCGCAATGTCATTAACAACAATCGTTTTAGCAACATAGAAGGACTCAGTATAGACCTGATTACCTATCGCAACGAAGCCGTCGAAGATTTCCAAAATGGTGATGGCATCAATGCTCCCCGCAACAGCGAAAACCGTCGTCTAGATACTGGCAACGGCGCAATCAATGCACCGCAGTTTCTAGCCAATGAGTTCTACATTTTAGGTGGCCAGGTAAATCTGGACGGTACTGCTGAACCCAATACCAAGGTGGAAATCTACCAAGTAAATAACACCAAAGATACTGAGTACGGCCCCTTGTCTCAGTCTCTAAAAACAGTCACTGCCGATGCCCAGGGCAAATTCCAGGCTACTCTCACCGGCCTAGAACCAGGTATAGTCTTAAGCGCAGTGACTACCGATGCTAAATACGGCACCTCCGAACCAGCCCGCAATGCGATCGTCACTGTTCCTGGTCAAACAGCCTTGGCTAAATCGGTTAAAAAAATTCCCACCGATTGCAGCTTACAAGATGTACCCGTAGCGGTTAATCCACCAGTGACTCCTCCGATCACCCCCTTAAAACCACCAGTCGTTCCGCCAATTCCAGTAGAACCACCAACTCTGAGCACGGTCAAAATTTCGATTCCTCAAAAGGTACACTTCGCTCTCGATAAATCTAATCTCAGCCCAGCTACCACTAAGCTGTTGGATGAAATTGTGCGCATCTTGAAAGCTAATCCTACTATCAGCGTTGACCTAGCTGGACATACCGACCCTCGGGCACCACAGGCTTACAACCAAGCCCTGGGACTGCGCCGAGCGACAGCGGTACGTAACTACTTACTCCGCAAAGGTATTTCTACTAACCGCATGACTATTCGATCGCAAAGTTTTAATAACCGTGCTACTACCGATCAAGGTGTTAATCCCTACGCCCTCGATCGACGGGTAGAGTTTGAATATCGTGATGTGCGTGGTGTGGAGTTAGAGGTGATCGATCGCTTCGACGATTTACAACCCGAGCGATAGCCTTACCAAAGTAGCAAAAATCCTTAGCGCTTGTCCTTCACTTAGGGACGGGCGCTAAAGCTTGAGGATCGATTTGGGGACAATTATTCTTAAACCCACATTCCGCTCTCTTTTGTGGTCATTTTAATGCATCGGCAAGAAAATAGTCATGGTTTCACCTTGTTGCTGATTAGGCTTCACTACCAGCTTGCCACCAAGAATTTGAAATAAATCTTTTGTTACCTGTAAATTCAAACTCAAATTGCCAGTTTCTGGACGAAATGTGAGCATTTGTCCTACCGCCTTGGTTTCGTGGGGACAATGTTCTGTGGCCGGATCGAACTCTTCCCGGATCGATCGAACCTGTAGCTTAATTCGATCGCCTACTGGGACCACTTCTACTTCTACTTGGCTACCGGGGGGCAGATTGCGAGTAAAGTTTTCTACTAGGCCATTGAGTATTCGATCGAGAATGGTCGGATTACTGCGCACCTCAGGCAACTGTTGCGGCATGGCCACCGCCAAATTCACCTGTCTTCGCTCGGCCTGTTTTTGCCATAGGGGTAAACTTTGTTCAAGGAGATGACTCACTGACATCGAGGTTAAGTCTACCGCTTGACCTTCGGCCAGCTCTACAGCTTGAAAAATTAGCTCCATGCGATTGATTTGGTCAGTGCATTCTCGATCGATTGATTCCAATCTTTTAATGACCTGTTCTTCTAGTCCAGCTCTGCGTAACAAAGAGCGAGTCAAAGTCCGAATTGTAGTTAAAGGTGTACGGATTTCGTGGGTGAGTGCTTGCAATAACTCTAAATCGGCAGTGGCTTTGGCCTCCGTTGGTTTTTCTGGTGGTGCTATACTTTGGCGGATAGCGCTAGGATGTGGCTCCACAGGTAGCTGCTGGAGCAAGATTTGGCTGAAGCGCATTACCAGTTGATAATCGGGTATTACCGGTGCCAGCCGATCGACCATGGCATCTAGTGCTGCTAATTGATGGGTAGCGGTTAGCATCACCCGAGCGCGCAGGGACTGCCAAGCTAACTGCACATCGGCAGGGTTAAAGGAAAATTGAAAATGTGGGGTTTCCATACTACCTAAAGACATCACCAAACCAAACTGTTTGGTTAAAGCCAAACAAAACCGCTCATTTTGCAGGGGGTCAGCGGGCAGTAAAGGGATTTCGGGGGGCACTGCCACATCTACAGCAACGGCGGTAGCACTAGCTAATAAGGGCTGTCCGGGGTATACCGGGCTAAAGATAGCGGTGGCATAAGCTCCTGGCTCGAAGAGGGGTACTGGTGCACAGAGTAATAGTCCAGCATCATCGTTGTTGCTGGGAGCTGTTTGCAAAAGATAGCCTAGAGCACAGACTGCGCTCTGCCACTGCTGCTCACCTTGCCGGATTTTTTGGGTGCTATGAGCTTGTTGCGGTGTTTCATCAATGTTTGCAAAGGGTTCGATCGAGGTAGATTCTGATTTAGCCAAAATCTCACTCAGGGTCGGTAGCAGCCATCTTCTAACCATTCTGGTTTCTCTGTTAGTCCTCTCTTTGAGACTACCCATTTTTACACCCAATCGGCAGCCCAAATAACCGAACTTTTATTCGTAGAACTACAAAAAAAAACAGAGTAATTACTCTGTTTTTGCTATTTATACAATCTTTTTCTTTTCACTAGCGGCTTTAACCACCGGCCACTGCGGGCACAATGCTGACCTTATCGCCATCGGCTAAAACGGTGGCAGTGCCTTCTAAGAAGCGAATATCTTCATCATTTACATAGAGGTTCAGAAAGCGTCGAGGTTGGCCGCTGTCGTCACACAGTCTGGCTTTAATGCCGGGACATTTTACTTCTAGTTGTTCAAGTAAATCAGCGATGCTGCTGCCATCACAGTCGATCGTGGGCTGATTGTTAGTAAAAGGTTGCAGAGTAGTAGGGACTAAAATTTTGACGGGCATGATTATTCCAAAAAACGGTGTTGATATTGGTTAATTCGCTATGGCGAAGATTAAACCAGAACTTGCTGCCAATCCAAGCGATCGAGGGTTTGAGAACGCTCCCATGCTCGTTCAAAGCTTTCGATATTTGCTTCGATCGTCAATGGTTCGCCGACATAGCCTTGAATAGCTTCTTGGGTCTTTAGTCCGTTGCCAGTAATGTAAACCACTGTTTTTTCGTCGGGGTTGATTTGGCCAGACTCAGCTAGCTTTTTGAGCACTGCAACGGTGGTTCCACCAGCCGTTTCAGTAAAGATACCTTCGGTTTCGGCCAAGAGCTTCATACCTTCGATGATTTCAGCATCAGTAACAGAAGTAATGCTACCGTTGGTTTTTCTGGCTACTTCTAAGGCATAAATGGCATCAGCAGGATTGCCAATGGCCAAGGACTTAGCGATAGTGTTGGGCTTAACTGGAACTACAAAATCACGGCCATCTGCAAATGCTTTGGCGATTGGTGAGCAGCCTTCAGCTTGGGCACCGCTAAAACGCACGTCTTTGGCATCCACCAAACCGAGCTTGACAAATTCTTGAAAGCCTTTATGAATCTTGGTGAACAGAGATCCAGAAGCCAGAGGAGCAACAATGTGATCGGGTAATTCCCAGCCGAGCTGTTCGGCTACTTCGTAACCCAAGGTCTTGGAACCTTCGGAGTAGTAAGGGCGCAAGTTGATGTTTACAAATCCCCAACCGTGGGTATTAGCTACTTCACAGCAGAGACGGTTAACTTGGTCGTAGTTACCTTCGACAGCCATTACTTTAGGGCCATAGATAACGGTGCCCAAGACTTTACCAGCTTCGAGGTCGGAAGGGATAAATACGCAGCAGTCCAAACCGGCGTAGGCAGCGATCGCGGCGGTAGAGTTGGCTAAGTTGCCGGTGCTGGCACAAGAAACTGTAGAAAAACCAAATTCGCGGGCTTTAGAGAGGGCGATCGATACTACTCGGTCTTTAAAGCTCAAAGTGGGCATGTTGACTGCGTCATTTTTGATGTAGAGGTTCTTCAAGCCGAGGCGACGCGCCAAACGGTTGGATCTTACTAAGGGGGTCATGCCGGTGCCCACATCGATCGGGTCGTTGGCAACGGGTAATAAGTCTTTGTAGCGCCAGATGGAATTCGGACCAGACTGGATACGCTCGCGGGTCACAAAGGTCTTCAAATATTCATAGTCGTACTGGACTTCCAATGGCCCAAAGCAGAATTCACAGATGTGGACGGGCTTTAATTCATACTCAGCACCACATTCTTTGCAGGCTAGTCCTTTGGCGGCAGTGGTGGTAGAGAGGGTTGCTTGGCTCATGGGTATGCGTCTCTTAATGAAATTTGAAAGATTGTTTAACCGATTGAACACATAGTAATTGCGTGGTTTAAAACTGTCAACCAACCCCGACTTTTTTAGTCGGGATTAGGTTTTTTAGTCGGGCAGTAAGTTCTTTGCTATCCTCGATCTGGCACCTTACTCAATGGAAAGAAATGGCTTCAAATTTACCGATTCCGACTACGCAGGAATTTGGGCTGGGATTACCTCACTAAAAATAATCACAGTCCATCACCTAATCATCCCAATCACAGTTTAGACAACCTCAACTTCATGTTCTTGAAGATGAGCGCGGAACTTCGGATTTTCAAACTTCACTAATATGGGGAAATTGGCACTTACCGGTCTGCCGCGCCACTCCGTCACAATTTTGTCGATCGAGCCTTCGTATCCTTTAATTTCTACAGGCTGGCCTTTGCCACCAGGGATGTGATAGACCACAACAGATTCAATTATCCGAACTCGATCGCCAACGTTCATATCTTGTTTTCTCGGCCTGAGCGCCGCCTAAAATGGTGTGTAAGGAACCTACATTTTTGCATGGATCGATACTTTTAGCGAGATGGCACCAGATATCAGAACTTGACACCTACAGGGAATACATAGAGTGGGCTAAAATTAAAGGCACATCAAACCGGCGGATCTTACTATGACCGAGTCTCCTAGCCTCTCGTATCTCAGCGGCAACGAACTAGCACCCAGTTACAACATTCCGATCGTGCTGATTGCTGCTGTCATTCCCTTGATTTGGATTCAGATTTGGGTTGCAGCCGTTGTCGGAATCTTTGGCTTATTTTTGCTGATTCAGGCTGCTCTGATTCGGTTACAGTTTACTGACACTGACCTAGTAGTATGGCAGTCGAGCAAAGAAATTCGGCGATTCCCCTATGTCGAATGGCAAGAATGGGAAATATTTTGGTCGCCAGTTCCAGTGCTGTTCTATTTTCGGGAAGTTAATAGCATTCATTTTTTACCCATGCTGTTTCAGCCTCAAGAGCTGCGTGCCTGCCTAGAAAAATATTGCCCGCGCTAAAGCCTCTATAATCTTTTGCATCAATTGCTTTTTGCCAATGAGTCCTTCCGATCAAGATCTACCCTTAGAATTGCCTACAGAGCCACCCTCTGTCCCTCAGGCTGAAAACGCTGAACCAGTAGCCGAGCTGCAACAGCAGATTGCCATCGCCCGTCAAGCCTATGAGCAAATGACCCAGGCTGCTTTGGCCGACTTAGAGCAGCGGCGGCAAAACTTAAAAGTGTCGATCGAACAGCTAGAGCGCAAGCGCGATCGAATACAGGCCGAAATTGCTCAGAGTTTTGCTGGCTCTTCTCAAGAAATTGCAGTGCGTATTCAGGGATTCAAAGATTATCTAGTGGGCAGCCTGCAAGACTTGGTGACGATCGCCGAAGAAATAGAATTTTCGGAGCCAGTTTCTTTCCCTGAACCAACTAAGCCAGTGGTAATTGAACCAGTCACCACCATTCCTCCTGCCCAGTTTCGGGAACCAGCCTATCAATCTAACGCCCGCCGGATTCGGGAACTGCTCAATCAATACCAAGCTTCTCCTGACTACTATGGACCACCCTGGCAGGTTCGTCGTACTATAGAGCAAATCCATGTAGATCGCACCAGAGAGTGGTTTTTAGAGCAGGGAGGACGAGGTACACTGAAATCTACCGGCACTAGTCGATTGCAAAATGTTTTGATTGGCACCACGGCTATTTCGGTACTGCGATCACTCTACGGAGATTACCTACGGGTGTTAATTCTGGCCAATACTCCCGAGCGCTTAGGTGACTGGCGACGTGGGTTGCAAGATTGCCTTGGCTTAGAGCGCAGCGATTTTGGTCCGAACGGGGGGGTTATTTTGTTTGAAGAAGCCGAACCCATGGCACTGAAAGCTGAGAGAATTATGGCCGATCGAGATATGCCATTTATTATTTTGGATGACTCGGAAGGTTTGGTCAGCTTGGCGCTGCTCCAATATCCAATCTGGTTGGCTTTTGCCCCAGAAGTGGCTCAATACAACACCGATTACCGCTATTAATTTTACTGACCATGATATTTGCCATTGCTGCGGCCTTACTGATGGGAGCTTATTTGTTGGGATCTTTCCCCACTGGCTACTTAGCTGGTCGATTACTTCAGGGTATTGATATTCGAGAACATGGCTCTGGTTCTACTGGGGCAACTAATGTGCTGCGGACTTTGGGCAAGGTGCCCGGATCAGCGGTGTTGCTGACCGATGTATTCAAGGGAGTAGCCGCCGTAAGTTTGGTGCAGGTGGCGTTGATGCTGAAGCCCTTACCAGAAATTCAGACCAATCTCTCGTTGTTAGTGGTAGGTACAGCAGCGATGGCAATTTTGGGTCACAGTAAGTCGGTGTGGCTGGGTTGGAAGGGCGGTAAGTCGGTAGCTACGGGGCTGGGAGTGTTGCTGGCGATGAACTGGCAGGTGGGGCTGTTGACATTGGGTGTGTTTGGACTGTCGATCGGCATTACCCGCATTGTTTCGATTAGCTCAATCTTTGGGGCTTCGGCGGTGGCTGTACTAATGTTTATCTATCATCAGCCTCCGGCCTATGTGATTTTTACCGCTATGGGTGGTGGCTATGTAATTTGGCTGCACCGCGCTAATATCCAGCGCTTACTCAATGGCACCGAACCACAGCTTGGCAAAGGTTCTACACCATCAGAATCTACTCAACAGCCCTCCTAGAGTTACTAGCAGGACTGTGAGATTTTAGAAGATTAAAAGAGCTATTTCTGTTTTGGTTTGGGCTGTTGCGCCTGAAGACGACGAAGCTGCTCGGCTTTAAAACTATTAGCAGCACCGTTGATTTGCTGGCTTTGCTCCCGTGAAAACTCGCTGGGGTCACGTAGTTTACCGTTTTGGATGTTCTGTAACAGTTGTAGAATTCCACCAGTGTCGCCAGATGATGCACGAGTAAGTGGATCACGCGAGTCACCACTGTTACCAAAAACGCCTTGCGCACTGGCTGGTTGTCCGGTCAACAACCCGACGGTGAAAGTTCCACCCACCATCAGACCGGCCAGGAGAAAACTGAATTTAGACATGGTTATGAGTTTTTGATGACTTGTACCTTGACTTCTATTTTACACTTTCTGTTCCAATCTGTTCAATGTTAGTCGAATTGATTAGAACTTGATTGCCATGATTAATTGGCAATTTTCACTCCTCAGATTGCTCTGCCAGAGATAAAGCCAAAAGTTCCGATCGAGATAAATTCAACAATAGCCGAGTATACCCACGACTATCTAATTTCATCAATTTAGGCACCGCTGCGGCCAAATCCTCATTGATCTCACCAAAGCGCACTAGCAAAATAGCCTCAATACCTTCTTTGGCGGCTGCCAATTCGCCTTCGGCTCTGGTTTCTTGAAAAGCTCTAGGTTCTTTTAGCTCTAGTCCTAACATAACGAGTACCTCATCTCTACTGAGTTCAGAAAATTTGTAAACTATGGCCGTGATCACTAAATCCAGTATTGCAGATCCTCTGCTGGATGTCTCTGTGGAAGTGGTTTCTTCTTCAGAAAATTGCTGCAACATTACTTTTGCTTTTGCCAGCATTTCATCGCTGGGGAGGATGGTTAAAACCATTAAAGCTAGACCCCAGGGGAGGTCTTCGACTTCGCCTAGTTCATTGAGGTAGATACGGGTGATACGACCGCTGGCGAGGAATTCTTGCACCAAGTCTAATCTTTTTTGTTCGATGTCGCGGGTGGGGTATATTACCACTGCTAACCAATTTTTGAAGCTGTCTCGATCTCGGTAGGCGAAGACACCGATTTCTGCCAACAGGCGCTTATAGAATAAGTCGTCTTTGCTCTGGAGGCTCTAAAATCAACGCCCAAAAACCATGTTAAAATTGACGAGAAACAGATTCATCTCTAAATCTATGACTACCGCCGATCGAATCTACGCACTAGTCAATACCTTGCCAGCAGCACAAGCTAACGAAGTTTTTAACTTCGTTGAATTTCTTCAACAGAAAATACCCAAAAGTACTAAGTCAGAATCTTATGAATCGATCGATCCCAGCACACTCACTGGATTGTGTGGTATTGCCAAAGGGTCAGGAGAAAACCTTACCCAAGAAGCACTCAGTGACGATTACACCAATTATCTTTCTAAGAAATACCAATAATGAAAGTGCTGATTGATACGAACATTGTGCTGGACTTATTGCTGGAAAGAGAACCATTTATCAATGATGCGCTCAGTCTTTTCGAGCAAATTGAACAAGGTAAACTGAAAGGCTATATTGCAGCAACCACTATTACCAATATTTTTTACATCATCCGCAAAGCTGAGAATCGAGAAGTTGCAGTAGATGCTGTTAACCGAATTTTAATAGGTCTGGAGTTGTGTGAGGTTAATCGCATGGTAATAGAAGCAGCGCTCAGACAGGGTCTTAAAAACTTTGAAGATGGCATTCAGTTAGGTTGTGCCATCACCAGCTAGCTTGATGTGATTGTTACTCGTGATCTTAAAGATTTTGCTGGAGCAAATTTTTTGGTGTGTTCGATCTCAGACTTGTTGGCACGTCTCTAAATATTATTGATCGATCTACTGGTTTTTAGGTCATAATCTAGGTGATCAATATATTCTGAGCAGATTAACTACTGCTAAAAGACGATCGATCAAAGCATTACCGTGAATTCGATGACAGCACCAATTTTTCCGCACAGTCCAGCAGCGATCGATGTTTTTATTTTCTACTCTCACCAAGATGATGACTTGCGATCGAAGTTGGTGACTCATTTATCTAGTTTGAAGCGCCAACATAAAATTGCCGATTGGTTCGATCGATAGGAGCCTAATACCTCAATACTTCGAGAGGGATTGAGAAAAAAGATCGGCGTGTCGGTTTGGTAGCTTTATTTTCCCACGATTGTTTGAGTGCCAAATTCTTCTGATTTTAAGCTAGCCGACGACGTAATAGTGGCTGAATGATCACCAGCGATACCACCGCAAACCCAGCCAGTACCAGCAGTGCAGTCCCAAAGCTCACATCTGCCCAAGGGGCATGAAGAACAATGCTAGACCATTGCCACTGTGGATTGGTATAGAGGTAGCGAATTGGTTCGATCGCGTAACTCAAAGGATTCAAACAGGCGATCGTCTGTAACCAAGTGGGCATGAAGGATAACGGAGCCAAAGCAGTACTGGCAAACAATAGAGGCAAATTGGCCACAAAGATCACCGCGATCAGCTCAATATGACCGGGCAAAGCAAAGGTCAGACCTAGGCTCAATGCCGTTACACCAACAACTAGTAACAAGACCACCAGTAAAATAATCGCTGCACCGCTGAATCCTGGTAGACCAGCACCCAAAAGAGCGCTGAGACCGACGATCGCTACCACTTGCAGCAAGGTCAAAGCAATGATGTAGATAGCGGAGGCTGCCACGATCGAATACCTACTAGCCAAAGGAGCCACCAATAGGCGGTTAAGGAAACCAAACTCCCGATCGAACATCACCGGCAACCCAGCATTCAAAGCACCCACAAAGGCGGTAAACACAATTACACCAGCACCCAAGAAGTGACCGTAATCAGTGCCAAACAAATCTTTCGGAATATTTTGAAACAAAGCTCCAAACAACAGCAGCCACATTAACGGCTGCACAATTCCGGCAACCAAAGTACTAGGACGACGTTTTAGCTGGATAAATAAGCGAGTAGTCAGACCCAGGGTTTCTTGCATAAAGTCGCTGAAAGCGCTGGTTTGAGGTAATTGATCGGCGCGGGGCTGCCAGTCGGCAATGGTTTTAGGCGAAGTGCTGATAGTCATAATTCAATCCTGTTAGTTTTTCATGCTTTGTTTCTTTTCGGCCTTGAGGTTACGGCTGCCTGCGGTAGCCATTTCTGCATCCATCAAGGTTTTGCCAGTGGCGGCTAAGTACACGTCATCGAGGCTAGGGCGAGACTGGGCAATGCCAAAAACTGGCAAGCCAGCAGATTTGAGAGTGGCTTGGACTTTGCTAAGAGCATCATCAGAAGCTTGCACTACTAAATTTAGCGAATTTCCTTGGTTGGCGTTGATAATGGCATCTTGGACAAAGGGCAGTTGCATTAATAAATCTTTTGTGCTGTCAGCTTCGGCGCTGGTGGTAAATTCACGAATGCGCAAAGTGATTCTCTCACCGCCTAATCGATCTTTTAGTTCACTAGGAGTACCAGTGGCAATCACTTTCCCGGCATCGATAATCCCCACTCGATCGGCCAAAGCATCTACTTCTTCCAGATAGTGACTAGTGAGCAAAATAGTGGTGCCAGTGGATTTAAGCTGACGTAAGAAATCCCAGACTACTACCCGGCTTTCGATATCTAAGCCCACAGTAGGTTCATCTAGAATCAGGACTTCGGGTTGATGCAACAGTCCAGCCGCCAGATCCAGCCGACGCTGTAGGCCACCAGAGTAACCGCCGGTTTTCTTGTTGATGTATTCGGTGAGTCCTAAAATGCTGGTGAGAAATTCGATGCGCTGGTTGGCAATGGCTTTGGGCAAGTGATAGATGGCAGCCTGAAGGTTCAATAACTCTCGCCCAGTGAGGACTTTATCGAGAGCGACTTCTTGAGCGATGTAGCCTAGCTTACTCCTGGCCGATCGAGGGTCTTTTAAAACCGAGACCCCCGCAACTTCTAATTCACCGCCATCGGGCTTAGTAAGAGTACAGAGACAGCGAATGGTGGTGGTTTTACCGGCTCCGTTGGGACCGAGCAGGCCAAAGATTTCACCTGCTTTGACTTCAAAAGACACGTCCTGGACAGCGATCGAACTGCCGTAGCTTTTGCGGAGATTTTTGACGACGACGGCAGCAGCCATGATGATACGCTTTGCAAGAAACAGTGGTTCTGCTTATCTTAGCAAAGCCTATGGGGTGATTTCTACGGATAAAGTTTATCTGATGCTGAACCAGCTACCATTTGTTTCAAAAAGGCTTCGGCTGCTTGGAACTGGCTAAATTTTCTTTCGCTGCGTTTGAATTCTGGGGTATGTACCATGCACTTGCCGTTCAGCCACTGAATTCCGTGGTGTTTGTGGAGGAGTTCGTGGTAAAGGGTAAATTCTACTAGGTATTGGGGGATTCGTTCGTGGTCAAGGATTTTGCTGATGACTATTCGATCGTGTGTCCGTTAATAGTGGGCAAGTTTGCGGTGGGATAAGATGCTGCTCCACATGAGGCGGGGTTTGCTCATGGTTCCGGCAAAGTATTGGTGGTTGATGGTGCTGAAGAGGTGGTCGAGGTTGTAGATGTTGCCTTGGGCGGTCTCGGTGGCTATTTGGGCGATGAGGTCGAGTTCTAGTAAGACATCGCTGCATTCTTCGCTGAGGCTAAATTTGCGGATGATTTCGCTGGCTGTGATGTTTTTTTGGTGGAGGGCGGTTTGGAGGACTGCGGTGAGGACTTGGTCGCTGGAGTGGATGAAGCTTTCGCTGATGTTGAGGGTGGTGAGGTTTTTGATGGTGCGGAATTTGTAGAGGTTGGAGCCGTGGGTGAATTCGATGAATATTTGGCCTTTGCCTTGGGTTTTGATGATTTCTTGGCTGAGGGCGATCGATCGGCTCAATGTATCAAAGTGAAGCTGGAGGTTGTTTTGGTTGG
>JAYSRP010000011.1:0-3806 GCA_043721015.1 Synechococcales cyanobacterium | reverse complement strand
CATTTCGACTCTAAGAAAACAAGGCATTGATGTCCTTGATGCACTACGGCAGGTCTTTCTTGGAACAAATCCTTTCCCACGGCCTGAGTAGTTACGATTTGCTTCTCTTTGTTCTGTCCCAATTACCTAGTGGAAAGCAAATCATTTTGATATCTAGTGATATCACTTTAACCGGACAGCAGGTCATTGAAGCCTATTGCTGGCGCTTCAAAATTGAGGTTACTTTTCGCACCTTGATCCATTTGCTAGGGAGTTTTTGTTATCGCTTTTGGCTAAAATCAATGCCTAAGACTTGTCGCTGGCCGAAAAACTTGCCTTTGGCACAGTACTCTGAGGAGTTTCAAGCTCAAGTGACCATGAAAGTGGAAGCTTTTGAGCGCTTTGTAACACTCAATACCATTGCAATCGGCTTACTACAAGTGTTAGCTCTCG
This sequence comes from Synechococcales cyanobacterium, assembly GCA_043721015.1. GTDB lineage: Bacteria > Cyanobacteriota > Cyanobacteriia > Cyanobacteriales > Chamaesiphonaceae > JAAFHZ01. The sequence continues at coordinate 3,374 of JAYSRP010000011.1, read as the reverse complement.
AAATGCCTCAGCAAGTTTGGCAGCATTTTCCAGTATGGTTTCGCACATTGCCTCAACATGGTTATCCGAGTGAACAGATCGTGCGCCTCTCTATCCAAAATCAACGGGATACTATTTTATTTAAAAGTAAGCCCTGTCTACTTTTAAATAAATTACTGGTAGCTAAGTTCCAACAATCTCAAAGTAATGACCAACAGCCACTAGATCCTTGATAATCTCATTAGAAGTACAGAAGTACGACTGAAAACTTCGCACTGTCCAGTTACAAAGCCTTGAGCAACAAATAATTCAATCTGTTCGATCGCTTCCTGTTCAGCAACAAGAAGCCGTGTTGGAATTCTCTTTGTCTCTTCATTCCCATACTTCGACAGTGCCTCTTGTCACCCAATCTCTTCAGGCGATCGCCAAACTCCCGATCTCTGAACGCAAAAAAATTATCGCCCCCTATTTGTTGGCGACGGCTGAGGATTTTGCTAACGATCCAGCAATAACAGAATTTTCTGTTCTCGATGGCGAAGACTGGGATAGCTAAAATCTGTGATTAATCCTCAACGTGTTATTGTGCGAACCACTGCCCCAAAATAAACGTGCTGATATCTGGCCAACTAATGAGTATAGAGAATTTATCTTACAATTCCAAAAACTGACTAACCATATCTTCAACTGCTTTTTCGAGTACTGGCAAATAATTATCGACAATATCCCAAATTCGATTTAGGTCAATGCCATTAAGATAATCATGAACTAAAACATTTCTAAAACCTGATAAAGCTCGCCAATCCACATCTGGAGCAGTTTGTTTAAGCTCATCAGACAGCCGCTGAGTGGATTCTGCCATTGTTTGTAAACGCCGCAAAACACCATCTTGAACTAAGTCATCATCAATAAAATTTTGCTTGTCTTTCTTTGTATACTGGTTGATTTTGTCGATACACTCCAATATGTGTGCAGCATAAACTCGATCTTTTTCTAAATTCATATTGACTTAGCCTCTGCTAGTACTCGATCTTTAATAAAGTGACTCAACCCTTGCTCTGTTACGATATCCACCTTGTGATCGAGTAAATCTTGTAAGTCCATCAATAACCCGCCAGGAAACCAGGCTGAAATCCGCTGCAAGTCATAATCAACTAGCAGATCTATATCGCTATCCTCCGTCTCTTCTCCTCTGGAGACCGAGCCAAATACTCGTACATTAGAGGCACCATGCCTTGCCGCAATGGCGAGGATTTCCTCACGTTTCTCCCGTAATAACTGTTGTAATTTCATCATCGAAAATCCTTAATTATCATCAATGTTTTGATTGTTAAAATGTGATCGAAGATTGTCGATTTTAATCTGAAAATAAAATGCCCAAATCAAAGCAGTTAATTGACATAATATTTTTACTCGAATCAACCAGCCAGGTTTTTTATCATCAATTAGTCTTTTATGCAATGCTATCACTTCAGCTACAACTTCTTCAGGAAGATATCGTACAAAATACTTCCACTGACCTGTTATTTCCTGATATCTTTTGATGTCAGTAGTTACAGCAGCAATCGATCGATCTTCAACTCCTGCAATGGTTTCAACAGCTTCATAGATACGGCGATCAGCATCTCGGAAATGATCGGCAGCAGGAATGGCTAAACGGATGGGCTTGCCATTATCATCTGGCAAACCGTCAAAAACTTGCAGATTTTTGAACGAATGCTCTACCGGTTGCCATCCATGACTCAATAAATATTTTTCCACGTCTTGTTTACGGAGCTTTAAATCTGTGTATGGATTGTGCTGATTAATCATGGCCATGCTCCAACAGAAGTTTTATTGAGCATCCACTGTAAAGATTCTGGTGAAAACAGTTGCTCTCTTGGTATCCGAATTCTAACAGTTTTTGTATTGGTGCTCATATCTCCATCGAGATATGCCCAGTAGCAGGCACCGTTAAGGTTCAAAGATTCTTCAGAGACTGTTACCCAGTTATTTTGGCCAAGTGGCAGAACTTTTAACAGCAAGATACAGGGAATTGTTGCATCACCTTGGTTGATTCGCCGATCGATCAGGTCATTGTAGGTTTTTACTTCTAGGTCGTATGCTATGTATTCTTGCTCAACAATGCAGTTGATAGAGGCTTTGAGTTGGAAGTCTAAAGCTACAGCTCCAGTCATGTATCGAGATCCCCGAACAACAATAGGTCGAAAGGTTCCATCAACCCCATAATCAGATTGACAGTAGGCTATATTGACTCCAGCTTGTCCTGTGACGGCCTGGACATGAGTAAGGCTAAGCTGTTCTTCGATGGTCTGCTGCGGAAGCAAAGTTTATTGAGACTCCAAAATAGTATCTAGATACTCAGTATTTTATCAGACATAGCAATTCTAAGGGTTTAAAATAATCAAGAAATATGCGGCTATGGTAGCCAACGCCAGTTAGCTCAAGTTAGACTGAAGAGACCGGGCTTAAAGACAACAAACTTTATCGCGGGTTTGCAAAATTAGCGTGGAGCTGTAAAGACATGTTCGATCGTAAATTCTTCATTGCATCTTGTTTGGCCTCAGCAGCATTAATATCAACACTATTCCAATCACCTGCCATGGCTCAACCAAAAAAAACTTGGTCTGAACGCGCCCAAAGCGTCCGGAATTTCTTTACAGATGGAAAAACTAGTATTAGGGCTACTTATGCTCCGCCTAAGCTACCTGTTTCAGTAAGCTGTACTTCTGACGGCACAGTCTATGGTTCATTTAACCCGAAAATCAGTTCTCCGTTGGGTAGTGCTGGGGTGAGTATTTCTCGTCCAATTACCAAAATAAAATGTCCTAAATATTAATTTATGGAAGCAAAGCGATTGCCTGCTCCAGCAAATCAGGATCTTCACTATTTAACCAAATAATCTCAGGAATCCCCCGAAACCAAGTGCGCTGGCGTTTAGCAAACTGGCGAGTATGAAGAATAGTTAGCTCGATCGCCTCTGCCAAACTAATTTCTCCCCGCAGATACTGACGCATTTCTGCATAGCCCAAAGTATCTAAATTGGGCAGATCCCAACCATATTTAGCAATTAAATCTTGTACTTCTTGTTCCCAGCCCAGCTCAATCATCTGTCTGGCGCGCTGTTGAATACGCTGTTCTAGGCCAGGGCAATCTAGACCAATTTGAATGATTCGATAGCTAGGTGGTGCTTCGCCCTGCTGACTGGTGATCGATCGACCGGTTACATAAAAAACCTCTAGCGCCCGTAGAGTGCGATTGCGATCGTTGCCGTGAATCTTGGTGTTGGGATCTACTTGGCGCAGCATGGCGTGAAGAGTGGCTTGATCGATCGCCTCTAACTGCTGACGTAACAAAGGCTGCGCTGCTACCCGAGGGATCTTCATACCCCGCACGAT
>JAYSRP010000010.1:0-7972 GCA_043721015.1 Synechococcales cyanobacterium | reverse complement strand
TGCTACCACTACACAGCCCACTCACCGCCAAAAGCTGAAACACCCGCAGTGGAAAAACGGCTTCAGTCAAATTAAACTCAGGAATACTATCGCCCGCCACCGCACCACCGCCAACTAGGGCGATCGAATCTTGCTGGGCACTGGTCGCCGCTGCCGCTCCATGATACTGACTCACGATTGTCGTTGCCAACAGCTTCTGAGCATCTCGAGGATTTGATGGAATTTGGTCTAAGGGCAAATCAGTCAGCAGCGTAAAATAGTCTTGAATAATGCTGTCGGGAGTTTTCTCTAACTTGGCATACATACTCAAAGCGTCTTCATTCATTCCCACATAATTATGCAGCGACTTAGACATCTTTTGCACCCCATCAGTCCCTAACAAAATGGGCATCAATAAACCAAACTGCGGCTGCTGACCAAAATGCTTCTGTAAATCGCGTCCCACCGCCAAGTTAAACTTTTGATCGGTTCCGCCAATTTCGACATCGGCCTGCACCGCTACCGAATCGTAGCCCTGCATTAACGGGTAAAGAAACTCATGAAGAAAAATTGGGGTTTCTTGAGTATAGCGGTTAGCAAAACCCTCCTTAGCTAACATCTGCCCTACAGTCATTGTGGAGAGTAATTCTAAGATTTTGCCCAGATCTAAGCCAGACAGCCATTCTGAGTTATAGCGCACCTCTAGTCGATCGGGCGCAAAATCTAACACCGGCTGAAGCTGTGCCAAATAAGTCTGAGCATTCACCTTTACCTGCTCATCGGTCAACTGCTTGCGCACCTCCGACTTACCAGTCGGATCACCAATCCGCGCCGTAAAGTCACCAATAATCAACACTGCCTGATGGCCAGCATCCTGAAAAGCCCGCAGCTTACGAAAAGGAATGCTATGACCCAAATGAATATCAGTCCCAGTAGGATCGATGCCCAACTTGACTCGGAGTGGCCGCTGTACCTGCTCTAACAACGCACCCAAATTTTCCTGCTGCTGGGCAGGTTCAGTATTCGATCGATCGGGAGTGCGATCTGGGAATATTTCCACTGTGCCGCGCAGTAGCCAATCTAAGCTAGTAGAGTTATTATTCATCATTGTCAGTGAAATATTGCCAGTAAGATATTGTGGTGAAATTTCGATCGATTCATCAGGACGGCTAAACTCCGCAGAACACAAGTATAATGGAAGCCGATCATCTAGTAGCTGATAGCTCTACTATCATCTATAGAGATACTAGCTAAAAGCTCTAGCCACTGGCGCAAGAGAATCTATTAACTGCTTCTTATCAAACCCACCATTGAATTTCTGAGAGCAACCTAGCGTGTCTTCTACAGCCTCGAAGGACAAAAAACTCCCTCAACAGAAAGAGCCGCATACCATTGGCAACTTTGTAGGCGGCACACTCAAAATTGCTGGCGGCACCGTATTAGGTGCCACCATGCTCATTAGCGCCCTGATTGCTGGGGGCTTAGTTGGCTTGGCCATGAGCTTTAGAAACCTGCCCGATGTGCGGGTGCTGAAAGACTATGTGCCCACCGAAACCACTTATATCTACGATGTCAAAGGGACTCAGCTTGCCAGCTTGCATGATGAAGCCAACCGGGAAGTGGTGCCCCTGGATAGTATTTCGCCTAATTTGAAGATGTCTTTGCTGGCGATCGAAGACAGTCACTTTTTTACTCACCAAGGGATCAACGCCACCGGTATTGGTCGAGCCTTGGTCGCCAACCTCAATAAAGGCGGAGTCAGTGAAGGTGGTTCGACGATCACCATGCAGTTAATCAAGAACTTGTTTTTGTCACAAAAACGGGAGTTCACCCGGAAGTTAGCCGAGTCGGTACTGTCAATTAGGCTAGAGCAGGTTTTCCGCAAAGAAAAAATTCTAGAAATGTACATGAACCAAGTGTATTGGGGACACAACAACTATGGAGCCGAAACTGCTGCCCAAACCTACTTTGGTAAACATGCCTCAGATTTAAACTTAGCCGAAGGAGCGCTGATGGCTGGTTTGATTCAGTCACCGGAGCGCTGGAGCCCATTTGTCAATCTGAAAAAATCTCAGATTCGGCAGCGAGAAGTCCTGACCAGGCTTCGCTCATTAGGCTGGATTACCGATGCTCAAGACAAAGAAGCCCGAGCCTACAAAATTAAGATTGGTAAAATAAAAGCCTGGCAGCGCAGTAAATTGCCATTTGTCACCGAAGCCGTGATTGATGAACTCAATCAAAAATTTGGTCGAGAAACTGTGCGCAAAGGCGGAATGCGGATTCAAACCACCGTCGATTACAAATTTCAACGAGATGCTGAAGAGCTAATTAGCAGTGTTGGCAAATCCTATGGGCAAGATTTCCAGATCGCCCTAGCCGCAGTAGATCCCCGCACCCACTTTGTGAAAGCAATGGTGGGCGGTATCGACTACAACAAGAGCAGCTTTAACCGCGCTACCGATGCCCGTCGCCAGCCCGGATCTTCGTTTAAGCCCTTTGTTTACTACACCGCTTTTGCCACCGGTAAATACTCCCCAGAATCGATCGTCTACGACAGCCCCGTTAGATATCGAGATGGTGACGGCTACTATGCACCTAAAAACTATGCAGGCGGCTACTCCGGAGCCATCACCATCCGCCAAGCTCTAAAAATGTCGGCCAACATTCCCGCCGTCAAAATGGGTAAAGCAGTAGGTTTAGATAAAGTAATTCAAACCTGTCGCACCCTAGGCATCCGCAGTCCACTAGAGCCAGTAGTCTCCTTACCACTCGGAGCAACCGACCTTTCACCAATGGAAATGGCCGGAGGATTCGCCACCTTTGGAGCAGCGGGCTGGCAATCAGAGTTTCCGGCAGTGGGTAATGCTTCGCAGTCTTCTACTACCAGCATTGTGCGGGTAAGTGACAGTGAGGGCAATATCTTACTCGACCATTCTCCCGAAAAAGGCAACCGCAAACAGGTGCTAGATTCTTGGGCTTCGGCACAAATCACCAGCTCAATGGAATCAGTAATTTATGGCAGCGGTGGTACTGGTCATGAGGCAGCGATCGGGCGACCAGCGGCTGGTAAAACCGGTACAACCTCTTCGGAGCGTGATGTGTGGTTTGTGGGCTTTGTGCCGCAACTCTCCGCCGCAATCTGGATTGGCAAAGACAATTACAAACCACTGGGTAAAGGGGTGAGTGGTGGTACTTACGCTGCGCCTATTTGGCGCAGGTTTATGAATCAAGCCCTAGTGGGAGTACCAGAAGAAAACTTCCAGCCCGCTAGCAAGTTCAAGCGTCCAGGTGTAAATAAAAATCAGAAAGACGAAACAGTCGAGTAATCTAGTTGGCTTTGCAGCCATTTGATCGCCTGTTTCAAGTTAGTCGCCCGGTCTCCGTCAAGAGCTGGAGGACGCTGAATCATGACCACTGGCAAGCCCAATTCTTGGGCTGCCACAATTTTGGCGTAGGTAGCCGAGCCGCCACTGTTTTTACTGACGATCGCCTGAATCTGGTGTTTCAGCAGTAACTCTCGTTCAGCGGCAATCTCGAATGGCCCTTTGGCCAACAATAATTCTCCGGGTGGCATGGTAATGGGATCTGGTGGATCGATCGATCTCATTAAAAACCATCGGTCTGTCAAATGAGCGTAGCTGCCTACTTCTTGCCGCCCAATAGTTAAAAAGATCCGCTGTGCCAACTTAGGCAGAAGTTCAGCAGCAGTAATATGGTCGGGAACTTCTAACCAGCGATCGGCTGGAGTGGCAGACCAAGCCGATCGCTCAAAAATTAAAAACGGTAGATCCAAAACTGCTACAGCCGCCGCTGCATTTTCAGAAATCTGGCGGGCAAAAGGATGAGTGGCATCGATCACCAGATCAATCTGGTGATCTCGTAAATAATCAATTAGTCCTTGCTCACCGCCAAATCCTCCGGTGCGCACTTGACCAGTGGGTAAAACAGGCTGCTGAGTGCGTCCTGCCAATGAAGAAATTACTGTCAACCCAGAAATTTGCTGAGTAGCAACAGCCAATTGCTGACCATCGCCAGTTCCTCCCAAAATTAATAATTTTTTCATCACTCATTAATACTGAATCGGGGAAGCGTTGATGCAGAAGTAGATTTAAGGCACTGTTCATTCAAAAATAGCAAAAAAGGTCGATCAAATATTGACCGGCCTTCTTAAAATCAACGATGAAAGCAGCGGGGTAGATTTGGCGACCCTCAACCATCCCAGAAAAGAACTAGACGATCGGTGCCATCTTCACTTCACTAGCAATTAACAACTGTGATAACTCTTCGGAATCCACAGTCTCTTTTTCTACCAGCATAGTAGCCAGCTTATCGAGCACGTGCTTGTTACCAACCAGGACTTCTTTCGCCCGCTTGTAAGCTACAGCAACTAAATCGCTGACTTCTTCATCAATCATCGAAGCAGTTTCTTCCGAAAAATCGCGCTCGCTAGCGATATCTCTACCCATGAACATGCTGCCTTGCTGACGGCCTAAGGCCACTGGACCAAGCTTTTCACTCATTCCAAAGCGAGTCACCATCTGCCGAGCAGTGCGAGCAACTTGCTGTAAGTCATTAGAAGCACCGGTAGTAACTTCTTCATCGCCAAAGATAATTTCTTCAGCAATCCGACCGCCCAGAGCCACAGCCATCTGGTTTTGCAGATAAGAACGGCTATATAGGCCAGATTCTAATCTTTCTTCGCTAGGAGTAAACCAAGTCAAACCACCGGCACGACCGCGCGGAATGATACTGATTTTTTGCACAGGGTCATAGTCGGGCATCAAAGCACCAACCAAGGCATGACCAGCTTCGTGGTAAGCCACCAAAGTCTTGCGCTTTTCGCTCATCACCCGGTCTTTCTTCTCAGGACCTGCCATAATCCGATCAATCGCATCGTTCACTTCGTCCATAGAGATTTCGGTGAGGTTGCGACGAGCTGCCAAAATAGCCGCTTCGTTCAACAGGTTAGACAAATCTGCACCAGTAAAACCAGGAGTCCGACGGGCAATCTTTTCGAGATCCACATCCTTAGAAAGAGTCTTGCCACGAGCATGAACCTGCATCACTTCTAAGCGACCAGCAAAGTCTGGGCGATCAACTACTACTTGCCGATCGAAACGACCGGGACGTAACAGCGCCGAATCCAAGACATCTGGACGGTTGGTAGCGGCAATAATAATAATGCCAGTGTTACCTTCAAAACCATCCATTTCGGTCAGCAATTGGTTCAGAGTTTGCTCGCGCTCATCGTTACCACCGCCCATGCCAGCGCCACGCTGGCGACCAACTGCGTCAATTTCATCGATAAATACGATGCAAGGAGACTGAGACTTGGCTTGTTCAAACAAGTCCCGAACACGGGAAGCACCCACACCCACAAACATTTCGACAAATTCAGAACCAGAGATAGAGAAAAACGGTACACCAGCTTCACCGGCTACTGCTTTAGCCAATAGAGTTTTACCGGTTCCAGGCGGACCGACCAGCAATACGCCTTTAGGAATTTTGGCACCCAAAGCAGTGAATCTGTCAGCGTTTTTCAAGAAGTCTACAACTTCAGTCAATTCCAGCTTGGCTTGGTCAATACCGGCCACGTCGCTGAAAGTAACCTGAGAGTTTGGCTCCATTTGAACTCTGGCTTTAGATTTACCAAAGTTCATGGCCTGATTACCGGGACCATTTTGGGCACGACGGAAAAGGAAGATGATGCCCACCAGCAACAGTACAGGCAAGAACAAAGTGCTGAGCGCTCTGAACCAAACGCTTTCTTCGGGCTGAGGCTGCACGACGATGTCTACTTTGTTATCGGTCAAAATATCAAACAAACCAGGATCGTTCGGCAAGCTTACTAGTACCCGCACGTTGTCTTGAGGATTGCTGAAGACAGCCCGAGTTTTATCGGAACTGATGCCGACTTGGCTAATTTCGTGAGCCTTGACCTTACTAATAAATTCGCTGTACTGGACAGTCTTCTGAGCTTGGGGACGAGGCTCAAAGAAGGTGGTGGCTACGGCGATTACTACTATAGCCAGTAATACATACAGTCCTGCGCTCTTCCATCGTTTATTCACGCTGAGTCTTCTCCTAATATTATGCTGCTGTTAAATCGGGTGATTATTAAGCTTTCTTGGTTGTTATTAACTTATGTTAACGCTTCTCTCATTTCCCGCGCTACCTTCTGCCCAAGTTTTTTTACGGTTTTCCGTAAAATCGCCCAGAAAAGCCTAAAAATGCTGGGGTAAGCGCTGAAAAATTAGGTTGGGGATAGTGCCTGGTACGAGTGACCGAAATCACGGTATGAATGGGCACGAGCTGCACTACAGAGTTGCTGTAGGCCAGACCAACAAAGCGATCGATTACATCTAAATCCCAAGGTTGCTCATCTACTATTCTGCCCTGAGTTTGCAGCCATTGAACTAAATGGGTGCGGGCGATTCCCGCCAAGCTGTCGATCGATGGGCTATAAAATTTTTCTCCGTCCCAACCCCATAAATTGCCAGTACTAGTTTCTAACCAGCGACCTGTAACATCGGCCAAAATTGCTTCGGCGGCAGGGGAAACCTGCTGTTTGGCTAACCAAGGAGCCAGGTAGTTGCCGGTTTTGTGAGTGGGGAGTGATCGATCAAAGCCCTGCACCACTTTGGCCACAATTCCCTGCTGTTGTCGCTGAGCTAGTTCGGCGGGCAATTCTCGGCCAAAAATCAGCTCCCGCCCATCAGGAAAAATGGTGATGCGAATAATTGGTCGATCAGGCGAATGCTGGATTACTTCATGAATCCCTTGCTCTACCTGCTCCCAGATCGGCAAAGTCCAGCTTAGAGACACCAAGCTATTCGTCAGTCTTGCTTGATGTGCTGTCCATAAAGTTAGAGGATGATCCAAGGATTTTTCGTAAACCCGACAGGTGGTAAAAACAGTGGCACCATAAAGCAAGCCTGGATCATCGAAGGCGATCGACAAATTCACGGCATCATTCCATTCGCCTTTGTACCAGTAACTCATCAAGAGGTCTCTGCTAGATGTGAGGTACTATATCTTGCTGAAGCTGTAAATCAACTAACAAGAATAAAATTACCTATCAAAAGCAGTATAACAATTAGGCCTGGGAGCAGATTAGGAGATGAAAAACTTTGCACATCTTGTGAAAAATGATAATCACCTTCTACGGTCTGTATTAAGATCTTGGTATAATGACAAAAGCTTTTTAGAGAGAGGTAATTATGATTGCTCTTAGCCAAATCGAGGCTTTCAGTGAGCAAATTGTTGCCAAGTTTCAGCCTGAAAAAATCATCCTGTTTGGTTCCTATGCTTATGGCCAACCAGACGAAGACTCAGATGTAGATCTGTTGGTGATTTTGCCATTTGAGGAAATGCCAGTACAAAAAGCTATCTCTATTCGTCAACAGATGAACTACCCCTTTTCACTGGATTTAATGGCACGTACCCCCACACAAATTCAACAGCGCCTAGAAATGGGAGATTTTTTTATTCAAGACATTATTACCAGAGGCAAGGTTCTGTATGAAGCCGATTACGCAAGAGTGGATTGATAAGGCAGAAGGCGATTTTGCTACTGCTCAACGGGAGCTGCAAGTCCGAGAAAGACCCAACTATGATGCAGTTTGCTTCCATGGCCAGCAGTGTGTAGAAAAATACCTGAAAGCCTGTCTGCAAGAAGAAAACATTGCATTTAACAAAACTCACGATCTCACTAAGCTTTTAGATTTATTTTTGCATGTTGAACCAACCTGGGAAACTCTGCGCCCAACTTTGGATGCTTTAACAACTTATGCAGTTGAATTTCGTTATCCCGGCATGTCAGCAAACCATGACATTGCCATCCAGTGTTTTCAGGATTGTGATACTGTTCGCCAAATGGTTATAAAGCATCTGCTTTGACACTCTCAGGGCTAAAGCCACAGAGATTCTTAATAACTCCGGCTCGATAGCCATCAACGCTATTAAAGGCAACTGTCAAGGGTGCCTCTAGACG
>JAYSRP010000009.1:0-21691 GCA_043721015.1 Synechococcales cyanobacterium | reverse complement strand
CTAGTGGGAGTCAATGGTGCCGGTAAGTCTACCCAGCTCAAGATTATTGCGGGCAAGACCGAACCAACTACCGGTGAAATTATTCGTCCGTCCAGCCTGCATATTGCCTACCTCAGCCAAGAATTTGAAGTAGATAGCACCCGCACAGTTAAAGAAGAGCTATGGCAAGCCTTTGGTGCCGCTAACGAAGCTCATGCCGCTCTCAATGAAATCCATCGCCAGCTCGAAGTCGCCACTCCCGCAGAGCTAGACAAAATTCTGAACAAAATGGACAAGCTGCAACGGCAGTATGAAGCTTTGAACGGCTATGCCCTGGAAGCCGAAATTGATAAAATCTTGCCCGAAATGGGCTTTGAATCGGAAGACGGAGATCGATTAGTTAGCGCTTTTAGCGGCGGCTGGCAAATGCGGATGAGTTTGGCCAAAATCTTGCTGCAAAGCCCAGATCTATTGCTGCTAGATGAACCTACCAACCATTTAGACCTAGAAACCATCGAGTGGTTAGAGAACTATCTGCGCAAGCTGGAAACCCCGATGGTAATTGTCTCTCATGACCGAGAATTCCTCGATCGGCTCTGCAACCAAATAGTCGAAACCGAGCGCGGTGTTTCTCAAAGCTACCTGGGCAATTACAGCACCTACTTAAATGTAAAAGCTGAGAACGAAATGGCGCAGCTCAGCGCTTTTGAACGCCAGCAAAAAGAGCTAGAAAAACAACAGGCTTTCGTGGAAAAATTCCGCGCCAGTGCCACTCGCAGTACCCAGGCCAAGAGTAGAGAAAAGCAGCTCGATAAAATTGAGCGGATCGAAGCACCAGTGGGCGGAATGCGCACTCTGCACTTCCGCTTTCCCCCCGCTCCTCGGAGCGGTCGGGAAGTAGTAGAAATCAAGAACTTGGTGCATACCTACGGCGACAAGATTTTGTTCTTGGGTGCTGATCTATTGATTGAACGGGGCGATCGGATTGCTTTCTTAGGCCCGAATGGCTCCGGTAAATCTACTCTATTAAAAATGATCATGGGCAGCGAGACTCCCACCGAAGGCGAAATTTCTTTGGGTCAACACCAAGTACTACCCAGCTACTTCGAGCAAAACCAGGCCGAGGCGCTGGACTTAGACAAAACCGTGATGTTTACCATCCATGATGAAGTCCCCGAATGGACAAACGAAGAAGTTCGGACTCTGTTAGGTCGCTTTTTGTTCAGTGGTGACAGCGTGTACAAAAAAGTTGAATCGCTTAGTGGTGGTGAAAAAGCGAGGTTGGCTTTGGCTAAGATGCTATTGAATCCTTTCAATTTGTTGATCTTAGATGAGCCAACAAACCACTTAGATATCCCAGCCAAAGAAATGCTGGAAGATGCTCTGAAAAACTACGACGGTACTGCTTTAGTTGTATCTCACGATCGATATTTCATATCCCAAGTAGCCAACAAAATCGTAGAAATCCGCGATGGCGAGTTCCGAGTTTACTTAGGTGATTACCATTATTACTTGGACAAAATCGCCGAGGAAAAAGAGGCGGCCAAACAACAGCGGCTAGCCGACGAACAGGCTGCAAAAAAAGCAGCCAAACAAGCCAAGGCTACTGCAAAGGGCAAATAGATCGTAAATTCACTGATACTTTTGGCGACAGACAAGGTGTGGAAGACCCCAGCGGGTATTCCACCTAGGTAATTTTACACACCTTGAACATTCCTGTTCTATAATCGAGAGGTAGTGTTTGTGAGTTCAAGAATTTTATGTCTATTAAAAATAACGTGGTAGCTGCTGTTCTTTTAGTGGCTTTGACTGGTACTTTGGCTAGCTGCGGCGGCGGTGATGCAGTTAAGGATAAGGCTGTTGAGGCTGGTAATAAAGCCGTTGAGGCTGGCGGTAAGGCCGTTGATGCTGGCAGTAAAGCTGTCGAAGCTGGTGGTAAGGCTGTTGATGCTGGCGGTAAAACTTTGACCGGAGCTGCTGCAACTGCTGCACTAGCACCTTTAGTATCTCAAGCTAAGACTCCTTTGGTATTGGCTAACGGTGATGTTAAAGCGGGCAAAATGGACAAGGCCAAAGCAAACTTTGCTAAGTTTGAAGGTGTTTGGAAGACTGTCGGTCCTAAAATCCAACCTTTGGCTGGTGACAAGTATGCAGCGATCGACGCTGGTGTTACTAAGCTCTCTGCTGCTATGGGCGGTACTGATACCAAGGCTGCTGGTGGAGCTTTGGAAGGTGTTATAAAAGCTATGGACGGTTTAACTGCTAAGAAGTAGTTCTAGAACTGCATTGGATAATCGCTAAATAGTGAGTACCAAAACCCGCTCTGGTTATCCAGAGCGGGTTTTGGTTATGAATGTTGATCGATTGCCTGCTGATAATAACCAGCTAACTGTTTGGTCGCCGCACTCCAACTCCAGCGTTCTGCCTCAGCCCGAGCATTCTGAGCAATCTGTTGGCGCTGTTCGGCGGCAGCCAACAAATTTTGAGTAGCCACGATCGCGCTATCGGGCTGAGCTGGGTCAAACAAAAAGCCATTCTCGCCATCGGTCACAATATCTGGAATTCCTCCCGATCGAGCTGCCACCACCGGACAACCAGCCGCCATGGCTTCTAGTAACACCAACCCCAAAGTTTCGGTACGAGAAGGGAAGATAAAAGCATCGGCAGAAGCATAAGCACTGGCCAACGTCTTGCCCTCCAAATAACCCACAAAATGAGTGGGCGTCCCAGCAAACTCGGCTACCAACTGCTCTCGATGAGGGCCATCCCCGACGATCGCCAGCCTCGCCCCTGGAATGGCCGCTAAAACAGGCTTAATTCGCTCAATCTCTTTCTCGGCACCCAATCTACCCACATAGAGCAACAGGCTAGCTGTGGGATGACCCTGACTAAGCCGATCGCGCATCTCATTAGTAGCTAAGCTAGGATGATAGGTTTCGGTATCCACGCCTCGCTGCCACAAATCGGTGCGCTCAATGCCGTGCTCTGATAGTTCTTTTACCATCACTGTCGAAGTACAAAGATTCAGCGCCGCCTGATTGTGTCCTAGTTTTAATAATTCCCACAACAGTCCTTCTAAAGCCCCCAAACCATAGTGCTGAAGATACTTTGGTAAATGAGTATGATACGAAGCCAACAAGGGCAAATTCATTTGCTTGGCATAAAAAATTCCTGCCAAGCCCAACACTGCCGGGTTCACCACATGAATAATATCTGGTCGAAATTTGTGTAGCTCAGTGCCGATCGAAGGTCGCGGCAAAGCCATCTTTAATTCTGGATACCAGGGCAGCGGAAAAGCGGGCACTCCACAAACGACCGCTCCTTTGTAGGATTTCAATCCACCGTCAGGGCAAAAAACACAGACCTGATGACCATCCCGCTGCAAATGTTCGATCGTGTGCCGCAAACGGGTGACAATGCCATCTACTTTGGGCAAAAAAGTCTCGGTAAAAATGGCTACACGCATAGAGGCAGTCGTCAGCGGAGGATGCTACAACGGTATCAGATGTTGGGATCTCAGGATTAGCGATTTTACTTGATCTTAATCTCGCTTTAATAACCAAGCTTTTAAACCCGCTGCTGTGGCTCCTTGATAGTCTTCTAATTCGCTGTCGCCGATGTGCCAAGCATTGCTGGCTAGACAGTTATGCTGACTGAGAGCCTGCTGAAAAATCAGGTGGGATGGCTTAGCTGCTCCGGCTTCGGTGGAAATAGTGATGCTGCTGAAATATTTGCGCAGATCTAGGGCATCCAAGACAGCATACAGACGGGTATCAAAGTTCGATAACATGCCTAAGATGAAACCTTGTTGCTGCCATCGATCGAGCGCCACCAAAGTATCTGGATAAACCTCCCAGGCAGCAGCGGTAGCAAAGTAGGCATAAACGGCACTAAAGAAACCATCAAAATCACTAAAATCTTGAATTTTGCCCAAACGAGTGAAGGTGCCTTGGTTGATCGCTCGCCACCATTGGTATTCTCGCTGGGGAATTTCGGCGCTGGGTACTCCCACAAACACACAGGGTTCAGCAGCTTTAAATTCCTGATAAAAAGCGGAATTAATTTGAGCTGGGTCGCATTCCACGCCAAATTTGCTGGCAAATTCGCTATAAATTTCACCAACTCCATCTTTGACACCAATAATGGTACCGACTGCATCCAAAAAAATTACTGTAGATGGGGCAGGTTGGGGGAGAGCAAGCAGATCTGGGTATGGGTTCACGATCAATTTTTTCTAAAATTTTGTAGTTGAACAGTGTTATTATTATCCATCCGATCGAATACAATCAATCCCCAAAACCATAAAATTGATCGCGGTGCCCCAATAAATATCAACGTAGGGGCGGGTTTATCCAAAATCTGTTACGAAGTACAACAAAATCAAATAAAAACCCGCCCGCCTTCACCAGCCAACCACCGCGCATCAACCCATTAAAAACACCGATCAACCAAAGAATTAAAGAATCGATCAACATTAACGCAATTCACAAAAATCAATGATGCAACATAACCGGCAATTTCCATGAAAAAGAGGTATGCGATCGTTTGCTCGTGGGGCGGGTGGGTTTTTATTTGATTTTGTTGTACTTCGTACCATATTTTGGATAAACCCACCCCTACATTCAATGCCTGCTCTAACAACTTTGAATCGATCGAGACATGATGGACTTGATGGTTCATGTTAATCTCGCAAAATCTTGGCCTAATTAAAGACTGGCAATTCGATCGGCTAAAATCGCTATTTGTTTTTCCACCTCCACCAAACTATCTCTCACCGCCTGCACTACCTCTGGCAAAGCTCGATCGACAAAGTTAGGATTTTTCAACCGTCCCTGTGCCGACTCCGATTCTTTGACTAACTTGGCCAGCTTCTTCTCTAACTTGGCCTTGAAAGCCTCCATATCTACTACCCCAGTTAGGGGCAGAATAACCTGTACCGTGGCTGCGACTCCAGCGATCGATCGATTGTCAGCCACTTTGGCAGCCACTACCTCTAAGCTATCTACCTTACCCGCATCCCGGATATAACTTGCGGCTCGCTCTAAAGCCGCTCGCTCCTCAGCGTTATAACTTTGCAGTACAATATTGGCCTTGATACTAGGCTTAATATCGGCCTCAGCCCGCAGGTTGCGAATGGTGCGAATGACCGCAAACAACAGATCAAACTCTTGTTCTAACTGAGGATCGATCGACTCTTTACGGCCCACCGGATAAGCCATCAACGAAACATCAGTTCCAGGATTAGCCGTCAAGGTCTCCCAAATTTCTGCCGTAATATGGGGCACAAAAGGATGCAGCAGCTTCAAAACCCCATCTAGAACATAGGCTAAGGTGCGCTGTGCCGATAACTTGCTATCGATTTGGGCTTCTGGCAATAGACGCGACTTGACCAGCTCAATATACCAATCACAAAAATCACCCCAAAACAGCTCATAGAGAAGCTTGGCTGCTTCACCAAAACTATAGTTGTTAATATATTCATTGGTTTGAATGGCGCAGCGCTCAAACCGAGAAATTATCCATCGATCGACTAACTCAAGTTGCACCGGCAGCCCCAACTGCGCCGGAGTTTTCCCTTCTAGGTTAATCATTACAAACCGCGCCGCATTCCAAATCTTATTAGTGAAATTACGACTAGTTTCTACAATTTCCGATTCATCCGCCTTTCGATCGTACTGGAACCGAATATCTTGACCAGCCCCAACGACTTCTCTGATCAAAGCATAGCGCAGAGAATCAGTACCATATTTTTCGATCATCAACAGCGGATCAATACCATTACCAGCAGATTTAGACATTTTTTTGCCCTTTTCATCTAGCACCAAACCATGGATATAGACGTCTTGAAACGTCATCTGGCCGGTAAAATGCCCAGCCATCATCGTCATTCTGGCTACCCAGAAGAAAATAATATCAAAGCCAGTAACTAGGGTAGAAGTGGGATAGTACTTCGCCAAATCAACGGTTTTCTCTGGCCAGCCCAGAGTCGAAAAAGGCCATAGTCCTGATGAGAACCAAGTATCTAGCACGTCTGGATCTTGGCGAATTTCTACGCTGTCGCCAAATTTTTGGCTAGCCTGGACTTTGGCATCTGCTTCGTTGGCGGCCACCACAAAAGGCGTGTGGTCCAGAATCTCGCCGCCAGTTTCGCTCACTGCATACCAAGCCGGAATTTGATGACCCCACCAGAGCTGCCGAGAAATACACCAATCATCTAACTTCACCAACCAATCCCGGTAAACCTTGCCCCATCGATCGGGCACAAAGCGCGGAGAGTTGTGATTATCGAAGTAATCTAAACATCGATCGGCCATTGGGCGAATTTTGACAAACCATTGGGTCGAAAGTAAAGGTTCAACCGGTACTTTACCTCGATCGCTATAGGGCACCGTGTGCTTGTATTCTTCAATTTTCACTAAATTCCCAGCAGCCTCCAGTGCCGCCACCACGTTCCGCCGCGCCACAAACCGATCTTGACCCACAAAGTCGCCACCATTTTCGTTAATGCTGCCGTCTTTGTTCAAAATATTGATCATTGGCAGGTTGTGACGCTTACCCATAGCAAAGTCGTTGAGGTCGTGAGCGGGAGTGATTTTTACACAGCCGGTGCCAAACTCCATTTCTACGGTGTCATCACCAATCACTGGGATTTCCCGGCCTACTAAAGGCAATGTCAGGGTTTTGCCGATCGAACTCTGATAGCGAGGATCTTCTGGATTCACCGCCACTGCCGTATCCCCCAGCATAGTTTCAGGGCGAGTAGTAGCGACTTCTATATAACCAGAGCCATCACTAAACGGATAGCGAAAGTGCCAGAGACTACCATTAACTTCTTTGTTTTCTACCTCTAAGTCTGAAACCGCCGACTGGGAAGCCGGACACCAGTTAACTAAATAATTGCCGCGATAAATTAAGCCTTCTTGGTAAAGCTGGGTAAATGCCGTAAGCACAGCTTTACTTAAGCCTTCATCTAAAGTAAAGCGCTCCCGCGACCAATCTACCGAAATTCCTAACCGGCGCTGTTGACCAACGATCGTGCTGCCCGATTCTTCTTTCCATTTCCAAGCTTTGTTCAAGAACTCGGTACGTCCAACTTCGGCTCTGGTTGTCCCTTCAGCCTTAAGCTGTTTTTCTAAAATAGTTTGCACTGCAATGCTGGCATGGTCTGTCCCTGGCACCCAAAGAGTGTTTCGACCGGTCATCCGTCGATAGCGCACCAATAGGTCAATCAGGGCGCTCTCGAAGGCATGA
Organism: Synechococcales cyanobacterium; assembly: GCA_043721015.1. Classification (GTDB taxonomy): domain Bacteria; phylum Cyanobacteriota; class Cyanobacteriia; order Cyanobacteriales; family Chamaesiphonaceae; genus JAAFHZ01. The sequence goes on along the minus strand of JAYSRP010000009.1, from coordinate 14,461 downwards.
CCCATGTGTAAACTGCCCGTAACGTTCGGTGGTGGAATCACCACGCAGAAAGGATCACCGCTGGCGTTAGAGTCAGCCCGATAGGTCTGCTGGCTTTCCCAGTGGCGCTGCCATTTGGCTTCGGTTTCTTGGGCGGTGTATTGGGTTGGCAGGTCGGCAGTCATATCAAGCACCAGAGGGATTCTCGGGATATCATAGCAATCGATCGACCTTCCTTGTTTATCATCGCAATCTTAGCCATAGATAATTTGGATGCAATTGGTGAAAATGCCGACTATGTTATCGATCGAGCTATTTGGATCTGCGCCACCGGGGATTACTGATTGAGCGATAAATATCAGATAATGGGCTGACATGTTGACACCTAAAATATGGTATAAGCTGAATTTTCTAAACTTCATCAACAAAAGACCACGAAAAATTGCAGTATAGCTAATGGCTATCTGCATATTTTTCGACTGTCTAATAACTGTGTCGTCCTCAACTAGTGCAGCGATCGATTACCAAAAACCGCCGCGTTTACCGTTGGGGAAAATGGTCAAGAAGTTTGTTTTAGCCATTGCCAACTGTTCATCGCTAATTTTGGCACCCTTCAAATTGGCACCGCAGAGATTAGCACCTTTCAAATTGGTATTGCTAAATTGGCAGTTGCTGAGGTTCGCACCACGTAAGTCGGCTGCTTGCAAATTGGCCGAAGCAAATTGACTTTGACTTAGATCTGCACCGCGTAGAGTTGTCTCAGTAAAATTAGTTTTACTAAACTTACCGCCACCCAATGTAGCATTTTGGAAATTGCAACCACTACAGTCTGAGTTATCCCAGGTACATTTGACAAGCTGCACTTTTGGCAAATTGAGACCGCTGATCGTGAGATCATTAAAAGATCTTTGGCCACGCTGATAAGACCTAACTAAAGTACTGGCATCCATGTGGGTGGGAGCCGATGGCCTTTGGGCAGATGGATTTCCGACTACTTCGGTAGCAGCATTCAGATCGATCGCGCTATTGCCAGCTTTTTCTCGGTTCTTGCGGATCGTATCAGCCAGCTTTTGAGCCGGAGGATTCGACATTCTCGGATCATGACTGATCGGTGGTGGTGGGGGAGCCGATCGACCGGCTGGTGGCGCACCAACTTGTACTAACGGCTTAGCTGCTAGCTCTAAAGAACGCAATACTTGTTCTGCCGATTGGAAACGGTGTTTAACCGAAGGCTCTAGCATTTTGACCAGAATCGACAGCAGCGATGGAGACAACTGCACATATTGCTGCCACAGCATTTCACCAGTTTTCTCGTGATGCTCAATATCCTTGGGTGACTTGCCGGTCATTAGGTAAATGCAGGTGACACCTAAGGCATAAATATCACTAGCAAAAGTCGGACGCATCGCCAATTGCTCAGGAGGAGCGTAGCCCGAAGTTCCTACTGCAAACTGGGTATTGGCACCACTGCCCTGATCAGCATCACCAATTTGGCTAACTTCATTTTTGACCGCGCCAAAGTCGATCAGCACCAGCTTTTCATCTTGGTCACGACGAATAATGTTGGCGGGTTTGATATCGCGGTGAATCACTTCTTTGCTGTGAACGTAGTGAATCACGGGCAAAATTTCTACCAAGAATTTTTCGATTTTTTGCTCATTAAATAATCCTTGCTTGCGCACTTCTTGATGCAAAGTGTGACCACTGACAAAATCTTGCACCAAGTAAAAGCTTTGGCGTTCTTCAAAATAGTCCAGCAGACGGGGCACTTGGGGGTGGTTGCCAATTTTGCCCAGAGTACGAGCTTCCCGTTCAAACAGCTCACGCGCCATTTTTAAGAACTTTTCATGGTTGTTGCTGGGGCGCAGTTGCTTTAGCACACAGACCGGTTCTCCGGGCAAAGACATATCAATGGCAGCAAAGGTGGCACCAAAGCCACCTTGGCCGAGAGACTTGGTGGCGCGATAGCGATTGCGCACCAGCAGCCGAGCACCACAGGCTTGGCAAAGGAACGCATCGGGCAGATTTTTAGGTTTAGTACAGTCGGGGGTTACGCAATAGCTCATCGAGCATCACCAAATCAGGTTGGGGGTTGAAGGAGCGGTCAAAATCATTTTCTTACAATCAGACTTGATGCCAAGTCATTGTATGGTACGGGCTATCTTTATCATATCCTACTAACCAGTAGCACTCAAAGTACTACAAGCTGCAAGTGCTAAAGCACCAGTCAGGAAAGCATAGTTCAGACAGATCTGAACTCTGGGGCGAGTTTAGCTATAATTACACCAGCCGCCGGAGAGCAGACGGCGCAGCAGAACATCTACGGTTGCTTTTAGAGCCATTTTTTCCTCATATGCATATTTCCCTGAATTGGTTGAACGAGTTAGTCGAGATTACTCTCTCTCCAACGGCTTTGGCAGAAGTTCTGACTATGGCCGGATTTGAAGTGGAGTCGATCGAAGACCGCCGCCAGTGGGCTGAGGGGGTGGTAGTCGGGCAGGTACTCAGTAAAGTGCCCCATCCGAATGCCGATAAGCTCAGCATTTGCACTGTAGAACTGGGTGATGGAAATCCACCAGTGCAGATTGTGTGCGGTGCGGCCAATGTCCGAGCAGGAATCTATGTGCCAGTGGCTAAGATTGGTGCTTATTTGCCGGTGATTGACCTAAAGATCAAGCCAGCAAAGCTGCGCGGCGAAGACTCGTCAGGAATGATTTGTTCTTTAGCGGAAGTTGGTTTGGCCAAAGAATCGGCAGGCATTCATATCTTTGCAGAAGTGGGAGCTACCAATGCACCCCAGGTGGGTGCGCCAGTTGGGCCATTGCTCGGTTTGGATGATGTGATCTTAGATCTTTCTTCCACTGCGAACCGCGCCGATGCTTTAAGCATGGTGGGGATCGCCCGAGAAGTAGCTGCTTTAACTACCGCTGTACTTAACTTACCCACAGTTACCCCTGTTTCGCTCGTTTCTGGGGATAAAAATTTAACCAGTAATCCTACTGATAGTCTGACTAGCAGTCTGAAAGTGCAGGTTACAGAAGCTGGCATGTGCCCAGCTTACTTTGCTACGTTGGTCGAAAACGTGCGGGTTGCCCCTGCGCCAGAATGGCTACAGCGTAGGCTGCAAGCTGCCGGAATTCGATCGATCAACAATATTGTAGATATCACTAACTATGTATTATTAGAATGGGGGCAGCCCTTACACGCCTTTGATGCCGATCGGCTAGGCAGTGATCAAATTGGGGTGGAGTTAGCTCAAGCTGGCCAGAAATTTCGCACTTTAGATGATCAAGAGCGGACACTTCAGGCTCAGAACTTAATGATTACGGCTGGTGGTAAGCCGGTAGCATTAGCTGGCGTGATGGGTGGCGGTGATAGTGAGGTACATGAGGGCACCACCAATATTTTGTTAGAGGCGGCGATTTTTGACTCCGTGGCCGTGCGCAAGTCGGCTCGTGCCCAGAATCTCCGATCGGAGGCTTCTACTCGCTATGAGCGGGGGGTGAACATGGCCGAGCTAGATACTGCCAATCAGCGAGCGCTAAATCTGTTGGTAGAAATCTGCGGCGGCACGGTTACTGCTCAGGCTAAAGTCGATCGCCGTCCTGATTGGGTAGGACAACCGCGCTCGATCGAGCTACGTCTCGAAAGAGTGCAGCAAATTTTGGGTCAGACCATTGGGGCCGAAGATGAGGACGATGGCGAAGTGACCGCAGCAGATGTAGAGCAGACTCTGACTGCCTTGGGTTGCAAACTCACCCAAACTAGTCCTGATTCTACTGAGGAACCCACTAAGGAACCCATTGAAGAACCTATGGTCTGGGCTGTAATCGTGCCCACCTACCGCTACCGTGACTTGGAGCGGGAAATTGATCTAATTGAAGAAGTGGCTCGTTTGTATGGCTATGACAAATTCCAAGACACCTTGCCCAGCGAATCGGTAGCGGGCTATCTGTCTTTAGATACGGAGTTAATTAGAGGGATTCGCGGTCATTTCCGGGCTTTGGGCTTCAATGAGCTGATGCATTATTCTTATGCCCTAGATAAATCGGTGGCTAGCCAGTTGGTAGATATTGCTAACCCCATGTTTACCGAATACGCCAGTTTGCGATCGGAGCTGATTTCTCACCTACTTCAAAGCTTTAAGTACAACAACGAGCAGGGCAATGGCGCACTGTGGGGCTTTGAAATTGGCAAAGTCTTCGGCAAAGATTCTGGCGGTTTGTTTGAAAATGAGGTGCTAGCCGGAATTTGTGGCGGCGATGCCCGTGCCGAACGGTGGACAACCAGTGATAAACCCTTAACTCTCACTTGGTACGAAGCCAAGGGCCTGCTGGATAACATTTGGCGACGCTTGGGGATGACGGTGGAATACCAAGCTGATACTGGCAATCATTTGCTGCATCCTGGCCGCACGGCGGCTCTGTGGTTACAGGGCGAGCGCTTAGGAATTTTTGGTCAAATTCATCCGCAGTTACAGCAAGAAATGGATTTGCCCAGTCAGGTCTATACTTTCCAAATCAACCTAGAAGTGCTGCTGAATTACCTCGCTGCTGATGAAAGGCTGATTCCCAAGTATCAAAACTTCTCGGTGTATCCGGCCTCCGATCGAGATTTAGCTTTCTTTGCTCCCCTCACAGTTTCTTTTGCTGACTTAGAAAAATCGGTGCGCCAGGTGGGTGGTGAATTGTTAGCTGATGTGCGGTTATTCGATGAATATCGTGGCCAAAATGTCCCGGAAGGTCAGCGCAGCTTAGCAATGCGGATGGTCTATCGTGCCGATCGCACCCTCAAAGACAGTGACATTGACCCGGTGCATCAAAAAGTGCGGGATGTGTTAGTCGAAAAATTTCAAGTAGCTCTACGGAGTTAATTATGCAAGATGAAGATCTGGAGCGATCGATTCAACAGTTTGTGCAGTCGTCTCATGCCAGCGCCTGGTCTTACTTAGATAAGACCGACATCTTAGCCGGGGCGATCTCGCGCTTGAGTGACCCGATTCAGGTCAAACAGGGCGGCCAACCTTTTTGTGGTCCAGCAGCAGTGGTGTTTGAGCTAATTCGCAAACATCCGGCTCGCTATATCAATCTCTGTCGCAGTCTGTACGAAACTGGCCGGTTCGAGGGCTTCAAACAGCCGATCGTGGTGAGTCAGCGGCTGCGATCGGCTGGCGGCAATTTCCGAATGCCACCGGTAGACTGGATGGTGTTGGCGGCCTTGCGCGACCAAACGACTTTATCGGTGCCGGTAGATCCGCGTGCGCCTAGAATACTACGTGAAATGTCTGGTATTACTGCACCCTGGGATATTACGAACTGGATCAAGAACTTACTAAATTATCAGCATGTCAAACATCATTACACGCCTCTAGGCAATGAGTTTGCAGTGTTGCAAGCTGCTCAAAAGGCGATCGATCACGGCGGTGTGGCGTTAGCGCTGATCGATCAGGGTTTGCTGGATTATAAAGTGCCTTGTTTTTCTTATCCCAACCACTGGGTATCTATTTTAGGCAATGTAGATACTCAGATAAAACCAGGATTTGACTGTTACTGCTGGGGCCGAGAAATTACCATGAGCAGTGCCCCCCATGAAGTAAAAAGACACCTCTGGGGAGTATCGATCGCCTATTGATGAGCTGTGGCAACAGTTAGTTTCGACTCACTTCGACCAGCTCAGCGCATCGCCGCTCAACTAGCTGCTTTTTATGCAAGCTTGACCAGTACTTTGTCGCCTTCGATTTTGGCGGTATAAGTAGCTAAAGGCTTGGTAGCTGGACTTTTGAGTACTTTGCCATCTGGTGCAAAATCAGAATCATGGCAAGGGCATTCAAAATGGCTTTCGGCAGCTTTCCATTTAACAGCACAGCCTTTGTGGGTGCAGGTAGGATTCACCGCAAAAACATTAGATTTATTGGCTGGATCGCGGACTACCAAAACCTTTTCATTTCCGACAGAGCCAGCTTTATCTAAATCTGCGACGGTGCCAATCACGGTAAAACCAGCCGCAGTATTAGAGGGATTGGCGGCTACTTTGGGGTCAGCTTCATTCTTCTTAGCTCCTATGTCACAAGCTGATAAAACCAGTGGAAAACAGCTAACAGCCCAGCCCACACCTAAATAAGTTAAAAACGATCGACGTGGCATATTCATATAAAAACCTTTGAAAATACTAGTGGTTGCTGAATTAGAGTCAAAAGTTGAATTATTTAAGGTCAGCATAGCGAAAAAAAGTGATCGCTTTAAAATTTGGCTAACGATCTTAACGAAACAGCAGACTCATGCCCCCGATCGCTACCACTGCCCACAGGATCGATCGCCAGCCAATTTTGGCTCCCTGCCACCAGTCATAGGCCAATACAAATAATGGGCTAGTAGAGCCAACGGTTTGGGCAATCCCCGCAGCAGTATATTTCAACGCAGCCTGTTGGAGGCTAATTCCCAAATAGGTGCTAAAAAAAGCCACTAAAGCTAGTCTCAGCCACATTTTGCGATCCAGAGGTCTCCAAGAGGACACTTTGCTAGAACCAGATTTCAGCATGAGCGGCCACAGCGTCAGCACCAAAATCCCCCCTGTCCCCGCTAGCAAACGCACCAAAGTTGTCACCGTTGGACTCAGATCTCCGGCTAGCATGGCTTGCCGTGAACAAATCGAGGCGATCGAGTTAGACAATGAAGATAAAACTGCCCATAGCACCCCCTGCCAGTAGTTTTTGGGTGATTGGTCTGCTTGAGTTCGATCTAAGATCACCCCAGCTACTCCGGCAACCGCCAAGGCAATCCCTACATAGTTCACCAACGCCAACTGTTCACCCAAATACAGACTAGCCATCAGCGCCGTCATTACCGGCGACAAAATATTGATCAGCAAAGTTAACCGAGCGCCGATCGAGTTTAACGCCATAAAAAAGAAGGTGTCACCCCAGGCAATGCCAATCAGTCCACTGACCAATAATGGCCACCATTGAACTGGTGAAATCATCAACCGCTCACCGGTCAACAGCATGGTGATGATCAAATAGCCGATCGCCAATAAACCCTTGGTCAAATTTAGGGTCAAAGGAGCCACCTGTTTACCAATTTGGCTATAGAGAGTGGCCGAAACCGCCCAAATAGCCGCAGCAGTCAGTGCGGCGAACTCACCGCGATGCTGTAAGAAAAAATCCATCTTGTCTAACTACCACTTAATCGGTCTTTATCGACAGTGTGAAGTCGCTAGCTCTGCTTAGACTGGTTGCTGTGACTACGTGGATCAGTGGGTTTTGCTGTCACCGACTCTGTCATAGGAGAAGTCTGACCTTCGCGCTGTTCGATTTTGGCATTGTCTGGTTTGATGCGATCGGTCAATATTTCATCTAAAGTAGAGCGCATCACGCTCTCGGGCTGTTCGCCGATTACTTCACCCAAGGTTTGTCCTTGTTGGTTAAAAAAGACAAAGTGCGGAATGCCATCAACTCGGTATTTCTCGATTTCTGGCAGCCATTTGGTATTGTCTACATTCAGCATGGCAAACTCTACTTTGCCGCTGTAATCTTGTTTGATTTTGGCCAGGTTAGGAGCCATGGCTTTACAGCTACTACACCAGTCGGCATAAAACTCCATGAGAGTGGGTCTGCCACTGATAATAGCGATGTTGATCGGGGTAGCAACTTTGGCTTGAGCAGATAGAGAGTTATTGCCCTGCTGTAAGCGCTGGCCAAAAAAGAGCGCCACAGCTAATAGCACTGCGATGATCGCTACGATGATATTTTGAAGTTTGTTACTGGGAGCTGTTTCTTGTACCATGACTGCTGGGAATTGCGTTGCTAGTATTGTAACTGGTTTGGATTTCCATCGCCGCTATTGCAAAGCAGGACTGATCTTTGAATGAAATTTGGCAAGAGCCGCAAATTATTGACTGGGTAGAGATTTTGTTGGCTAGTTACCGGCAGTTGCTGGGCAGAGAGCTAATGGAATGCTCTGGCTCGCGGTTAGAAAAATCTCAATTGCTTTATGCTGTGCCCTTTGTGGTGGTATCTCATGGCACCGAAAGCGATCCGGTGCTGAATTATGGCAACCAGGTGGCCTTAGATTTGTGGGAAATGGATTGGGCAAAGTTTACCCAAACTCCCTCTAGATCCACTGCTGAACCGGTGAATCAGGTAGCGCGAGAGCTGATGATGGCTCAGGTGCTGCAACAGGGATTTATGGAAAATTATCGCGGGGTGAGGGTTTCTAGTAGCGGACGACGATTTGAGATCGAGCGAGCCATCATTTGGAATCTTACTGATCTTCAAGGTCAACTCTGTGGTCAGGCCGCCACTTTCATCGATTGGCGATACATATAAGCTAGGGCTTTCTAAAATACACATTACAAAATGGCCATCTTCAGAAATGTACATCTTCAAGAATGTATTTTATAATGGTACTAATCTTATGTAAGTTGGTACTGTCGATGAGTAGTTCCATTGATCCTTTTGCCGGAGCACCTCGTGATCGAGTGCCTCTAGAAAAAATTATTGGCCGCGATGCTCTAGCTGCCAGAGTTTTTGATGCTCTGACGGAACAAAGTGTGGTGCTTACCGCTGAGCGACGAATGGGTAAAACTTGGCTGTTGTTTAAGATGCGGGGCGAAGCCAATTTACAACAGCAAAATTGGGTGACTGGTTGGGTTTGTCTGTATCAAGATCTCTCTGGTTGTGGTTCCCCAGCCGAATTTGCCCAGGGAGTGTTGCAAGAAGCTGAGAAATTATTGGGTCTGCGCAAGCGGGCGCTGTTGGCCACCAAAAAGTTTTTGAGTAATTTTCAGGAAGTAAAGCTGCCTTTTTTGCAGATTGCTAAATCTAGCAATACAGAATGGAAAATGATTCTGCGATCGATCTTTGCTGATCTGGCTCGGCAGCTACCTGATGATCGGATTGTGTTTTTGTGGGATGAGTTTCCGGTGATGTTGAATGCCTTAATTCAAAAGGAAGGCCATGAGGGAAGTGCCCAAGAAATTTTGAATCTTTTACATACACTGCGATCAGAGTTTCCCCAGATCAGAATGATTTTGACAGGTTCAGTGGGTTTGCATCATGTGATGAAAAGACTGCGGCAAGATGGGTACAACAATCCGGTGACTAATGATATGCGAGTGTTATCGGTGCCACCGTTGGCAGAAAACTTTGCCGTCGAGATGGCAAAGTCGTTGTTGCTGGCTAAAAATATCCAGGTGTCTGACATAGATGCTACGGCATTGGCGATCGCTCAAGAGGTGGACTGTATTCCTTTTTACATTCGGGAAGTGATTGAGCGCTGTGTGGATTACGAATTGCCGATTACTGATGGCGTAAGCGGATCTATCGACGGTGAGGCGATTACTAAAATGGTGCGGGCTTCTTTGACAAATGCCGATAATTCTTGGCATATGTCTCATTATCTCGAAAGAATTGCTGGCTATTATGGAGTAAATGATAGTGAGCTGGTGCGATCAATCCTAGATGTGGTAGCAGATGCTGGGCAAAGACTGGCTACTGCTGAAATTATCCAGGCTCTGCAACAGCGTAATCTTAGTACAGAAATAATTTCAGCTCAGTCAGTGCGGGATTTGCTGACTTTGTTAGAAAGAGACAATTATTTGGCAAAAGATCCTGAGACTTTGACTTATGGTTTTCGCTATGCATTGATTCGTCGTTACTGGCAATTACAGAGGGCTTAAAGATGATGAATAAGCTGTCGATTTCTTCTTTTACCCCCAGTACCATGTCTCATGAGTTGCTGGAACTATTGTTTGTACAGCGGCAGGAGTTGCTGCGATCAGTCGTGGCAGATTTGGCTGAGAGTGTGATGGGGATGAAGAAGTATATGATGCTGGTGGGAGAGCGAGGTATGGGCAAGACTCATTTTGTATCGCTTGTGTACCATCGGCTGAAATCGTTGCCAAAGACGCAGGACAAGCTGTTGGTGGCTTGGTTGCGGGAGGAAGAATATGGGGTGAATTCTTGGCTGTATTTGATTGTGGAGATTTTGCGGGCTTTGGCAGAAGAAGGGATTGAGACTCAGGGGTATATTGATCGGCTGGCCAAGATGGGAATCGAAGATGCCCAGTATTTGGCAAATCGGTTATTGGCGGAGGTGATCGGCGATAAAACTCTTGTGATTATTACTGAAAATTTAGATAAATTGTTGGCGGGGTTGGGCGATCGAGAGCAGTGGAAGTTTCGAGCATTTTTGCAGGAGCAAAATTCTTGCAGTATTTTAGCTACTACGCCTAAAATTTCGCTGGATACTAGCAGTAAGGAACGACCATTTTTTGGCTTCTTTAGTCGGATTGATTTGCCTAGATTTAGTTTAGATAATGGACTGTCAATGCTGACTAAAGCAGCAGAGATGTCAGGTGATGCTGATTTGGCGGAATTCTTGAGTACTGGACTAGGAAAGGCGCGGGTGGCGGCATTGCATTATTTAGCTGGAGGTAATCCTCGGGTTTATACGCTGTTTTCACAGTTGGTAACGAAAGATTCTTTGATTGATTTGTTGCCCGCTATGACGGAATTGTTGGATAAGCTGACTCCTTATTATCAATCACAAGTAGATTGTCTGCGAGATTCTCATGATCAGCAGAAAATTGTGATGTATTTAGCTCGTTCTGAAGGCGCAGTGATGGTTAAAGAAATTGCCGAGCAATGTTTTATTTCGAGTGAGCGAGCCGCTTCTAATGCTCTGACAAAGTTAAAAAATAATGGTTATGTGGTATCTGAGAAGCATGGCAGAGAGGTTTACTATGAAATTTCAGAAGCTTTGATGCGGTTATGTCTAGAGATGAAAAGCTCTCGATCAAGTTGCCTAAAGCTTTGTGTGGATTTTTTAAAGATTTGGTATCCACCAGAAGATCTGCGTAAATATTTTTACTTGTGCATTGAAAATGACAATATAGAACATGCTAAATATTACAGAGAAGCAATGTCATCACAGGATTCTACTGCTAACAGACATTTTTTAATCGGATTAGATTTATATGAGCAGCAAAAATGGCAAGAGTCCCTGACCGTATTTAATCAATGTATTAATGACGGTTATGAAGATCATTATGTTTGGTTGATAAAAGCCAAAGTATTACGAGAAATCGGTAGTTATGATGAAGCTATTTATAGCTTGAAAAAAGCCATTGAAATCAAGGCTGATTATCTTGAAGCATGGCAGATTCAAGGTGCTTTATTGTATTGTATGGATAAATATGTAGCATCAGTAACTAGCTTTGACCGAGCTATTGAAATAAAATCGCTTGATCCAATTTCTTGGAGTGGCCGAAGTGCAGCCTTATATTCTCTAGAAAGGTATGAAGAAGCAGTTGATAGCTTTAATAAAACATTAGGGATAAATCCAGAAAATAAAGAGGCTTTACATAATCAAGCAGTTGCTATGGATAAATGGGGGAAATATCAGTTCAGCATAGGTGAATTTAGTCTAGCTCTAGACATCTGGCGAAAATCTTTTGATTTAATGAAAAAAGTAAAGACTATTGATGTAGTTGGACTAATTCAAGAATTTCTCGATGCACTTTTTGTTGAATTCCAAGAATCCAAAACACAAGACTTTATACCGAAATTACTAACTGTGTATAATAATGCAGGACTAATTGTTGACCTTAGTGCTGCACTTATCTACCATCTTAAAGAACTTGACAAGCCAAATATCAGTGAAAAAAAAGCTATCCAATGGCTTGAAACTTGGCAAGAAATGTGTATTTCTTATCCAGAATTGGATACAGCAATTAAGTTGATGGAAACTTTTGTTGATAGCAAATACAATCTTAAAAATGGACAAAATCTTTTGTCAATTCCTAAAGAAATACGTCCATTGTTTGGAGAGAATTTAAGGCCAATAAAAATATTTTTGGCTTACTCTCATCATGATATCCAAATGGTAGATAGGCTAATTAAATTTTTATCTGGGATGTTACATGAAAAATCTATTTCAGTTTGGCATGATAGAGACATAGCCCCAGGCCAAAGTTGGGAAGAGGAAATAAAGTCTGCGATAGAAGAAGCTGATGTAATATTGATACTTATTAGTGCTGATTTTCTTGCTTCGAACTATTGCTACACCGAAATGTCAAAGTCCCTTATCAGGATGCGCGAGGAGAAGACTTGCGTTATTCCAATTATACTAAGATATTGTCACATAAATGATTCACCAATTGGTCATCTTCAAGTATTACCCAAAGATGGGAAGCCAATAGCTGCATGGAAAGATCAAGATAAGGCTTTTTATGAAGTTACAAAAGGTATTGAAAAAATTTGTGAGGATCTAAGACGATCGAGACCATCCTAAAGTCTATAATCAGTAGGATGATCATTCTAAAGTTTCTAACCCCCGACCACCGAAAGATGATAAGGCCGATCGAAATACTTGATCGCCGCATCTTCAATTTGATTGGTGGTCAACGCCTCGATCGATTTACTCAATGTCTGATCAAAATCCCAGCCTAGCCCCAAAGACTCATACCAACCATAGATATAAGCCAACTGACCATTGGTCTGTTTGCTTAGCGCATATTTACCCAGGAGTTTGGTCTTGGTGTCAGCCAGTTCCTCTTCACTTAACCGGGCTACACAGAGTCGCGCCAATTCTCCTTGCAAACCATTGATGGCCATTGAGACTTTTTCATTGGCAGTGCCCATGTACACTGCAAAAATCGATCGATCGATCTTGGTCGAGAACACACTGGCCACCTCGTAGGCCAAGCCCCGCTTTTCGCGCAGCTCCACAAATAGCCGACTAGATAAACCGCTGCCCAAATAGGAATCGATCGCCCGCAGAGCAAAGTAATCGGGGTCGGTAGCCGAAACACTGAGATGACCAAGCATCACGATCGACTGTTTGGTATCTTTAGCCAGAGTTTGCCGTTGGGCTGGGGCTTCGATTAAATGAGGCGTGATTGCTGGTGCCGCAGAGGCTGGTAAAAACCAATCAATGAAGACTTCATCTACCAACTGTTCCACCGCAGTCAAATCCACGTTACCGGCAATACTAATGGTTACTAGGTCTGGCCGAAAGTAAGTCTGATGAAAATCTACCAACTCTTGGCGGTTAATGCTTATTACATTACTGGTCACTCCCAATAAAGGGCGAGCATAGGGGTGACTGTGGTAAATGCTTTCTCGGAGCTGTTGAAAGGCTAATGTCAATGGCCGCTCTGCTTGAGAGCGAATTCGCTCCACCACCAATTTTTTTTCTAAGGCTACCTGCTCAGCCGGAAATGCTGGGTTCCGAATGATTTCGCCTACCAGGCGCAGAATCTCGGCAAAGTCGGCAGTGACGCTCTTAAAGCTGACTTCAATATGGTCATTGTTGGCTTCTGCACTGACTCCTGCACCTACGGACTCGATCCGGCTGGCAATCTCCATGGCCGAAAGCTCTGTAGTACCTTTGGTCAGCAAAGTGGCTGTTAGGTTGCTAGTGCCCGATCGATCCAATGGGTCAAAGTAGCTGCCTGCCCTAATAAAAATCCGACCGGCGACAATATCGGCTGTATTACTAGGTGTAATAATTAGGGTGATACCATTGGGCAGTTGCTGGCAATGAGGGATAGCTGGCATAAATAAGCAGGCAAATGACAAATCAATTATAGGTGATCGATATCACTTGTGATCAGAGAAGCTAAAACACTCGTAATACTTGTCATCTAACGGTTTCACAGATTACAAAAAAAACTTTTGCCAAACCCCTTGCCAATCTCTTTGTACTATAGTACTCTTTAACCATGGCTGAAATTAAGCACTAACGAACTACTCCAATATGAGTTCTTGACCTGTAATTAATCGAGCCTTTTCACTCAGCAACCCAAGGAACATTACAATGACCACCCTGCAAACTGTCCCCGCTCAAACTTCTATCACTCTCGATCGCTTTGCCAGCCCCGAATATACCGATCCACAGGCTCGTCTGCCTCGCATCCAAGCCCTACGCGGTGAAAAAGGCGATATCGACTGCGGCTATTTCATTACCGAAGCCGAAATGGAAAAAGCTGGCTGGCATTCTTTTAAGGTCAAAGATTTGGTGACATATCAGTACAACAGCGGTGGCCAAGAAAAAGGTCTGCTGCTGAAAAATCCTCGGATGCTGGTAGTCCAAAGATCGCCAATATTTGCCTTCGATCGGCAAGCTTCTGTCCAAGAAAAACGTATGATCGTCAGCGGTGCCTATTCTCGCCAAGCTCACAACGAACGGGAAAAATATGGCTTGGGTCAATACTATGAAGTGCTATTACTTGACGAAAACAACGAACCACTCCATGAGCTTTCCCTCGGGTATTTGGCCAAAGGTGCCAACCAAGCCAGCTTTAGTAGCCACTGGCAACAGTTGGTTAACGAAATCACTCGCTTCCACGCCCAAGCCAACCAAATTCCAGCGCGACCCAAGAATTCGATGTTTACCAGCCTCTGTGTGTTTCAGTTCTCGGTAAAACGCGAACTTGCCGGTACTTCGATGAAGTCTTTCGCCTGTAAGGTGGATAGCCATGT
>JAYSRP010000008.1:0-3842 GCA_043721015.1 Synechococcales cyanobacterium | reverse complement strand
AGCACCATGGCCTTCAACCTGAACGGTTTCAACTTCAACTCTTCGGTAATTGATACTCAAGGCCGCGTAATCAACACATGGGCTGACATCATCAACCGTGCCAACTTAGGTATGGAAGTAATGCACGAGCGCAACGCTCACAACTTCCCATTAGATTTGGCTGCTGGTGAAGCAACCCCTGTAGCTTTAACTGCTCCTTCTATCAACGGTTAATTTTAACCCTTAATAAGTGGAAAGCCCTTCATGTGAAGGGCTTTTTGCTATTTGAGCTATTCACTGTAATATAAGGCTTTTGTCGATTCCCATTATGACCAACCAGCCAAAGTCTCAGTCAGAATTGATGGGGTTTGCCTATGGATTTCTAGGCATCGTCATTTTCAGTATCACTTTGCCAGCCACCAAAATAGCGCTCAATGGTGGATTAGATCCAGTATTTGTGGGTTTAGGAAGAGCGATCGTGGCTGCTATATTCGCCTTGACTTTGTTGATTGCTACTCGTCAGCCAATTCCCCCTTGGCGGTTTTTACCCAGATTTATTATTGTAGTTTTAGGAGTGGTGATTGGTTTCCCTTTACTCTCAGCCTTAGCCATGCGCAATGCCCCAGCATCTTACGGTGCAGTGATTACGGGGTTGTTGCCCTTGGCAACAGCGTTATTTGGAGCAATGCGAGCAGGTGAGCGACCATCTTGGCAGTTTTGGCTGTGGGCTATAGCCGGTAGTGGCTTAGTGGTTGCATTTGCCCTAATTTCTGGGGCTGGCTCGTTTCGGTTAGTAGATTTAGCAATGTTGGGTGCAGTGGTAGCGGCTGGTTTGGGTTATGCCGAAGGAGCAGTGTTATCTAAAATCTTTGGGTCTTGGCAAGTAATTTGTTGGTCGTTAGTACTCTCGGCACCAGTGTTATTACCAATAGTCTGGCCACATTTACCTACGAACTATGCGGTGATTACAGGGCAGGCGATCGGGGGTTTTCTGTACGTGAGTATTTTTAGTATGTTTCTGGGTTTTTTTGCTTGGTATCGGGGGTTAATGTTGAGTGGTATTGCGCGGGTAGGGCAGTTGCAACTTTTTCAGACCTTTTTAACAATCTCGGCATCGGCGATTTTGTTGGGTGAAAAAATATCGATCGAAACCGTCGGTTTTGCGATCGGGGTAATTTGCTGTGTGGCTTTAGGCAAGAAGACTGCTATCAAAGAAAAAGCACAGGTACTTTAAGACCTATGCCAATTTACGGCAAAATAGCATTCCTAATTTTAAATAAATCAGATTTAATATTTCGCTAACAAAATAGAGACGATCCCCGAGTCAATGTATTATGTATATAATTTTGAATCTCATCTATCTGCCGCGAACCTTCTGAGAGTAGAGTAAAAAGTTGAGGAACTTGTGAGGAAAGTTTATTTTGATTAAAAAATCACTTGGATTTGGATAGTGGGGTTGAGCAGCAATATCGGGAGAATAGTTTAAAATCAGGGTAGCTCGATCGCCCGATGTTTACTGAGTTAGCCCGGAGCAGCGGTGGTTGGAGTTCACCGAAGTCCCCAAGAAGAGCCTGGTTTTGTTCTAGATTCACAACAAATTTGGGGTTAGTGATCGACTTTTTGAAAAATTAAATTCGCCTACGGCGATCAGGAGTATAAAAAATATAGAGTAAAGGGCTAAAGGTTAAAAGGGTAAAGTAATACTAAGTCCTCGGCATCTCACACACAACTCGAAAACCCACATCGATGTCACGGAGTCCAGGATTGAGGCTGAGACGAATAGCAGAACGGCAGAACCTAGGAATATCGCCCCAAGACCCGCTCCGCAGTATTTTTAAACCACTATTTTCTTTAGACACCCAGGCACTACCATCAACCGGCGTAACATTGTAATTATCAGAATAATCATCTTGACACCATTCCCATAAATTTCCGTGCATATCATATAAGCCAAAGGCATTGGGAGAAAAGCTATCCACCGGGGTAGTTTCTCGACGATAAACTCCTTTAGAACCTTGGTCATAAGAGCCGGACCACTGATATTCTTCGTGATCTGTGCCTCGATAATTTGCTAAATCAGTGGTGATAGTATCCCCAAAGTGGAATGGTGTGGTGCTATCTGCTCGACAGGCATATTCCCATTCAGCTTCAGTTGGTAGGCGATAGATTCTGCCAGTATGCTGAGAGAATCGTTGACAAAATTCTATAGCTTCAAACCAATTTATTTTTTCTATCGGTCGATCGGTTCCTTTAAAATTAGCCGGTGAAATCTCTAGATCTATTTTTACCTTTGGCCACTGAGCAACAGTAGCCCAATGAGCCTGAGTAATAAGAAATTCGCTCATAAAGAATGAGGGCACAGTAACTTGGTGCTGGGGGCTTTCGTTTTCTCTTCGATCGATCTCGGTATCTGGGGAACCCATCAGAAAACTCCCGCCCATAATCAATACCATATTCATCGGCTTAACTACAACATCATAACCAGGAGGCATTGGCTCGGCAAAGTAGTGTATTTCTTGAGGGTATTTTTGGATAATGAGTTCAGCCATAGGTTAATGATAGTTAGTTTTGTTGTGAAACCCTCCGGGGAGGACACGATCACGGCTGATTTCAAAGGAATGATTGATCGGCTGAAAATAAGGCAAGGTCATCGATGAAATTGGGGCATGATTGCTGTTGTTAATAATGATGATGGGAGTATATCATTTTTGGTGGGATGCTGTTTGGCTAAGGCTGATTAAGTTGCCCAGAAAACGTAAGTTAATTGATTTTTTGATGGATTTTTTGGAAAAGTGGTGTGCTCAAGGAGAAGACCCTCACCCCCAACCCCTCTCCCAAGGCGGGAGAGAAGAGCCGGAGTTGGGGTTGGAGGGGGCAATAGATCAGGGGAGTTATTGGGAGATTTCGTTGGGCTTGAAGCAAAAAATGACTGGGGTGGCTCGTCAATTTCGCAGAGAGCCTACGGTTAGTGAGAATATTTTGTGGCAGGCTATTCGTGGTCGTAAATTAGATGGTCGTAGGTTTCGTCGGCAACAGCCGATCGGGGTTTTTGTTGTAGATTTTCTCTGTAGTTCAGAGCGTCTTATTGTCGAGGTAGATGGTGGTATCCATGAGTTGCAACAAGAACGAGATCAGGAACGACAAAAATTGTTGGAATCGTTAAATTTCAAGGTGGTTAGAGTCGCTAGTACACAAGTAGAAAAAGATCTGGATTCGGCCCTAGCATTAATACGCCAAGCCTTCAACTAAGCTAAAAAAACTAAAAGCGAAGTCTCTAACTCCCCTTCTCCCCTTGTGGGAGAAGGGGTTGGGGGATGAGGGGTATCCAATAAACCGATGGCGCTGAGGCAGCCGATCTAAAATGGGCATGTACCATTTGATCAGGTCGTAGGTTTTTTGAATAATTGGTAGATCGCTCATTTTTATAAAATTTAATTTCCGCCTACGGCGGTAAAGAGTGTAAAAAATACAGAGAAAAGGGCTAAAGGATAAGAGAGTAAAGTAATACTAAGTCCTCGGCATCTCACACACAACTCGAAACCCCACATCGTCGTGACGGCTTCCAGGATCGCAGTTGTAACGAACAGCAGAACGGCAGTCCCTAGGATCATCGAGCCAAGACCCGCCCCGCAGTATATAATTACCGCTGCCTTCGCCAGAAACCCAAGCACTACCATCATTAGGTGGCTCATTATAGTTATTATGCCAATTGTCTTGGCACCATTCCCAAACATTTCCGTGCATATCATATAAACCAAAGGTATTAGGAGGAAATTCACCCACTGATGATGTCTGACCTTTTCGTTTCACTTTAACCTCTTTTCGATAAATTACATCAGAATTATAATTTGCCAACTTGCCAG
>JAYSRP010000007.1:0-1848 GCA_043721015.1 Synechococcales cyanobacterium | reverse complement strand
TAGAGGCTGGTAAAAAAGCAGCGGCAAGCGTTCTCAATATTCAACTGGCAGTAATTGAGGTGTTGATGCAAAGCTCTGCGCCACTGTCGGTGGCAGATATTGCTGAAAAAATTGGCGAGGCCGATCGGGTGGAGGCGATCTACAAAATTGTCCGACATTTAGCTGCCAATGGTCGGGCGGTACTTGAAGGCAATAAGGGTACACCAGCTAAAATCATGGTGATGATGGGCGATCACTGTGCTGATGGGATTTGTTGAGCAGAGTAGGCTTGCCATGGTAGTCGTGAAGTAATTACAATAGTAATTACTTCATTTAGCTGAAAAAGTATGCAAGTCAAACTCAGAAAGGTGGGGAATTCGATCGGTACAAGCTTTCCCAAAGAGGTGCTTGATAGATTGGGTTTAGCAGAAGGAGATTCGATGAACTTGGTGGTAACTGACGATGGCATCAAACTAGTAATCCATGATCCAAACTTTGACAAAGTGATGCAGGCATATAAAGAAGGTGCTTCGCAGTATCGTAATGCCATGCGAGAGCTAGCTGATGGCTGAGCCAATTTGGATCAACGCAACCATGGCACAATTTATCCATGATGACCAAATTGCTGCTCATGGTGGAGCTTATGGCCTGCTAAATGCTGGTCTGCTAGAATCGGCTTTGGCTAGACCTCAGAATCTTTATGCCTATGAGCAAGCTGACCTCTTTTCTTTGATGGCGGCTTATGGTTATGGAATAGCTAAGAATCATGCTTTTATTGACGGCAATAAGCGTATAGCTTTTCTGGTGATGTTCACATTTCTGAGAGTTAATGGTTGGCATTTGATCGTGCCAGAGCCAGAGGCTGTAGTTACTATGTAGCAAGTGGCAGCTAGCATTATGACTGAAGCCCTATTAGCTGAATGGCTACAAAAAAATTCTCGAACATGAGGCTTATTGGGTAGAAGCTACAAAATTTTATGCAGAAATCGCTTCTGGAGAATCGGTCTCTACTCTTGCTGGAGCAAACCTGTTTGAGCAAATCGGCTCGGTGATAGAAGAATTTCAGCGGCTTCAGCCATGAGAGTGTCAATATACTGATTGTTAATAAAGCCACAGAATCATTCTATAAAAAGGATTTTTTGAATGTCTAGAATATCTATTATTCAACCAGAGCAATCTTGTACTTTTTCGGATTACTTTAAACTCAACTTTGCTCCGCAAGATATCCTGGCCTATTTTGGTGTTTCACTACAACGACGCTTCTTACAACTGCCCCAATATGCTGGCACGCTTGCGGATCTTAATAAATATCTTGGAACCTCAATTTTCGACTTAAATATTTTAGGCATAGATTTTATCCTCTATATTCTGCTGTGCTACTTCCAATGTTTTACGTGACCTCTGAGCGATGGTATCTCGGGGCACCTTGAAATACGCTGATGCTCTCCCCATATCCAGAGACAAAAGACTCTCTGCGCCTGGAAGCAAAATTTGCTGGGGCTTAGTAGGCTTAATACCTTGAGCTTGCAAAATTTCACTACCGATCGCCCTGGCCAATAGTGGCGGTACACTATTCCCAATTTGGCGGCAGCCGTGCCATTTGGTGGCATGTAGGCGGAACCAATCTGGATAGGAATGGAGTCTGGCTGCTTCTCTGACCGTAATTACTCGCAGGAAAACTGGATGAATGGGGCGCGGTGAGGTATGCGCTCCTCGGGCACTATCCGTTCCGGCGCGCAGCGTATTGCACATTCCACCGGCTTCTAACCGCCGAAAACGACTGACTGGATCGGTCTTGCCCGGTAAAGTAGCCGCAAATCGATCTTGAGATAGTTGAGTATGTTTGGTCTGCGGGCTGCAAGTTAGGAG
>JAYSRP010000006.1:0-21900 GCA_043721015.1 Synechococcales cyanobacterium | reverse complement strand
TACCTTGATAATCTCCCATTCCTGGTCAGTCAAGCTGCTTGAATATGGCATTTTTACTATATTCTACCCCAAAAATAGATCCCAAATGGGTTCTATATTGTGGGATTGACAGCGATCGGACGCACTACGGTTTTCTTGTTACAGATGAATGAATTTGCTCGCCTTCAACTCCGGCAATTGTTGATCGATCGAGGGCTTTATCCAAATCTACTATAATCATTGCACAGCAAGACCGCTGCTTGGGTAAGTCGATCTCGCTAGCATCTGGTAGCCTTTCGATTGACCTAGGTTAATTTAGCGTTTCGATCGAGTGCGCTTTTGACTTGTGCCATAACATCGTTGATATTGGCACTGGGGGAGGTTTTGGCAATATCTAGTAAGAAGGTACACAGGGTCTCGATCGGGTCGCTCATGGGACTAGTGCGGCTGGAT
Organism: Synechococcales cyanobacterium; assembly: GCA_043721015.1. Taxonomy (GTDB): domain Bacteria; phylum Cyanobacteriota; class Cyanobacteriia; order Cyanobacteriales; family Chamaesiphonaceae; genus JAAFHZ01. Next base: position 21,468 of record JAYSRP010000006.1, on the reverse strand, counting down.
TTCATTAGTATAACTTACGGCCATTGCTGGCAGACTTCGCGCATGGCTTGGACTACTAGGTTTAATGTGGATTGATGACATTTGACGCAATGAAATCCTGAAATTAGAGTTGTTTTGCAAAAATATATTCAAGTGGAATACATAACATCGTTGAATCCATTTTGTACGATTTTCCATTTTCCACCGCCCATACTATAAATTAATGGATTATTTTCATCATCTTCATATATTGCACATATCCACATTTCTTTTACATTAGACTTAGCCTCTACAGAAAATTCTAAATGTAGGTGAACATGAGAAGCAGAAGCAGCTTTGTCTTCAACAGCTCTAATTTCATATGACAAAATATCAATCTCACCAAAGTCTTGCTTTACTTGACCCGCTTTCTTTCCAAGAGAAATATTTTCTAGATCACGTAAATATTCAGCCATCTCCTTAAATCTTTTTTTACTCCAGTTTTCAACAAAGTCAGAAACAGCTTTTTCAGGACTATTTTCTGGCAAATTCAATGAATTAGAACTTGGCAAATAATTAAGTGCTTGGACTGTTCGAGGTTCCCATTGCTCAAGAAGAAGACTTATCTGTATACTTTCTTTATGACGCTTTAATAATTTAGACCAGCTATCTTGCTCCTTAATTATTGGTTTTTTCTTACCATCGGCAATACAATCAGCCCAGTCTCTAACAGCAAAAAGTGTAGACCAGCACTTAGCTGCAACTATTTTGTTATCAAAAGCAAGTTCCCGACCATGTAAAATTCCATTCCGAAAAGGAATAAGTATTTCCTCTTGATTAGTTTTGATTCTTCGACTGCCCAATAATTGTACTAGAGACTGAAGGCCAGTTTCATGAGCTGCTATAGAATCCCAGGCTGTCATATCAATATTCTCTGCGAAAAAACCAACATGTTTTGAAATATCATTCACTAATCCATCTGTAAGGCTAATAAGTAGAGGTATGCACGCATGATATCTTTCGGCAAGGTAGTCATCTTTAGCAAGTTCAACCAATCGTAGACGTTTGCAAAAATCTGGATGGCCATTAAATCGGAGTATTGCCCATTTCAACGTATCTTCATTATAATGATCTGCAAGGAAATTCTCGGCATCAATAAACTCCGAATCCTCAACAATTTCTATTGCTTTTTTCATCATGTCAGCATTAAGAGATTCATAGGCAATCCACCCTGAAAGAGCAAAAAAATCATTGAATTGATCTGGTAGTTTAAACATTTCTACTTGACTTTTGATTTCGGAAAAATTGGATAAGATTTTAGTAAATTTTGGACATAATCGGTTTGCCCAAGGCACTAAGCTATGGAATCTTTCAATAATTTCCCATGCACGTACTTGAATCAATATTTCTTGTGTAGATTGATTGTCAACTATTTTCAAATTGATCTCCTAGATTCAGATGAATTCGTCTACAAACCGTTCTGGCTGATGGAAACTGTTTCAAACTCTTCAATTATTACAACAGAATCCAGATACTTTATCAGCAACAAACAACTATTAAGATTCAGAATGTTTCTCAGAGATATGGATTTCTCCAATGTAAGCAGTGCCACCCTCCACCTTCGCCTGCCAACCCTTGGCATTATCATAGTTATTCTGAACCATCGAACTTTGGTCTAACAACCTCCCAGCATTAATCTCCTGCACTTGCCCAGCAAATTCCTTATCCAACAGCTCCACCCCCAAAAGCGCAGCCACCACATCAATTCCCTCCTGCTCTCCAGCCTTAGCCTTCTCGATCGCCTCATCCGCCGCCGGATGCTTCCCAGTCAACCGATCCCAAATCAACTCCCGCAACCGTCCCATCTTGGCGATCGCTTCCCCCGTAAACCTCTTCGCCAAATCCCCAGCCCCAGACTTCACAAACTCCTGAAAAGCCAGAGCAGCGATCGCGCTAGCCGTCAAAGCAATAACCGGTTCTGCCATAGTGTTGTCTCCCAATTTTCTCTCAGTCTAGCAGTAGATTTATCCATCAACAACAGCCAATACTTCTTGGCGTTACCCATCATCCGTCAATAGTCTGATAGCTTTACTTGCGCCTTTCGGCGATCGAATCTGTTACCTTAGCGGAAGAAGAAAGTCAAATTTAGGACTAGGTGAAGACTATGGCTGCTGTAGAAGAGATTCCAATCCAAGTTCCATCGGCAGTTGCGACAGCTTACCGCAATGCCACAGAAACCGAACGCTTACAAATTGCTGCTCGAATAGGCTTAATGCTAAAAGTCGCCACCGAAAGCAAGCAAGATGCTGTCGATCGCCTCAAACAAACAATGAGTGATATCAGCGCTGAAGCCGAAGCAAGTGAACTCACTCCAGAGATTTTGGAGTCAATTTTGAATGACCAGTAGCGAACAGCGAGTATTAATAGATGTCAATGTCATCGTCAGTCAGTGCCGTTAATCAAAACACCCCATGTCTACTTCGCCCCTAAAACTCAAAAACATCCTCAAACAACAGACCCACATCAACCAGCAACTGTTTCAAGCCGCCAGCAACAAAAACACCATCCTATCCACAATCCCAGCCCAACTCCACCACACCACCCAGCAAATCGAAGCAATCTGTACCAAACACCAGCTCACCCCCACCGCCCTCGCCAAACCATCCAGAAACGCCTACACCTGGATGAAATTCCTCACCAACCCAAGCAACCTCCAGCTTCACTTTGATACCTTAGTTCGATCGATTGCCATCAGCCAAGGAATCATCAAAGCCCCAGGCCAAATCTTCATCGAATTCACCCACGGCTCCAACCTCTACAAATTCCGCACCCTTAGACAATTTCAGGGCAACAACCTCACCACCCTCAACATCAGCGAAAGCTTCATCCACTCCAGCGACCAAGTCCTCACCGCAGTCCTCCAAACCGCCCTCCACCAAAAAAACACCGCAGCCAGCGAAATCATCCGCAAATTCAGCCTCAGCGAAGAATGCAGCGATGTCTTACTAGAACTCGACCTCATCGCCCAAATAGCCACCGAAACTGCCCAAGGCAACATCTACAACCTTGACCAGCTCTTCAGCACCATCAACCACCAATACTTTGCCGGAGCCATGAGCAAACCCCGCCTCATGTGGAGTAGCATCTTATCCCACCGCAAACTTGGCCACTACGAACGAACCCGCGATCGAATAGTCATCAGCAAAATCCTTGACCACGAAAGCATCCCCCAGTACCTAGTAGAATTCATCCTCTACCACGAACTACTCCACAAACACCACGGCATTCAGTGGCTGAACGGCAAGTGCATGGTACACACCCCAGAATTCAAACGTAGCGAAAGAAAATTTAGCCAATTCCAAGCAGCGGAAGCCTTTCTGAAAAAAATGTCGGCAGGATCTGCCTAGCATCCTTGGGCAAATTTATTTTGGTCAAATTAACCCGGTTGTTTGGCGAGTAAGGGAGCCGCGCCTAGTAATTCTTTGGTATAGGGATGAGTTGGATTACTGAAGATTTGCTTCGTGTCACCAAATTCCACGATCTGGCCTTTGTTCATCACGGCAATTCGATCACACAAAAACCGCGCCAACCACAAATCGTGGGTGATAAACAAATAGGTGAGATTATAAGCTTCCTTGAGTTCCAACATCAGATCCAGCACCTGAGATTGAATAGTGGCATCGAGCATACTCACCGGCTCATCACAGATAATCAGCTTAGGTTCGGTAATTAAGGCACGAGCAATGCCCACCCGTTGCTGTTGACCACCAGAGAGTTGGTTGGGATATCGATCGATGAATTCCGCAGCCGGAGATAGACCAACTTTATCCAGGATAGCCAATACTTTCTCGCGGGCGATTTCGGGAGTGGCGATTTTGTGGATTAGTAGCACATCGGCAATACTGTCACCGATCGTCATTTTAGGATTCAGCGAAGCACTGGGATCTTGAAAAATCATCTGGATTTGGCGACGGTTGCTCTGCATCTCTTGGCGGGAAAGCTTTGATAAATCTTGTCCGGCAAATTCTACTGTCCCACCGGTCGCCGGAATTAACTGCAAGATAGTGCGAGATAAAGTACTTTTGCCGCAGCCAGATTCGCCCACTAGGCCAAAAATCTCGCCTTCATACAATTCTAAATTGACGTTATCGACGGCTTTGATAGTTTTGCTGCCGCCCATCATCTTTTGGAGGAACCCACTGCCCAGATCATAGTTTTTTTGGAGATTGACTAGTTTCAGCAGCGGCTTGTCGGTATTTACTGGACTGTTGCTGATATCGCCACTCTGAATATGCAGAGCCGATTTGAGCAGTTCTTGAGTGTATGGGGCTTGGGGTGCTTCAAAAATCTGTTTGACTGGCCCGGTTTCGATCGGCTGACCATCTTTCATCACCATAATTCGATCGCAGTATTCGGCCATCATGGCCAAGTCATGAGAAATCAGCATCAGGGCCATGTTGCGTTCTTGGCAGAGCCGAGTTAGCTCCTGTAAGATTTCGGCTGATACTCTTACATCTAGGCTAGTGGTTGGCTCATCGGCCACAATCATTTTGGGGTTCAATACTAAAGCTAGGGCGATCGCTACTCGTTGCCGCATTCCACCGCTGAACTCGTGAGGATATTGCTGCCAGCGACTGGCTTCGATTTTAACCGCGTCTAAAGCTGCAAGAGTGCGTGCTTTGGCTCCGGCTTTGCCCAGCTCTGGTTCGTGAGCCAAGATAGTCTCCATGCAGTGCTGACCAATGGTCATGAGGGGGTTTAGCCTGGTCATGGGGTCTTGAAAGACGATCGACACGGCCTCGCCCCGAAATTTTCGTAAGCCATCTGGGTCTAGATCAAAGATTGATTTGCCTTCGAACTGGGCAGTGCCATTTACTAGGGAGCCAGGGGGTAATAAGCGGACAATCGATCGGCCGATGGTAGATTTGCCGCTCCCTGATTCACCGACAAACCCCAGTTTTTCACCGGCAGCCAGATCAAAGGAAATATTGTCCACTGCATACTTATTGGTGTTGGGATAAGTAATTTGGAGGTTTTTCACAGAAAGAATGGGCTGGGCAGATTCGGTCATAGGTCTGATTGCCGATGAAAATGTTGTGTATATAGATTACCTTATGTGCGTAGAGTCAAGAGGACTTGCTACGGTTGTCGTTCCCTTTTGCGAAGGCAAACGCTACGCGAACGACTCCGCTCAGGGAACTTGTCTATTGAGCGAACAATAGATTGACAAACGTAATTCTTTCGTTACCCTTTCACTCTTAACCGATCGACCGCCGTCGGAAACAACTTTTGTAGACCAGTTTTTCGATCGGTAACTTTCTCATTGACCGGTTTGAGATTCCATAAGGTTTCATAGAAAAAGAAAGATACTCCGGCCAGTTTTTCTTGACGAATGGCTTCGACTTGCTCTTGAATTTGTTTCATAGGAATTGGGCGAGGCTTGAGTCCGGCTAATACGCCGATCGCTACTGGAATATGGGTTTTGGCTCGTTGCACTTCGGGTTTTTGCATTTCGCTTTTGAATCTGGATAGATCGTTGCGGTATAGCTGAATCACTAATTCTTCGATTAATCCAGCTCTTTCCCAGGCTTCCCAGTCTGCTAAAAAAAACTCTTTAGAAAATTCTTGGGGATTAGGAGACACCGAAATAATGGCGCGGGGATTGGCTTTTTTGATGTCTTTGAATAAGTCCTTCATGAAGGCGGTGACTTTGCCTGCGCGCCAGTTTGTCCATTCCACATCTTTGGGGTCTGATGGGGGATTTTTGCCTTGGTGCTCAGCTTGGTACATTTTGACCGTCAGAGGATCATAGCCATATTGGTAGGGATAGCCAAAGTGATCATCGAGCTGCACGCCGTCTACGTCGTAGTTTGTGACAACTTCTACTAGTAGACTTTTGATGAATTTTTGCACTTCGGGGTTGAGGGGATTTAACCAAACTCGCTCGTGAGCGCCTTCTTTAGATATTTTGCTGCCATCTACTTTTTGGGTGAGCCATGTGGGGTGGCGTTTGGCTAGGTCAGAACCGGCGGGGTCGCTGGGGGCAGTGGTCATAAAGCCAAATTCAAACCAGGGAATGACGGCCATTTTTGCTTTGTGGCCTTGATCGACGATTTCTTTTAATACATCTCGACTCGCTAAGCCTTCATTGGCGGGTAAGGGGCGACCTAGTAGGGTCTCGATCGACTTTTTGGGCATGACGGCTTGTCCGACTTCTTGGGCGGCTATCTTGCTAGGATATAGGCTATAGCCCCAGTTCCAGACTACGGGATATAAGGTGTTGAAGTTGAGTTTTTGCAGTTGGCTGATGCTGTTTTTGAGGCGGGTGCGATCGAACAATACGTCACTGTCAATATTGGTGATCCAGACTCCTCTGATTTCTGATCTGTTGGCCGTTCTGGAGGGCATCGCCCCCGAAAATCTTGGTATGAGCAGGATTAAAATGAGGGTGATGGAGCCTAAACTCATTAACCATCTGTTTTTGCGGTGCTTTGTGCGGGAAAAAATAGCTGCCCAGAAATCAGAAAACATTGTCGAGACCCTAGATTTACAATTTTGTTGATAATCATACTGTGGGGTGCGTGTGACTTTCTGAAAATAAAAATCAGATTTGCCATAGTTTTATTTTTCTGGCTGTATCAAGGGCGGCAATGCGAGCATCTGTCCAGTCATTGTTGGGAAGTACCAGAAATTCCTTGCGGGCGATCGCCTTAATAAGTTTGGAGATATTGGGCTTGTCTCCCCAGGTGAAACCAAGATCGAGAGCTATTTTTGAAGTATCAAGCCAGTGCCCAGCCTTTCTTGGTATTAGGAATGTTGATGGCTGGCTTGGCTTTGGACATCTAAACTCATCTAGAATTTACAGTGAGATTCTGGTTGAACTGGACATTTTTTAGTTGTAATTTTGTTGTTGATAAAGTTAATGAAAGCTGTATTGCTAAAACCAATAAGATCACTGGTATCAGTGATCTTATTATCGTTCAGTTCTAGATACTCTATATTTCTTAATGTTGCTAATGGTTTGATATTACTAATTTGATTTTCACTGAGATCAAGTCTATTTAATAAATTCAAGTTGCTCAATTGACTGATGTCACTGATCCGATTTTTTTTAAGATACAGCCAATCTAGAAATTCTAGCTTTATCAGTGGATTTAGATTGCTGATTTTATTATTATTGAGCCTTAAGTCACTCAAGTTAACTAAACTAGATAGTGGCATAATATCCTGAATCTGATTATTGTTAAGTTCTAGACTTCTGAGGCTATTCAGTTCGGATAGTGGACTTAGTCCGGTGATTTGATTACTATTAATCCGAAGTTCACTTAGCTGCTTGAGTTTTACTAAAGGCTGTAAGTTACTAATTTTATTATCATCGAGACTGAGCAGTTTCAAGTTAGACAGACTTGATAATGAATCAATATCATTGATTCGGTTCTCGCCTAGAGACAATGTTGTTAACTTGGTTAAGCTGGCTAATGGCTTGATATCTTGGATTTGATTAGACATCAGTTGCAGCAATTCTAAGTTTTGTAATTTTGATAAAGGTTTGATATTGCCGATTTTGTTAGTATTCAGCCATAGCTGAGTTAAATTTCTAAGTCCAGATAAAGGTTTCAAATTACTAATTTTATTGCCATCTAGCTCTAAGGAGTCTAGTCTATCAAGTCTAGACAGTGGTGTCAAATCGCTAACTTGGTTGAAATTTAGATCGATACGAGTCAAGTTATGCAAGTTAGCCAGTGGTCGAATATCAATAATTTGATTGCCTCTAAGATTCAACTCTGATAATTTTCCAAGTGTAGCGAGGACTTGAATGTCAACAATATTTTCACTTTCAATATTAATTCCATTAACACTTTGCAGCTTGGTATTGGCTAATACACAATTTTTAGTCCCAGCTTTTTCTAATAAAACATTTATGGTGTTTCTAATGTTTTTAGAGACTGTTTCTTTCTGCTGACACCACTGAGTGAAGCTTTTGATTTGTTTGGGAATGAACGCTGCTTGCTGATTCTTAGGATAGATGATCGGATTGCAAAGACCGATCGATGTTTGCAAGCTGGTTAGAATAATACTGAAGACTGCAATCTCAAAACATTTTGTTGATTTCATATTAGCTATTTCAATCTCTTTTGTTAGAATAGTGGGGTGTGTGTGACTTTCTGAAAATAAAAATCAGACCGGCTGGCGAAGGCTACCAGCACCAACCGGAAATCAAGGCTGATCAATTTTCTCTGTAGAAAGTCACACACACCCGAATAGTGTATTGGCATTTCAGAACTTAAAGTAATCTGCAACATTCATTATTTTATTGCATTTGCTGGCAATTAACTTAGGCCAATCATCCCAGATCCTCATCGATCTCTACCACCCCTAAGCTCCTTCCATCACCTGGTAGTCGAGCCATTAGTAAGGCTCAGGTCAAAAAACTAGGTGAGAAGTTTAAAGTGTCTTTTAGCCTATTTATTTAGCCAGAGAAATATTTGTGGTGTTTTTTGAGTTACTATCACTTATGGGGTGGGGAAGGTAATCCTTTTCACTCCTTGTTCGCCGTAGGCGATCGATCAATTTAAAAAAAATGAGCAATCTACTAAGTTTTCGCTAAGATCAGAGTATCAAGTCTTTAGAGAAAATTTCTTAGAGCCATATGGAATTACTTCTTGCGCCTTTTGCAGCCTTCGTTATTTTTGCTGCTACTGGATTCAAAGTTGATCGAGAATACGAGCGCGGTGTGATTTTTCGATTGGGTCGTACCCATGCCGTCAAAGGGCCTGGTATGTACTGGATTGCCCCAATAATCGATCAAAAGGTACAAATAGATAACCGCACCAAAACCATCAACATTGAGCCACAAGAAACCATTACGGCGGACAGCGTGACCATTAAGGTTAACGCCGTGCTGTATTACCGCATTATAGAGCCGACCAAAGCCATCACCCGAGTGGAAAGCTATCAACAGGCTGTCTATCAGATCGCTCTGACCACCCTGCGCAACGTGGTTGGCCAAAATAACCTAGATGACGTGCTGCAAAACCGAGACAAAATCAACGTCAAAGTTCAAGAAATAGTCGATGAAGTCACCGAGCCTTGGGGTATTGAAATTGAGCGGGTAGAAATGAAGGATGTAGAGATTCCACCTTCGATGCAGCGAGCGATGGCCAAAGAGGCCGAGGCTCTGCGCGAAAAACGTGCCCGGATTATCAAAGCTTCGGCAGAACAAGAATCTTCCCAGAAACTCACTGAAGCTGCTCAGTTGATTGCGGCTAACCCCGTGGCTTTAGAGCTGCGTCGGATGCAGATGTTGACTGAGATTGGGGCTGAAAACAACACTACTACCTTGGTGATGATTCCTTCAGACTTTGTGAATATGGCCAAACAGTTTGGTGATTCGGTGGCTGCTGCCAGTAAGCCAGCGAATTTACCGCTATCCAGTATCGGCGCTGCTGCCGCTCTGCCTGCGGGGACAAGTATTGCTCTGACCGGGACTGCCAATGAAGCGATTGGGCAAATCAATGGATCGATCGAGGAAAAATCAATAGAATGAAGAATGATTAAGTAAAAGGACTAACCTGTGATTACCCAAGTATCCGCTACCGATTTATTTCGCGCCGCCTACGAGAACCGCTACACCTGGGATAAAAGCTTCCCTGGCTATACCGCAAACGTTACCCTCACTCAAGGTGACGAGGTTTTTACTGGCACAGTACAGGTCAAAGCTGACCTAAGTGCCACCGTATCTGGCATAGACAACACCGATGCTGTTGACTCAATCAAGGGTCAACTGCGAGAAGTGGCTATCCACCGCATTCGGCGTACTTTTGAAGAAACTCACGGCAAGAATTCTTTTGAGTATGGTGAAACTTTGGCCGATGGAGCCGTCGAAATTTTGATCGGTGGCAAGTCCAGCGGCGATAAATATCATCTGCGTAACAACGAAGTAGTCATGGTACATCGCCACATTCACGGCGTTGTAGTCACAATTCATACCGCTAGTAGCCACGATACTGGAACAGGCTATCTGTCTCATAAATATGACTCAGTCTATGCTGATCCTAAGACGGGTGAGGCGAAAGGTGGTAAAACTTTGTTTACTGATAACTACACTAAATCTGGCGACTATTTTTTGATCAGTGAACGTATTTTGGAATCTGATGAGGAAGGACAGCCCGCCGTTACTAAGTTTGAATTTAGTGATATTCAGATGATTTCTAAATAAGTTTAAGCTTAACAAAAAAGCCTTTAATGTTTTTCATTGAAGGCTTTTTGTGTTTAAGCAATGAAATTGGTGTGTCTTAAATTTCAAGGTTCTGCATTACAGCTTTAGAAAATCGACAATCGCCTGGGCTACTTGTTCGGTGCCATCTTTGGGTAAACTTTGACCACTGCGCGGTGGCAACACTGGTTCATGCAAAAAATCCCAAGAGCCAGTGAAAAAATCTGCTGAATCAATAATTTGATGATAACTATAATCTTGCAGTCCGGCCTGAATAATTGCTGACTCCGCGAAACCACTGCGGGGAATTGTTGCCACCGGTAAATCGGCGATCATCGCTTCGGCGTAGGTTGTATAACCGGGCTTCGATACCACTAAATCGCAGATCGGAAAAATATCTACTGGGCGATATTGTCGAACACCATCATCATTAGAGGGATCCGGAATACAGCGCAGATTTGGTAATTGGGGTGCCGATCGATCAAAAGTCAGAAACTGCCAATCGGGAAACAACCCCACATTCTCATAGGGAATTGCCTGTAGTCCTAACCCCCCAAACACCATTAATACCGTGCGTTCAGCTTGCTCCAACCCCAAATCTTGCCGCACATCAACCGCCGCGTAACGAGATCTGCCCCCGGTTAACCCCGCAGGCTCGCGTATCGGAAAGCGATCTAAAGATTCTGACAAAGGCAAATGAAACATTCGATCGCACTGGCCATAACAGTTCCCAATCCACTGGGTAATGTCGGCAAACTCTATGCCCCAATCACGATAGATAAAATCCCAGCCAAAATTGATTGCTGCCCAAGCTGGTACCCCAGCCCTATGGGCGATCGGCATAGCTAAAGGCGGAATATCCGCCAGCACCAAATCCACTCCCATCTTTTGTAAAAAGGCTGCCTCACTGCTGATAATTTCTGCCTGACGATCGAAGATTTTTTGCCACTCTTGCAAAGTCGCGGGTAAATTCATTTGCAAACTATCAGCCTGAATTACCCCCACATCATGGGCACAGGAATGGTAGATAAAATCACCAGTAACATAGCTGGCGATCAACCAACGCGGTGCCGTAGTCGCAATAATTAACTGCACCTCGGGCAATAGCTGCTGCACCAACCCAGCGATCGCCGCAGTACGGGCAGCATGGCCAAACCCATGGTTAGTTATCGAAACATATAAAGTAGGCCGATCAGACATAATTCCCCAGCATTAAAAACCATCTACCGAAAATTATATTCCTTGATGCGCGGGCGCAGACCTAAAAACACCAGAAATACAATCAAAATCAGTACCGTCCAACTTTTCGTCTCGAAGCCCTCTAGAGGTTCAGCGCTATTAGTAATTGATTCATCAAATGCTTTTTTGTTTAAATCGATCGCTTTTTGATTGGCCTTTAAAAAATTATTGAAATCATCACCAGCTTGACCGCTAGCTAAAGCCACTGCGGCTGAAGGATTACTGCTGGCTAAACTGCGTACTTTGTTACTGGTTTGTAAATATCGATCGAGCATGGTCAAATTATCAGCTAAAGCTGCCGCTTCACCATCCATAAACGGCTGACGTAAAGTGTCTCCCAAAAAGCCCCCGATATTAGTAGAAGTATTTCCTTGGGCTGTCATAACCGCTAAATTGTGTAAAGAGTTAGTTGGTACTGCAATGATTTTTTGAATATTGGCATTAAAAGCCTGCTCAAAGCGTGCCGCTTCATTTTTTAGTAATAGCGCCCGACTTTCGTTGGCGTTGGCAGTGTAGGTTAAAGATCGCGCCTGTCGCAGAGAGTGCAGAGAGCTAAACACATTCTCCCGCGCGATGCGCAGATTTTCACCGCTGGTTTGAATCAGGACGATTGCCCAAATAATAAATACTCCGATCAAAATAGTGGCCAACAGTAACGGAATATTTATGGTGCGACGAGTTCGCAAGCTAATAAAAAACTGCAAAGCAATTAATTGAGCAATCACTGTAAAGCCAGCCATTGCTAGCCAAATAGCAGTACTGGCTACATTTGTTTTCTGTTGACTATAGGCCGCATCTAACTTAGCCAGCGCAGCTTTATCTAGCTCATCGGCTGCCGGAATTAGACTGGTTTCTAAAATATCTACTGCCGATCGATAGGCACTTAAAGATTCAGCTTCTTTATTGACAGCCTGGTAGTCTTGGGCTTTTTGGAGCTGTTCCAAATAATCTAAAGTAGCAAGCTGCATCGTTAGAATAGGTCGTCGTTCTCCTTGATCTGTTTTGCTACCACTAATACTTTCAGCCGCTTGTAACAATCGCTGAGCTAGTTTTTGGCGGCGTTCAGCATAGCTGGCATTAGAAGATTTCCCCTTGCCATCGTCATTCAACAGACTTTCTACCGTGTTAGTTAAAGCCTGTCGGCGATTAGCTAAATTAGCCTGACTCAGTGTCGATTTGGTCAATAGTGCTTTGACAGCATAAGCATCCATCCCAGCCGGGGCATCTTTCAACCGTTGAGCTACCAATACGTTACTGGCTGCATCTTTGCCGACGACATCTACCGCCTGCCGCTGCTGTTGAATGCTGCTGACTGCGGTGCTAAACAGCAACAAACTACTACCACAAATAATGTACTGAGCCAACTGAAGAAACTGTGGCGTATTGGTTTTCTGTAATCGCTGCTGCAAGGCAGTAAGGAATTTGGGAGTGTTTTTCATTGTCTCAAGCATAGTTATTTCTTGATAATAGTTATTTTCGTCCAATGCCCAAGAGTAACGGCATCTCCATCTTGGAGCGGGATATCGCGGGTGAGGGGAATCTCGTGTCCATTTAAGCTGGTGCCATTAGCTGAGCCAATATCTCGCAAAATCAGCGATCGATCAGCCCGCATTTCTAACACAGCATGACGATGAGATACCGCATCATCAAAATCTAAGGGGATCTCGGGTGAAATTGCTCGTTTCTGGCTGGTGCGACCAATCAAATAGCTACCTACAGCTAAATCTACCACTTGGGTAGGGCGAGCAGGCGGCACTGGACTATCGGCAGTTTGCGGCGAAGAGTCAAAAGAAATCGCTATTTGCCATTGTTTGGCATTGGCAGGCAGTTCAGCCGGTTTGCCAGTAAGGTAATTGTATCCACAGGCTTCGCAAAAGTTGCCAACGGCGCGGGGCACAGTACAAACAGGGCAGCTTTCTGTTACCGGTGGGAGAGGAGCAATTTCGGCAGTGTTAGTGCCATCATCAATCACAGCAGCAATCTTGCTGCCACACTGAGAACAGTAATCTGGATCGATCGATTGATGGCTTTGGGGACAGAGGTAAGTAGTCATAATTTATTTAATATTTACAACCTTATAATTTAGGAATGCGAGTAGTTACGGTCGATCGGGTTTCTAGCGCCATTTCGTCGAGCTTTTCGACGCTGCGCTTCAGCCGGACGGTGCCTGCATCATCAATATCCACCACCGATTTTAGTAGTTTGGTAGTCGCTTCGTTACCCGATGCTGCCGCCAGCCGCACCGCTTTTTCTAACTTAATGGTAGCTACTTCTATATTGCCAGCATTGCGCGCTGCTAAGCCTTCTTGAATAGATTGAGCTAACTCAGCCTGACCAGTATAATGGGCAACGGTGCGATCGATCCGGGTAGATTTGGCTTCGTCCGCTGTCCAGGTGGCCAATATTTTACCCTCAGCAATCTTGGTTTCTACTCCTGCTTCGGTGGCAATTAAACTAGCACGACCAGCTAACATTTCGTCGCCAACGTTACCCGGAGCAACTTTGATACAGAAGTGGTAATCGCGGGATTCCTGCGCAGCCCAAGCGCCGGTCGGGTAATCGAGGGTTTGAGGGTTCAGCCGTTGAGCCGCCAAATCGGCAATGCTGGGGCTGACCTGCTTGCAATATAAAATGTTGGCTCCTTGGGGACTCCACAGCCGCAGTTTCACGTCAGCGACGTTTTTGCCCAGGGCTTTGCCCAAAATTGCTTGGAAGTCGCTAGTGATTTGATCTGGGGCAGCAATAATATCGGTGGTGCCCAGTAGTCGATTGCCGATCGCCTGCAATTGCTTCACTTGCCAATCGGTGCCTACGCCCCGACAATCGCACTGAAAGACTCCTTCACAGGCTTTCAATCTAATTTCTAAATCTACTGCGTCATTAGCGTCATTCTGGCCATCGGTGAGCAGCAGGGCTTGGCGAATGGCGTTGGGCATGATTTGAAACTGTTGATCGGCGGCTTCTAGCCAGGTCGAAATGCGGGTGCCGCCGTTGGCGGTAATTTCGGAGCGAACTAGTTTGATCGCAGCTTCTTTATTAATGGCATCAGCCCGCATCACAGATACGATTGGCTTAGCTCTGCTAGCGCCACCAATCACAAAAAAGTGTACGTCTTCTGGCAGCATTTCGATGAGCTGAATGATGGCTTTTTTGGCGGACTGGATCTTGGCTCCATCCATGGAGCCAGAGGTGTCACAGATAATGCCAAATAATCGATCGCCGCTGGCTTGGGGGGCACCGATTGCTGTACCTAGAGTGGTGACGGTCATGATGGCATGAACTTCGGTGCTGCCAGCGGGCAGATAGGCGTTTTGAAAGACTTCAGCTTTAAAGTTGGCAGTCATAGGTTTTGGTGGAAGAGATCGGGTCAATAAATCTATAGTAGCGAAATCAGGCGCTTATCGCCGTAAATAGCTCCTCTTCAAGATCTTGCGCTATGTTGTTAGCGTTTGGCTTAAATCTAGCAAGCGGTGAGCCATCTCTAACTTAGAGCAGTGAGAAATCACAATTTGTTGACCAGCCCGATCGATCCACACCGCCTGATTATGATCGCTGCCAAAGCCCGCTTGGGGTAAATCGATCGGGTTAGCCACAATCGCATCTAGGTTTTTGCGTTCCAGCTTCGCCTTGGCCGGAGTCACAATATCCCCGGTCTGAGCCGCAAACCCAATCAGTTTTTGTCGTCCCTGCTTCCGTCGTCCCAATTCAGCCACAATATCTAAAACATCTAGCACCGGAATCGCCGCAGGTATTTCTTGCTTAGCCAGCTTCCGATTGCTGTAATTAGCCGGACGCACATCGGCCACCGCCGCCGCCATAAAAGTAATATCAGCACTAGGGAAATGCTCAAACAGCGCAGCAGCCATCTGATCGCTGGTAGGAGTAGAAATTAACTGAATATTTGGCTCGATAGCTCTGCCTTTGGCGTTCACGAAGTGTCTCTGAAAGAGAATCGGCTCCCCTGGCAAACTACCATATACCAGTTTCACATTGGCTCCGCGATGGGCAGCAGCCTGAGCAATTGCCAGCCCCATTTTGCCAGTAGCCGGGTTGCCCAAAAATCTCACTGGGTCTAAAAATTCCCTGGTGCCGCCAGTGCTCACTAAAATCTCTTGGCCCCATAAATCTTGCTTGCCGCCGCTAATCAGCAACGATTGGAGATGAGTAATAATCGATTCTGGCTCGGCCATTCGTCCTTTACCAACCCGATCGCAAGCCAATAAGCCCTCGCCTAAGCTGCACCAGTGGTAGCGGGGGTCAGTTTCTAACAAGCGGCAGTTGCGCTGCACCGTCATTTGCTCCCACATATCAGTATTCATCGCTGGAGCTAGCAGCACTGGGCAAGTGGAGGCCAATACAGTGTTGGTTAAAAGGTTATCTGCCAAACCATGAGTCAATTTTCCCAGGGTATTCGCAGTCAAGGGAGCGACTAGGATCAGATCAGCCCATTCTCCTAATTCGATGTGCAGCGGTCGATCATTAGCTGCCCAAAAGTCAGCGTCAGTATAAGCTCGCTGTCGTGCCAAAGTCGAGACGGTAAGTGGGGTAATAAAATTTTGGGCTGATTCGGTCAGAACCACCCGGACTTCGATGCCCTGCTGAAAGAGGCTGGAGATAACGGTGCAGACTTTGTACGCTGCAATGCCGCCTCCGATCAATATCAGAAGGCGGGGGGAATGAGGTGTACTCACAGATTAGGACTCGTCGTAGGCTTCCATATCGAGTAAATGCAGGTAGGGTTCTACTAGCTCGGGTTTCTGGAAGGCCACAGCGCGCAGTAGATGCCAGTCTTCTAGTCCATCAAAGGGGTTGCTGTAAGCATCTTCCTCTAGACGGGCTGCCAACTGTTCTACGTCTTCTGGGGTAAGACTGGTAACATTCTTGACTAAAATCTGAGTTGACATAGCGAAACCTCCAAAGTGATACAGGCAAAGCCCTTTTATTATCTTAGTTGCTATTATTCACAGTTTCTAGTTAATTTTCACAAAGTTGACAAAAAATATTGCGCTCATGCTCGAAACAATCCCTAGTAATGAAATGAGGAGTAGTATATGTAGAGGATCTTAACAAAAAAAACTTATGAGCCAGCACACTTCTTATAATATCCAACTGCAAATTTCGCGCATGTTCAAAGAGGGACAGGCAATGTTTGCTAGCATTAAAGTCCAAGACTGGCTCAAAGAGCGCAGTGAGAACCCGGCAGATTACAACATCACTTTTAACAAAAAGCCCGCACCATCTGGTTCCAGAGAAGTTCAGGTAGTCGAAATTGTGTTGCAGCGTAAGGATGGAGAGCCAGTTGCCGACTGGTTGATAGAGCAATTGACTGGCAATAGCCGCATTGCTGACCAAGCTCCTATTCCATCCGCAGCTACCGTAAACACTCCAGTTCTACCGAACTCTTTTGCTAGTCCTTCCCACCTAATTGTTTAGCTGCTAGATTTTTTGCTGATAGATTTGCCACATTTCTTGATAGGCTTTTTCCATCTCTAAGGTGAAATCATGGGCATTCCATAATGGAGATGTCCATTTTGCTGCCAAGAGTTTAGCTGTTACTTGTTGGCGTAGTGCTCGATCGATACCCAGTTTCACCCCCCACTCAATATATTCGGCGATCGACTCCCCAATACCTGCGGTGATTCCGGCGCAAGTCATAAAGGCGTAGCTATTTCTGGCGGCGAACTGTTCACCAATAGTAGTCACCATCGGAATTCCCAGCCACAAGGTTTCTAATGTAGTAGTCGCGCCATTATAAGGAAAGGTATCTAAAACCACGTCGGCGATCTGTAAGTTGGCGCGGTGGGTGATTTCGTTGGAGTCTTCGCCTAAAAAGCGAATTCTTGACCAGTCTAAACCAGCCTCTGCTGCCAAAGAGCGATATAGGCGTAAAGCAGTATCTTCGTCCATCCGGGTTTTGACTAACAAATAGCTATTGGGCACTTGTTGCACTATTTGCATTTGCGCTAAAACGTTAATGGCATTTAGCTTATAGCCTTTTTGGGCGCTGAAGTAAATCACCGCATCGGTGGGGATATTGAGGCTCGATCGAGATAAAGTCGCTGTCCCCACCTCAAAACCATCTACGGCCAAATAAGTTTGAGGCAATCGCCAGATTTTTTCACTGTAATATGACTGGGCATCGGCTGGCAAAACTTGTGGATCAGCAATGTAGTAATCAATTTCTGGACAGCCCGAAGCATCCCAGCCTAGCCAAGTTACTTGGACTGGAGCAGCTCTACGCGCCATGACTTCGTAGGTGATACTAGAAGTAATGCTATCTACATCTACTAAAATATCTATTTGATTTTGACGAATCAAAGCAGCGATTTCTGCGGAATTGTTATTGAGATAATAGTTGGCGGTAGATTTGCTGGCAAACCACTGAGCATTAAAAGAATTATGCTCAGAAGTATTTACGTTATAGGTAAAAATTTCAAATTTCTCCTGATTATGATACTGCCACAGCCAGCGACTCAACCAACCAACTGAATGAGACCGCAGAGTTCCGCCGATATAGCCGATTCTTAAAATCCCTGGCTTTTTGGGGTATTTAGGTTTTACTTGATGCGGGGTTTTTGAACCGGCTAATTCTAATTTTAAACAGGCTTGATATAGTTGACCAGCACGATTTTGATAGTCATGGTTTTCTTCGGGTGAATCTTGAAGATAAGGAAAAAAGCCGGTAGTGCTGATGATCGATTTACAGTTCTCTAGATCCATATCTGGGGGAGGATTCTGCAAAATATTATCCACCAAGCTGCGATAGGCGGGCATGATGGTGGCCACTTGCTCAAAATCGCTGGCTTCTAGTAAAGCCCTTGTCCATAAATAATAGCCGCGCACTTTTTCTACATTACTGATACAGCCCTCGTAATATCTTTGAGCCATCTGGGCGCTATCTGTATAGCGATTTACGCGCGGATAGGTGACAGAGAGAAAGTGCATTAAGCCTAAATGCTGTGGAAACAGCTCTAGGCAATATTCGACAACCGAAATACCTGGATCTGCCAGAAATGGAAAACCCTTGCCAAAAGCCTGTACCAGCAATATACTCAAAAGTTCATCTGCTCGATCGCTATATTGCAAACAGTTTAAAATCTGGCTGGTATTGTCATGACAGATCACCCCCAGCATTTTACTAAAAGATGCTGCTAATAGGGGCTGATTAATTTCCTCAGCTTCAGCAATAGCATCGGCTAACTGCCATTCCAAAATCTGTTCAGGATGTAATTGAGTACAACAATCTGTCAGTAACACTAACTGCAAAATATTTTCTAGGCAAGTCCCATTAAGCTGCTGAAAGTATTCCCTTAAGATCAATGCCCCTCGATAGTTGCGTAGCTCGGTCTGTTGTTGAGCAGCAATTAGTAGTGTATTTCCCAAGTCGGCAGCTAACCGGGCGGCTGTTTCTTCATCAGATACTTTGGCTAAGGGCGTAAACCAAGTGGCATCGGCTTTCGCCAAATTATTATTGAGAGCATAAGAAATTCCTAACCACCAATAGTTGCTAGCCAGATCGCTCTTGGCGATCGCGGCTTTGTAACGAGAAATCTGTCGGGTGATAGATGATGCAATCATGATCTGGACTAGAAGTTGGTGGCTGTGGTGCTATAGTACCCGCCTGTTCGATCGGTGAATATGTAGAAACTACGGAGCTATCCGCAAAAAAATGAACCGAAAACCGTAAATATACTGACTTTTCGATCTGGCTAGGGTTGGCCAGAGCTAGTATGATAGAGAGCAAAGCTAATATTAAGATTAATTAACAGCAGTCAATTCAATCTATTTTCATGATAAGGAATCAATTACTCAGATGCTGTCTGTGTTTCAGTGAATTTCCTCACAAGTTCCTCAACTTATTACTTTAGTCTGAGGATATTAACGATGTATTGTACTCCAGCTCTGGATCCTATCTGTGGTTGACTATTACTCGTGGTGCAATCATTTCAACACAAAGGAGAATATATAGATGTTACAACTCACTGAAATGAACATTGAAGACCTAAATAAGCTGAAGCAGTTGCGGATGGAGCGTCTTATTGGTCTATTTTCTTCTAGCTTGCCATTTTGCCTGATTCAGATTGATGAAGAGAACGTTTTATCTATTCATTGCCATCATGCTGGAATTATGGATAGATTGATAGGCGAGCTAGAAGATTTATGCTATTACGCCTGTCTGATTGTTGGGGTAAAGTTTATTTCCTTACATTCACTTCAGAAAGAAATTTTACGTGTTGATGCTTTCATATTGTAAGCAAAAATATTGTTAAAGTAAGTTTAAACTATTTAAGGGTAATGGCTCTTATGATCAATGTGTTTGAAGATCTAGATATTAGGAAAATTACAAATTGTTGATTTTTAAATAAAACCATGAAAGCAGATTATTTAATAGTAGGAAGTGGTTTGTCAGCCTTGGTCTTTGGGGCATTAATGGCCAAAGCTGGTAAAAAGGTGCAAGTGTTAGAAGCTCATGAACATCCGGGTGGATTTGGTCATAGTTTCACCATGGCCAAAAAATACACCTTTAATGCGCAGCTTCACTATGTCTGGGATTGTGGTGAGGGATACACGGTTAATCGGGTACTGAAAAAACTCCAGCTTGATCAAGAGGTGACTTTCGATCGCTATGACCCAAATGGTTTCGACCACATGCGGATGCCCAACTATGCGATCGATATTCCTAGTGATAATGCCGAATTAGTAAAGCGGCTGGTGACTCTGTTCCCCCAAGATTCCCACCAAATACAGCAGTTCATAGCTGAGATTCAGAAAGTACGGGCTGGACTGCGCTACTTATCACCACCGGTGCAACCCTTAAAACTACTGCGCCATATCGGTGAAGTTTATTGTGCAATGCAGTACCTAAATAGTACTTTACAAGATGTCTTCGACAAGTTTAAAATTCCTCAAGCTGCTCAAACCTTGTTGGCATTACAATGGCCCGATTTTTTACTGCCGCCTGCTCAGTTGTCTTTTTATGCTTGGCTAATTTTGTTCTCTGGCTACCAGGCAGGAGCTTTTTATCCGACTAAACATTTTGAACAGGTGATCGATGCCCTAGTGCAAATTATTACAGACAATAATGGCCAGGTGCTATTGAATCAAGAAGTCACTGGTTTCTTAGTAGAAAATCATCATACTGTTACTGGAGTACAGGCGATCGATCTACTCACAGATCAATCTCATGAGTACATGGCCGACACAGTTATTTGCAATATCGATCCCAAGAAAGCGGCTGGAATGATTGGGCTAGAAAAATTTTCTTGGACAGTCCAGAAAAAGCTTGGGTACGACTATTCACCTTCTAATTTTATGGCTTACTGCGTGGTGAAGGGTATTGACCTCAAAGATTATGGTTTTGGTAAATGGAATACTTTTCATACTGGCGATCAAGATCTCAACGTAGCGTTTGATCGCATGTATACCGATCAAGATTATAGTAACCCTAGCTTTGCTATTACCACGCCTAGCTTGTTGACTAACTATGGTGGTGATTGTCCGCCTGACTGTCAGATTATTGAGTTTTTGACTGTGGCTAACTATGGGTATTTTAAATCTCTCAAACATTGTGATCCCAAGGCTTATCGCCGGAAAAAGGAAGAAATTTTAGAATCTATTTTAGATGTGGTAGAACGAGATTATATCCCAAACTTACGTGATCATTTGGTCTTTAAAATTTCTGGTAGCCCCACGACTAACGAAGATTTTTGTAATTGCCCGGAGGGAAATTCTTATGGTTCTAGTTTGACACCAAAGAATATGGGGATCGATCGGCTTAACCATCAAACATCGTTAAAGAATTTCTATTTCTGCAACGCTTCGTCTGGTTATCCCGGCTTTGCCCCAACCTTCTGGACAGGAGCTTTGCTATACCAAAGGCTATCGGGGGATCCAATTCTTGCTTAGAGTGGATCTTCGATTTGTACATAAACATGTTGTAGGGTGGGCACTGCCACTGGGTACCAATTTAACGCGGGACACATTGGCTACCCCTCACCCCAGCCCTCTCCCACAAGGGGAGAGGGAGCAAGAGACTTCGTTTTGCGCTCCGACTC
>JAYSRP010000005.1:0-8078 GCA_043721015.1 Synechococcales cyanobacterium | reverse complement strand
GCTTGTTTCCAGTCGATCGCATAAAATAACAGCATCTTCTGCGATCGACTGGAAACACTATTATGAACACTATGCAGGTCTTAGTAAAAAATGTTCTTTGTGAACTATTTTTAAGTGTGATCCCCAGTCGATCAATCTTGGCAAATAAAGTGTTAATCTAGGGTTAACTTCCAGAATAAAAGTTGAGGTTAGAGTCTTCAGTTACTATCTCTGTTCTAGGTAAATCTTTAAAAAGCAATCGTAGTTTGGTTCCTCCAAAATACCGGATCGAATAAGGCTTTTTATCTAGACTATTCCAGCGCAGCACCTAGCTGTTATCACCTTTTACTTATTTCAATACGTTCCAGTCAGATCATATCTGCATATAGCAATTTACTGCTGCTATTCTTAGCTTCTAGAATTACTTGAATTGTTGATCAGCAGATTTTGCGGTTGCTCTTTACTATCTTTAGACGCTGATTTCTGTAGCCGTTGTTGCTGTAAATTAGGATGCTTTGACCAGTTCGTATTTCAAAGACAACTTATCCAGTTATATAGTGGGAGATTTGCACATGAAATTACTACTCCACGGTAAGAATATCGAGATCACTGATGCTATCCGCGAATACGTTCATCAGAAAATAGAGAAAGCAGTCAGTCATTTTGAAAACTTCACGACCGAGGTAGATGTACATCTGTCTGTAAACCGCAACTCCAAAGTTGCCGAAAGACAAGTTGCTGAAGTAACCGTTTATGCCAACGGTACGGTGATTAGAGTGCAAGAAGCCGCCGAAATTCTCTATGCCAGCATTGATTTAGTAGCAGATAAAATTTCGAGGAAGTTGCGTAAATATAAGGAAAAGAACTTTGTTGCCAAAAAAACTCATTACTCTTTGAAAGAACAGAGCCTAGATAACGAGATTGAATCTGAAGCAACTGCGGCGATCATTGATTTTGATTTGGTAGGCGATCGATCGGCAGAGCTACCGGAGGAAATAGTCAGAGTTAAGTACTTTAGTATGCAGCCTATGAGCATCAAAGATGCCTGGGAACACCTGCAAATGGTTGGCCACGACTTCTATATGTTCTGCAACTCCGAAACCAGTGAAATCAATGTGATTTATCAGCGCAATCACGGCGGCTATGGAGTAATTCAGCCCCGCCCAGAGGAGCTAAATGCGAACGAATTGAATGGTTCCAAACGAGCGATGGCTGCTGTGCAACCAGTGCTGAGAATGCGAGCTTAGGCTGCAATGGCCGGTGGGTATTGCTTAAGGGCAATGTTAAGCGAGTGATTTCGCTTACCCACCGTTCAGCCCTCTCTCTTAAGTCCAACAAGCTTTAAGAAAACGTTGGGTCATTCATTCACTCTTTGCTCAACAACTCTAACGAATCACTGATGCTGGGCTAGAATGGATTGCAACGACTTCACAGTAGATATCTATGAATTGGTGGCAGCAGCTTAAGACGAACAACCTAGCACGACTGGGTGGCATTATTTTAATATTGCTTTATACGATCTCGATCGGGGCAGAATTTGTTGCTCCTTATAGCCCTTACGACTCTCAGAAAGATGGCTCGCTGCTGCCGCCCACTGCTATCCACTTCAACAGTCCCGAGGGGGTGTTTTTAGGGCCACATGTCTATCCCATCACCCAAGGACCGACAGATATCAATACAGGCGATCGAGAGTTAAAGATCGATCACAAACAGCCATCTCCCCTGCGCCTCTTTGTCAGCGGTGATCCCTACAAGCTTTTCACCATCCAGATTCCTACCTTGCCTCAATTAGGGGCAGTAAAGCCTAGTAAGAACACAGGCAAAAGCAAGGACATCGTAATTTTCCCCGGTATTGACGGCAATCTACATTTGTTTGGTACCAATGGCCCTGGCCGCATTAATTTATTTGGCACCGACGAACAAGGGCGTGACCAGTTTAGTCGAATGGTCTATGGCAGTCGAATTAGTTTATTTGTGGGCTTGGTGGGAGTATCCATCTCTTTTCCACTGGGAATGCTGGTAGGTGGCATCTCTGGCTACTTTGGTGGCTGGACTGACACCATCTTGATGCGGATTGCTGAAGTTTTGATGACCATTCCCACCTTGTACTTGTTGGTGGCTTTAGCCGCGATATTGCCACCGGGAATCTCTAGCGCCCAGCGATTTTTATTGATCGTGGTGATCACTTCTTTCATTAGATGGGCAGGATTAGCGCGAGTGATCCGGGGACAGGTGTTATCGCTGAAAGAGCGAGAATTTGTGCAGGCAGCACAGGTGCTGGGGGCACATCCGCTGTATATTATTACCCGCCATATTTTGCCCCAGACCGCCACTTATTTGATCACGGCGACCACCTTAGCCATTCCCGAATTTATTATTTCGGAGTCGGTGCTTAGTCTGATTGGCCTAGGTATTCAGCAACCCGATCCTTCCTGGGGTAATTTATTGTCGATCGGTGGCAATACTTCTATTCTTACCTTCCAGCCCTGGCTAGTATGGCCACCAGCGCTGCTGATTATCTTGGTAGTACTCTCCTTCAACTTGTTGGGAGATGGCCTGCGAGATGCTTTAGACCCGCGCAGTTTGCGGCGATAGGGTAAAGATTTTTGTAATTAAAGCTCTCCACCCCCCCTGTGATCTCCCGATGATCCCAAGGAGGGCATTAAGTTATTGATTTTTCCTTCCTGCAAGTCTAATTTGCGACTAGAATTTACGAGACGAGCATCAGCACATTTGTTGAAAGCAGTATCGGCCTGTAGAGCTAATGCGAAGCTGGTGTATCGCAAGTCCTTCTACTATTGGCTCCCACTATTAGCTCTATGTCTCATCCTTTATATATCGCTTTTATTTGGCATCAACATCAGCCGCTCTACAAGTGCCGTGATGGTAAATATCGGTTGCCATGGGTGAGACTGCATGGCACCAAAGATTATTTAGACCTGATTTTACTGCTAGAGAAATATCCTAAGCTGCATCAAACGGTGAACTTAGTGCCTTCACTGATCGAACAGTTAGAAGACTATATTGCCGGTACGGCCTTTGATCCCTATTTAGAACTGGCTTTGATGCCGGTCGATAAGCTCACTACTCAACAGCGCCAATTTACGATCCATCACTTTTTTGATGGCAACCACCATACTCTGATCGACCCTCATCCCCGCTATAAGGAACTCTACGATCAGTGTCAGCATCACGGGGAGTCTTGGTGTCTAGACAACTGGCAAGAGCAGGATTATGGTGATCTGTTGGCTTGGCACAACATCGCCTGGTTTGATCCCTTGTTTTGGGATGACCCAGAAATTGCTGGCTGGCTGGCTCAAGATCGGGGCTTTACTCTCAGCGATCGACAGCGCATTTACTCCAAACAGCGAGAAATTATTGGCCGGATTTTGCCGCAACATCGCAAAATGCAGGAGACTGGACAGCTAGAAGTCACTACTACTCCTTACTCTCACCCAATTTTGCCTTTGTTGGCTGATACCAATGTGGGTAGAGTGGCAGTGCCAAATATGAACTTGCCTCAGCAGCGTTTTAGCTGGGCCGAAGATATTCCCCGCCATTTGGGCAAAGCTTGGGATATTTACACCGATCGATTTGGCTGTACCCCCCGAGGTTTATGGCCTTCGGAACAAGCGGTTAGTCCGGCTATTTTGCCTTACGTAGCAAAGCAGGGCTTTAAGTGGCTTTGCTCTGACGAAGCAATTTTGGGTGGCTCGATCGATCACTTTTTTCACCGTGATAAAGATGGCAATGTTTTAGATCCAGAAAAACTCTATCAGCCTTATAAGCTCTCTACTCCCAATGGCGACTTGGCGATGGTCTTTAGAGATCACCGTTTGTCTGACTTGATTGGTTTTACCTACAGTGGCATGTCGCCTACTGATGCCACCAATAATTTGATTGGCCACCTAGGAGCAATTCGTGATTCTTTAGCTGGTGAAAATCCCGAGTTAGATAAGCCTTGGCTGGTGACGATCGCCCTCGATGGTGAAAACTGTTGGGAGCATTACCACTTAGATGGTAAGCCTTTCTTGGAAAATCTCTATCAGACCTTCAGCGATGACTCGCGCTTCTCGCTGGTGACAGTCAGTGAATTTATTGAAAAGCATCCTCCCACTGCCGAAATTCCTAGCCACAAGCTACATACCGGCTCTTGGGTTGATGGCAGCTTAACTACTTGGATTGGCGATCCTGTCAAAAATCGCGCATGGGATTTGTTGACGGCGGCTCGTCAGGTATTGGCTGACCACCCCGAAGCTACTCCTCAAAGTAATCCTGATGCCTGGGAAGCTCTGTATGCTGCAGAAGGCTCTGACTGGTTCTGGTGGTTTGGTGAAGGTCACTCTTCTAACCAAGATGCCATGTTCGACCAACTTTTCCGCGAACACTTGGTCGCTCTCTATCAATCTTTGAATGAGCCAGTGCCCAGCAACTTATATCAATATGTCGAAAGCCACCAACGTCGCAGTGAGCACCGTCCAGAAGGCTTTATTCATCCGGTGATCAATGGTCGGGGCGATGAACAAGACTGGAACATGGCGGGCAAAATGGAAATTGGTGGAGCCAGGGGCACTATGCACCAAAGCAGCATCACCCAGCGCATTTACTATGGAGCCGATCACCGCAATTTATATCTGCGGGTAGATTTTAAACAGGGTACCAAACCCGGAGTTGATATCCCTGCTGAGCTGAATATTGTGTGGTTCTATAGCAATCAAACTATGCACAATAGTTTATTGCCCTTGGCAGAATTGCCTCGATCGGAGCCAATGAACTATCGTTTTCATCACCGCATTCAGGTCGATCTGCAAACCATGAACTGCTGGCTCCAAGAAGCCACCGAGTACGATCGCTGGGAATCTCGCCCCTGTAGTGCCAAAGCTGCCTGGGACACCTGCCTAGAAATTGCCATTCCCTGGAATGACCTAGACATCGAACCAACCTACGCCCTAGAAATGATGATGGTATTTGCCGACTGTGGCCGCTATCGCAGCTATCTCCCCGAAGCTGGCACCATCCCGATGCAAATGCCTTAAATCGGCGGATTGGCTTGTCCCAACATCTGCCAAGCCAATTTAGCCGCCCCCAGCATCCCCGATCGATTACCCAATTCTGCTGTGACTATTTTTAAGTCTTGACGAGATGGCATTAAAACTCGATCGATGATTTCTTGCTTTGCAGTAGGCAAAAAGAATTGACTGCTAGCTGCAATCCCCCCACCTAAAATAATCAACTCTGGCGTGAGGACATAAACCAAGCTGGTCAGCCCCAGCCCCAAATAATGCCCATACTTTCGCCAAAACTCCAGCGCCTGCGGTTCACCAGCAGCAGCCAAAGCGCTCCACTCAGCCGGTTCTTTCCCGGTTTCGCGTAACACCGCCAAAGCAGAGATATGTTGCTCTAAAGATCCGCGATTTCCACTGTTACACTCCGGACCGTCCGCCGCCAGATTAATTAGCCCTAGCTCCCCACCGGCTCCATGACTCCCGGTGTAGAGCTTGCCGTCGAGCAAAATTGCGCCACCGACACCAGTGCCCAGCGTCAGCATAATTATATTTCGATAGCCGCGCCCCGCACCCAACCAGGCTTCTCCCAGCCCTGCACAGTTCCCATCATTAGCAACCACGACGGGGAGCTTGGTGCGATCTTGCAAAAAGCCAGCCACCGGAATGTCTTTCCAACCTTCCAGGTTGATGGCCAGACGGGCAACGCGACCGCTAGAGTCGGCAGGGCCAGGAGTACAAATGCCGATCGCCTGTAATTTATCAAAGCTGCTGACAATCTGACCTAATCCCCGCCAAATGGCTTCTAGAACTGCTTCAGGGGTAGATGGCTGAGGGGTGGGAATACTAAAATGTTTAATGCAGTTGCCCTCTCTGTCAAAGCGCCCGATTTTGATGTTGGTGCCACCGAGGTCGATGCCCGCGACTTCTTGCATGTTGTAACGGTGAGCGGAGCACCGATCGAATTCTATCGCTTCTATTTTACCCAGGAAGTTGGAGCGGGCGAACAATTTCTCGGGTTACTGGGCGTTTTTGCTGGGCAAGAGCTGGCCGAATCAATCTTATTGGTTTACATCTAAAGGAAAGGAGATCTAAAGAAAATGTGAGAAAGTGAGATCACTAGATGTCAGAATATGGAGAATTACAATTACTTGATAACATCACAAGCCATAACTACCATGCGTGTAACATACCCATTTTTTGCCTTAGCCCTAAGTGTTGTATTGCTGATTTCATCGGCTGCTGGCCAAAACAATTCTCCATCCGTAGATGCTACCATCCGTATCCGCAAAACGTATGATGAACCGGATGTTTTGTCCTTTCCTATTAGTGTTCCTGGGCTAATGAATGAAACTGCCCTCTACAAGACTGATGGCATCACAGCCTTATTTGAGTTCAGAAATACTAAAGGACTTGATCCAAAAGTTGTGGTGAATCAAGATAAGTCGCTCATTGCTGTAAACAACTATCCGGCAACAAAGACAACTTACACTCATCTGTTCATGCGCAATCCCAATGGTGATCTCTTGATGATCAACTCTTTCAATCAACGGGTTGCCAAATTACTTACTGGTCGATGGGTAGGAGCAGCCGATAGCAAGGTCAGGACTGTCTCGATATCAGGTCGGATTATGCAGCTTTCGATCTTCAATTACATTAGGGGTAATGAGGGTGAAGAGTTACTCATTCGGGTGTCTGTGGGTATGGATGGAACGTTGAAGAGTGTACGTTAAAACTGGCATTATTTCCTATTGATTTTGTAAGGATTTTAGGAATTCAACCAAGTCTTTAAATGAGGGACATCGATCGGCACATATTTCCAAATCAAGCATCTCTGCCAGTTCAACATTCATATTGGTGCTATAGCATGGCTTTCTATTTTCACCTTTGAACAGTTCTATTAACTTTTCTTTCGGCTGACTAATCAGGTGAGGATTTGGTTTGGCTGCACCTTTCCCTTGACCCACATATTTAATAGGAGATTCAGATGGTAACATTCCATTTGAGCCATTGTGCCAATTATTAGAGTCGTTAGGTTTTGAGTTAAGGATACGGGGCAGTCATCATATTTTCACTAGAGAAGACGTTCTGGAAATCCTCAATTTACAACCTCAAAATGGAAAAGCTAAAAAATATCAATTCAGACAAATTAGATCAGTAATTTTGCAATATCACCTAGGGGAGTAAGTTTATGCTGCATTATCAAATCAATATTTATTGGAGCCAAGAAGATCAAGTTTACCTAGCTGAAGTTCCTGAATTACCTGGTTGTATCGCTGATGGGGAAACATATCAATCTGCCTTGGAAAATGTACAAGTAATTATGCAATAGTGGATTAATATAGCTAAGGAATTAGGTAGGAATATTCCGATTCCGAAAACTGAATTGGTGGGAGCTTAGAAGCTTTCTTGCCGATTACCTTCGGTGCAGCAATTGGTGCTCAGCAAAGTCGTCGGGGGAGCGTTGCCTTTGGCTATAGATAAGCGATCAATCGACTAAAAGGTATCATTACCATCGATATTACTTAAAAGGTAGAAATCTTTGCTGCATCGGGATTTCAAGCCAAATCTAGAAAGGTGACATCAGCCGCTGAAGATGTCAGAATATGAAGGATTACAATCCCTTATACATGTCGCTGACATTTAAATGAAGCAAAAAATCGCCAACAGTCCGTTTTTTGATCGGCTCTATCATCCCGATCGACCCGTCATCGTCTTCGATGGCGCAATGGGTAGCAACCTGCAACTTCAAGATCTCACTGCCGCCGACTTTGGTGGCGAGAAATACGAAGGCTGCAACGAATACCTTGTCCATACCAAGCCCGAATCAGTTGCCATCGTCCACCGCGCCTTCTTGGCCGCCGGAGCTGACGTGATCGAAACCGATACTTTCGGTGGCACTTCGTTGACCTTGGCTGAGTATGACTTAGCAGACAGAGCTTATGAACTCAACAAAACCGCCGCAGAACTAGCCAAAAAAGTTACTGCCGAATTCACCACCCCCGAAAAACCCCGCTTTGTGGCAGGTTCGATCGGGCCTGGCACCAAACTACCTTCGATCGGCCATATCGATTACGACACATTGGAAACGGCATA
>JAYSRP010000004.1:0-8084 GCA_043721015.1 Synechococcales cyanobacterium | reverse complement strand
ACCGGAGAAAGAGTGATACCTACAACTTCACCACGTAACTTTTCTGCTAAGTATAAACTACTACCACCAATCCCACAGCCAATATCAATAATTTTGGGTGCCTCGGGGCTGTTGTATGCCGACCATTTCAGCAATTCTTCGATCAGGTCAATTTGAGCCTGCCGCCTATCCAACTGCTTTTTGCCATCCACACCATAGTAGCCGTGGTGCATGTGCTCACCCCAAATATTTTCCCAGAGGCCACTAGAAGCATCATAGAATTGCTGGATTTGTTGATACAGTTCGTTACTCATTGGTTTGCGGTGTCGGTTGCTACTTATCCCACCCATTCTAACCAGATTGCCTCGATCGTGCTTTTGGCCTGTTGGGTGGATGATTACTGTTGAGTCAGATTTTATTTAGAACCAATATTTTTCATGGGAATTCAAAAAAAACTATTTAATTTACTTATTATCTTAATACACCTAGTAAATTTGATTTATTCACTAGGTGTATCATCGATGATACCAACACAGGATCTTGCCTCAGACCGTTACTGATAATGTGTTTGCAGTCCTCCGTATATTCCGTATACTTACTGAATTTAGATATTGTAAGAACTGTAGTGGGTATGATGAGAGTAGATCAAATTTTCATGCCCATCTTGATTATGTTGTGTCTGTTTAACCCGTAAATTTACGGAACAAGGATAATCCTATAGACTACTAAGTTATGATTACAACGCATCATAGAAATACTATCTTATCGGCAGTTGAACTGTTAGAAGACTTTGCTACCCGTCGAGCTACCGGGCTTTTAAAAGTATCAGCCAACGATATTTTTTGGTTTATATACTTTTCTGATGGCGAAATCTTTCATGCCAATTTTTCGATCGAACCGATTGATCGGCTAGGATTTCATATGCGCCAAGTTTTAATGGCTGAAGATCAGCCCATCGAAAAAAGCTTATTAAAGACGCTTAGACAGCAAACTATTGGTGTCCGATTAGATGATTTCTATCCTAGCCACGACTATCAGATCTTATATTCTTTATTATCTACACAGCAAGTATCTATAGCAAACACTGCTTTAATCACCAGAAGCATTATCAAGGAAACTATCTGCAACTTCTTGCTACTTTCAGAATTCACTTACGATTTCATCTCAGACAGTCGAGATTTTCCGCTACTGTTTTCTAACGATTTTACAGTTCTTTTAAAGGAATGTCGTAATGAAATAAGTGATTGGCAATCTCTGAAATCAAATATTTTTAGCTTTTATCAAAGACCATTAGTTTGTGAGAAGAATGAGAATCATGGCAAATACAATTATCTAAAAAGATTTTTAGTGGGTGAAGATTTCAACCATTTGAGCTTGACTCTTGGCCAATCAGCAATCCGGATTGCTCAACGCCTAGATCCGCTCATTGCCTCTGGAGTAATTGATTTGCTGCCACCCACATCTGCTTATGCTAAACTGCCTCAGTTATTTTCAGCAGAAAACAACCAAAAATCATCTGAGGAGATAGTTTTGTGCCCTGATCGATGCAAAGTCATTTCTATTGATGATAGCCCAACTGTTTTACAGTGCATCGATGATTTTTTGGATAGAGACTACTTTCAAATTTTTTCAATACGAGATGCAGTTACAGCTCTGGATAAAATACTTGTGGTGCAACCTCATATGATTTTGATGGATGTTAATATGCCGAGTATTGATGGCTATAACTTGTGTCGAATAGTGCGGGGAAATCAGACGGTTAAAAGTACTCCGATTATTATGGTGGCTAGTCACTCTGGTTTAGTCGATCGAGCTAAAGCAAAGTTTTTTGGAGCTACTGACTACTTAACCAAGCCATTTACCCAAGATACCTTGAATCAGATGGTGTTTAGACACTTGCAATACTGAATTACTGGTTAGTTATAGTACCGTAGTAAGTTTCTCAGAAAACACCACCTAGTTTGTATCTATGATACTTTCAGATCTTTGCTGGGAATAATATATGTAGATCGAAGCCCCAGAATCTTTAATTGTTCTGACCTGTGGAGATTTGCGAACTAAATAAAAGTTGTTGACACCCAGCCTAGCGATGATTTCAGCTCAAAGCAAAAACACGACCCTGTCGGCGCTCAGCCTATTAGAAAATGCCGCCAATCGTAAAGCCAATGGTTTCCTGAGGGTGACAGCCAATGGAGTTTCTTGGTTCATCTACCTCAGTGATGGCAAGATTTTTCATGCCAACTTTTCGGTTGAACCAATCGATCGCATAGAGCTATATATGCGTCAGGTGTTAAAGGCACGGAATCAACATCCTGAAGGACAGATGTTTGAAAAGTTGCGACAGCGTATTGCTAATGCCAAACTAGATGACTTTTATCCTAGTTACGACTATCAAGCTTTATACTCGCTAGTGCGCAAAAAGCAGTTGCCCGCAGCCGATGCGGCTACGATGATCCGCGAGATCACCAAAGAAACCATGCGTAGTTTTTTGTTGCTCTCAGAGTTTACCTACAATTTTGTAGATGATAATCGGCAATTTCCAATTTTGTGGTCTACCAACTTTTTATCATTAAGCAAAGAATGCCAAGACGAAATCAATGACTGGAAAGCTTTGGGTACCAGGATTTATAGTCCTTATCAACGACCTTTCGTGAAGAAGAATAATGAAGATAATGGTAAATATGACTATCTACAAAAATTCTTAATCGGAGTGGATTTTAATAATCTGGCTCTTCAGCTTAATCGACCAGCAATTCGGGTTGCCCAAAGCTTAGATCCATTGATTGCAGTTGGAGTTGTGGGCCTACGTCCACCGAAATCTCAGTACGCCAAACTACCCAGATCGTCTGATATTGATGGCGATCGAGATTTATCTTTTGAAATGATCACGGCCACTCAATACAAAATTGTGTGCGTAGACGATAGTCCGACTATTTTGCAGCGGATGAACGACTTTTTAGACAGCTCTCACTTCCAAATTTTCTCGGTGCTAGACTCTGGTGCAGCTTTAACCAAAATTATTACCATTAAACCCCATGCAATTTTGATGGATATTGATATGCCTCATATTGATGGTTATAAGCTCTGTGCAATGGTGCGTCGCAACAGCGCGTTTAAAGATACCCCCATTATTATGGTTACAAGCAACTCTGGCTTTATTGATCGAGCCAGAGCCAAATTCTGTGGAGCCACCGACTACATGACCAAACCATTCACTCAGGCTGCCCTGAATGACATGGTATTTAAGTACGTGGTGCGTTAGCTAGCCGCTGTTGGAGTTCTGTCCATACCAGTAAGGCATTGATATCAGCCGGGTTTACCCCGCCTAGGCGACTAGCTTGGCCAATAGTCAGGGGTTTAACCCGATCGAGTTTTTCTCGGGCTTCTTTCGATAAGGTGCCGATCGCGCTGTAATCAATATCTGGAGTAAGGACACGGTTGGTGTGCTTCGTCACCTGGTCGATTTGGTTTTGTTGGCGTTGTAAGTAGCCCGCGTATTTCAGGTCGATTTCTACGGCCTCCCGCACAGAAGTAGTTAGATCGGCATCGGCCAAGCCATATTTGGCCAAGTCGGTATAGTGGAAACCAGGGCGGCGCAGCAGTTCAGCCAAAGTGACCGCTCCGCCTCGAATGACCTGCTGGGCTTCGTTGATAATGGCCTGTCCGGCGGGTTCATGGCTACGCACACGGGTGCAGTGTAGCCGCTCTTTTTCGGCGATGATTTGTTCTTGCTTACGGGTATGGATTTGCCAGCGATGATCGTCGATCAGGCCAATTTCTCGGCCTACGGGGGTCAATCTTTGGTCGGCGTTATCCGATCGCAAAACTAGCCGATATTCCGATCGACTGGTCAGCATCCGGTAAGGCTCCCGCAAATCTTTGGTACAAAGATCGTCAATTAGAGTGCCTAGATAACTATCTTCACGGGGAAAAATCACTGGCGGCTTCTTCTGGACTAAACGAGCAGCATTAATACCAGCGACTAGACCTTGGCCAGCGGCTTCTTCGTAGCCGGTCGTGCCATTGATTTGACCAGCACAAAATAGCCCTGGAATATTTTTGGTCATCAGAGTGGGGTAACACTGGGTCGCTGGCAGATAGTCATATTCCACCGCATAGGCTGGACGCAGCATTACGCAATTTTCTAACCCGGGCAAAGTGCGCAGCAAAGTGACTTGCAGGTTCTCAGGTAAACCAGTAGAAAATCCTTGAATATATAGTTCTGGGATATCGCGGCCTTCTGGCTCAATAAAAATCTGGTGGCTATCTTTGTCGGCAAAGCGCACGATTTTGTCTTCGATACTCGGACAGTAGCGCGGCCCCTTGGCATCTACCCAGCCTCCATAGACCGGCGTGAGATGTAGATTCTCCCGAATCATTTGGTGAGTCGCTGGGGTGGTGCGGGTGAGGTAGCAAGGCATTTGCTCCCGCTCTTGCCAGTAAGCCGGGTCGAAGCTAAACCAGCGCACTTCTGCGTCACCTGGTTGGGCTTCCATTTTGCTGGAATCGATCGATCTTTTGTCCACCCGCGCCGGGGTGCCAGTTTTTAGTCTGCCGGTTTCAAATCCCAGTCTTTGCAGCGTTTCGGTCAAACCAGTGGCAGCGAATTCACCTGCACGACCAGCAGCCATTGATTTATTACCCACCCAGATGGTGCCACCCAGAAAGGTGCCAGTGGTCAAAATAACTGCTTGGCAGCCAAAAGCTACTCCAAAGTAAGTCTCTAGGCCAATTACTTCGCCGTTTTTACCCAGAACCAAATCTGTAACCATGCTTTCCCGGATGGTGAGATTAGGCTGGTTTTCGACGATCGACTTCATCACCGCCGCATATTCGCGCTTGTCGGTTTGGGCGCGCAAGGCCCAGACCGCAGGGCCTCTAGAGGCGTTCAGGACTCGTTTTTGCAGGTATGTGCGATCGGTGACTTTGCCCATCTCGCCGCCTAGAGCGTCAATTTCGTGGGTAAGCTGCGATTTGGCCGGACCGCCCACGGCGGGGTTACAGGGTTGCCAAGCAATTTTGTCGAGGTTTAAAGTTAGCAGCAGAGTTTTGCAGCCCAGACGCGCACTGGCTAACGCAGCTTCGCAGCCCGCATGGCCTGCCCCAACTACTATTACTTCAAATTCATCTTGAAATTCAATTGCCATAGCTCACGACTGAAAAGTTGCTTTCTCTCTTAATTTAACGCCTTCAGCGGATCTTGGGCCAAGATAGCTCAACTCAATACCTTGGGGTCAATGTAAACTTTTGTAAGAGTTTGTGAACTCATCTTGCCAGTGACTCCCTGCGCCACGGATAATTCTGTCTCAGATGATGCCTTACACCCTCTATAAATATTAAGTTTTATGTTTAAAAAATTCTTCGGCAAAAAAAATGATGGCTTTTATATGCAGGCTGATGAATCTGCACCACCAAAAGCTGACGCACCCAAAGCTGACAAATCTAAACCCCAAGATGTCGTTGCTAAAACTGAAGCAGCATCAGCTAAAGAGTCTTTAGCCACTCAGCCCTCTGCGATTGTGGCTGGTTCAGCGGCTGAAACAATTGCAGAGATCGATCTAGCTAAAGATCAGAAAGACCAGAGCGAGCCAAAAGCTAAATCAGCAAAGACTTCGATCAAAAAAGACAAGAAAGAGAAAAAACAGGACAAAAAAGCCGAAGAGCCGATCGCTGTAAGCAGGGTTACTAGCTCAGAACCAGTGGCTCCTGCTTTCACTAACTTTGCTACTGATTACTTGGTGACTCCAGCCGTTGCTGGCAATCGCCGCCGCCCTGGAGCCAACATGAAAAGCTTTATGTCGATGGCCAGAGATGTGAAAGAAATGAAAAGAGGCAGTCAG
The DNA here is from genome assembly GCA_043721015.1 of Synechococcales cyanobacterium. Classification (GTDB taxonomy): domain Bacteria; phylum Cyanobacteriota; class Cyanobacteriia; order Cyanobacteriales; family Chamaesiphonaceae; genus JAAFHZ01. Next base: position 2,265 of record JAYSRP010000004.1, on the reverse strand, counting down.
GGGAACCAGCTCAAAGAAAAGGCTGCGAAGAAAACAGAGGCTTAATTCAGTTCTGGTCTGGTAACAGAACTGCTGAGATGGCGAGAAAAAATTGCCCCGCTATAGAGCTGAAAAGCCTGATCCCAATTACTGGGTTGTCGGCGAACCAATGGCAGGTGCGCTGGCATTTTTTCTAGGGTGTCTGGATACTCTAAAGCGGTTTCAGCAAAAGGGGTAAATTCATTCCAGTGTTGGACATTGGGCGTGTGTGTACCGATTTTATCGATTAGTTTCTGCCAGTTTTCTCGATTAGAAGCCATGCCAGCTTTTTTCTCACTCAGGGTAAAAGCGTAGTTTTGGCTGCAAATCCGCAGGATAACTTTGATCCGTGGTAGATGCAGATCCCAAACTTGCACATAATCTAAAACCTGCGATTTGTACTGGACTTTAGTTTTGGTGGTCGAAACACTGGTTTGAGTGATCTCTTCAAAGATCGGGATAAGTCCCCGCACCACAGCTCGCACCTCTGACCAGTGATAACTGCGAGAAAAATCTGTGCCGTAGCCGTTCAGAGCGGTAATCTGAGCTTTAGGGCTAAAAGATTCGATGCTTTTGACCTGAATAATTTCTGGCTGGTTAATTTGCTCGATCGATAAAGCAAAAGCCGGAATATCTGCAGCTTGCAATTGATGCTCATAGCAGCTCATTTCGCCCATGTTGCCAGTGCGATATACCCGACTGCTGCGACTGGGTAACAACAGCCGTGCATTGTAAGGCTCGATCTTCATGATTTGGGCGAATTTGATGGCCATGGCCGTCTTTGCTGCGGCTGCCACTGGCTCCAAAATGAGTACGGCGGCAGATCGATCGTCTATTTTGTTTTCATTGACAGTAAAGTCTTGGGTGGCCGACCTGCGGATGGCCTCAATTTTGGCAACTCTCGCAGCCTGGATTCTTTCAATACCCTGACGCGCTGCCTGCAAAATTTTAGGCTCTATCAAATCGCCTTGCATAAGCTGACGATATGTTTGCTCAGCGTCTTCTAACTGAGCTGTGGCCTCTTGTAATTTGCCGCTGTACAGCTTAACGTGGCTGTTGTGGGGCTGTTTTTGAGCCATTTTTGCCAGAATATTACCAGCAGTTGGATAATCGCGGCGTTGGAGGGCTGCTTCAACTTGTTCGAGCATGGATACGCAAGACCTTCAAATGATAATAAAGCTAGTAGCAACAGGGCTTTTACTCAGAATGCCCAAAATTGTGGACGAAATTTTGATGGGTGGTCAACACCACATTTAGTTACAAAAAGTATCTGATAAGTTTTTGCGATTTTTAAGAGGTTGCCTATGCGGATTTCTTTGAGTAGCATAGACTTAGCGATTAGCTGAATGATCACCTCGTATTAGCGATCCCTTCTCTCTTCTCAGACTGGCTTTGAGCCACTTTTACCCAGATGCTTAAGATATGTAGTAATTTGTAAAAAAAATTGCTAAGATGTGTTTCCGTGAGGATTGGTACTAAATAATATTTTTGGTCAGTATTTTCTAAGTTTTCGTGTTGACTCGCTTCTAGATCTGTAAAAAACACCTCCGAACACAATGCCAGTAAAACCAGCTAATTCCTCCACCGGTGCTTCTGCTGTGGCAGATCTTCTACCAGCGGGTAGTCTGCCTTCAGGCAGCCTAATCGATATGCCTGCCCAGGGCTTCTCTCTTGATGTCATCGGCGATGCTCCCAGTGTATCGATCGCCCGTCCCGAAGAAGAGCATTCCTTCCAAACCGATATCAATGACACGATCACTAAGCTGCGAGCCTCTTTAGAGCGACATCGCGGCGAGCGGCAGTTGATTTTATTGCAAGATTTCCCTGATCCTGATGCTCTATCTGGGGCTTGGGCTTATCAACTGATTGCCAAGCAATATGGTATTCAGTGCGAGATGGTCTATGCTGGCACCCTCAGCCATCAAGAAAACATTGCTTTGGTCAAACTTACCGGTCTACCTGCTAAGCGTTGGCCAATTAATACAGTCAAAGATAAAGATTGGTCATTGTATCAAGGCTGTGTCCTGATCGATAATCAAGGCACCACCTGCCAGCTTCTAGAACAAGTGTTAGAAGCTGGCATTCCTATTACTGTGATTATTGATCACCATAGTCAGCAAGAAGAGCTATCGGCAGAGTTTGTCGATATTCGGCCTTCTACCAGAGCCACTGCCACGATTTTGACCCAGTATTTACAGGGTGGGCTACTTAAGCTCGATAGCAATATTAGCGATCATGTGAAGTGTG
>JAYSRP010000003.1:0-1862 GCA_043721015.1 Synechococcales cyanobacterium | reverse complement strand
CAAATGGAAGAATATGGCATCCCCTTAGAAGATTTGGAAGTCAGAGTAGCCTTAAGCAATCATCATCCTAGCCAGGTAGTTGGAGTGTTGAGTGAAATCAGCGATCGATATGCCGACATTCGACGGCGGCGGGAATATTTTTTGGTGCGTTTACCCGAGCAGCCAGTAGAAGAACTAGGTTCACGCTTGCCTTTCTATCAGGCCAGCGACTTTGCCTGGGCACCGCCACCTACTCCGCCAGCCACCTTGGCCGCCTTGAAAAAGAAATACCAGCTCGATCGGCTAAAAAAACGCCAGCCCGCTACTGATATCTTTGGCAAAATTGATGCAGCCCAACAGGCTTGGGAACAAGCCAAGCAATCTGCTGATCCAGACTAATTAATACTGTCTAATTTGGCCAATCTGGCTGAATTACTCCTGTGTTAACATAAAACCTACTATTCGTAGAACCGCACACTCCAAAAGAGCAGTAGGACTAAGATAGCAAGAAGTCGTAATAATTTAAGGGTAAATCTGATGAATTTTTGGGGAGCTTGGCGACGATATCGCTGGTTTGCATTAGTAGTTAACGCCACACTTTGCGCAATTTTAGCTGGGCCGATGTTAGCCTTCGCCAGTCAGGCAGCAATCAATCCCATCACCCCAGAAAATCCTGGCAATATTGATTCAGCAGTCGCCATCAACGTCAGTTCCACTGAATCACTCACCAAAGATGTGAGACGCACCGTTTTAAAAAATGGCATGGTGGTCTTGACCAAAGAAGTTCACAACGCCCCAGTAGCCACTGTTCAGGTATGGTACAAAATCGGCTCTCGCAACGAGGCTCCTGGAGTTAACGGCATTGCCCACCAGCTAGAACATATGCTGTTCAAAGGCACCAAAAATCGCCCGGTGCAGTTTGGTCGCTTGCTTAGCGCTTTGGGCAGTGATTTCAACGCTTTTACCAGCTACGATCACACGGTTTATTATGAAACCTTAGAGCGCAACAAAATAGTTAGCGCCTTGGTTTTAGAAGCCGATCGAATGCAGTATGCCAATATCGATCCGAAGCTACTAGAAGGCGAAAAACGAGTCGTAATTTCGGAGCTACAAGGCAACGAAAACAGCGCAGCCTATCGCTTAGGTAAAGCCGTTCAAGAACTGGCTCTACCCGATAGCCCCTATGGTCTTTCGGTGGGCGGCACTAAAGCAGACGTGCAGACTTTTACTGAGCCACAGGTTCGATCGTATTATTCTTCTTATTACTCCCCAAACAACGCAGTATTGGTACTAGTCGGAGATTTTGATACCGAGAAGATCTTGACCGAAGTGCGGAATATTATGGAGCCAATTCCGAGCCGCCCCATTACGGTCAAAACTCCCGCAGCCAAGCCTCGGGTAGTGAAGTCTCGCAACATTATCCTACGGGAACCAGGTAGTAACGCCTTAATTAATGCCGTTTATCCTCTCCCTAATGCCACTGACCCAGATGTTCCAGCTTTGGATGTGATGAATTACATTCTCAGCGTTGGACGCAGTTCTCGTTTGTATCAACAGTTGGTAGAAACTGGTCAGGTCAGCAGCGTCAGCGCTGGAGCTGCGAACTTGGCGGGCAGTGGCTGGTATGAATACAGTGCCACTACCGACCCTGGTAAGCCTCTGGCTAAAATCGACCAGGTGATTCAGGCCGAAATTGGCAAAATGCAAAAAACTGCTGCTAGCAAGGTTGAAATTGATCGGGCGAAGTCTCAGCTCCGTGCCGGATACCTACTTGCTTATCGGGACATTGGCAGTCAAGCCCGCCAGTTGGGCAATGACGAAACCACTTCTGGCGACTATCAGTTTACCGATAAGTATTTGGCCAATGTGCAAAAAGTTACTGC
>JAYSRP010000002.1:0-8102 GCA_043721015.1 Synechococcales cyanobacterium | reverse complement strand
TGCCCGGTGTTGTACCGCGAGCATTCACATAGGTTAGCCCCAATTTAGTATTTTCGTTAGGGTTTAAAGTAAGTTGAGCGATCGCTCCATAGTTACCACCAGCCAATCCACTGCCCACCGCCGGATTACCAGCATTGCTAGCCAAATATCCCAAACTACCTTCCACCGTAGGGCTAAACTTATGACGAATACCGGCTCCAGCTCCAGATACCAAGTAATAGATAGACGGCCGGTTGCCAAACCGAGAAATAGAACCACTGGCACCATCACCATCAAAGTAAGGATTAATAGAATCAGTGAAATCGTCAGCTCCAGCAGCATTAGCAGCCACTATAAGCTGTGTATTAGCTCCGATCGGCAATTCATATTTTAATAAGTCAAGGTTTACTTGACTACTCGGCGAGACAACACCAAAAGAAGAGCCTCCTTCTGGAGTATCAATTTTACCTGCGGGCACTGTAGAGTTAGGAGTTCCCATACCATCAATTTGTAAGCGAGTAGTGAGCGTCCCAGTACCCAAACCAGTCACTAGCTCTAAGCGGGTACGTTGGCCAAGAGCGGCGTTTCTACTAATATCGCCAGATAACCCACTGGTGAGGCCAAGAATTACCTGACCTTGAAGCTTGGTAGTCAGAGAAAACTGATTACCAGAAGCCAGTGCTTCTGGCTTCTTTTCTGCTGGTTTACTGTCGGTAGGGACAGTTTCAGCAGGTGCTTGAGCAATAGTAATGGGTGCTCTAGTCGTATCTAAACCTGAACCAGGGGAAAAAGGTATGGACTTGGTTTCTGACACATCTAAATTCAATAGCTTTGCTTGCGCCTTTGGTGATAGCTTCGCTTGCACCTTTGGTGATCGGGCTTCTCCGGCAACCGATCGACCAGCTACCCCGAGAGAAAAAATCGTTGCAATGCAGCTTGCTGTAACGACTAGAGCAGATATCGACTTAAACATGATTGGAATTATTGACAGTTCTTATAAATTTGGGTCTTTGACCATAGCTAAGATGCTACCACAATTAATTGAGAATAATACTTGTTTGATTTTCTGGAATGAGCCTTAGCCAAAATATTTTGTATCCAACGTCACACAATCACCAACATCGAAAGACGAACTCTTTATTCCTATAATCATTGCTAGATAACAGAAGTAAGCACTTTTGCTGTTCCTCAATTAGGACTTTTATCACTCTGATATATTAGCTTTGCTGAATTAAAAAGTATTAACAGATAATATAAAGTTATCTATTATTTAGATCTTAATGAGACTTATATTCAATAAAATGCTACGATTTGTATAATTCCTTGATGCTACAGATTAGCAATAAGCTTCAAGATGGCCTCGACACAGTTCTATCTGTGCGACTCGATGGCAAATAATCTGTGATTTGAACCTTTGTCCTTATACCCATTGTTTTTATGATTTGTGAATCTCCTTCCGAGACATTGTGCGATCGACAGTATCTGTGGATTAGCACTAACCCCAGCTTGCAGTGCTTTCACCGCCGTATATTGGGCGTTTTAGACCAAGAATTTCCGCTCAAATACTGGGAATATTCCCAAACACCTGACGAACCTGGTTCGCTAGAGGCTGCTTTAAGATTGCTCCATGAATTTGTCCAAACCAGCGATCGACCCTTACATGTTATTGGCCATGGCTTAGGTGGAGTGCTGGCACTCAATTATGCTCGCCGCTACCCCAGCCGAGTCGCTTCGGTAGTGCTAATCAGCGTGGCGGCTCAGCCAGCTATCACCTGGCAAACCTATTACTACCAGCAGCTTGCAAATATTTATTGTCGGCGAGATGCGGTGTTGCAGCTTGTAGCGGGCTGGATTTCGGGCATTTCTTGCCCGCAGTATGTTCAGCATCTGGCCGAAAGACTAGACCGTGATTTGCTAGAAGCTCCTTCTGATACTTCGCTGCTAAAGAGAGACGGGCCTTTTTCTCAAGGCACTGTCGGCCAGCCGCTACTAGTATATGGCGCAACCGATGACCCGGTATTGATGGGCAGTATTTTTTCAGAGTGGAAGCACTACCTGAAGCCTGGGGATAAATTTTGGTATCAGCCAACCGGTGGTCACTTTTTTCACCACCAATATGCTGAAGTTGTGGGTATGAAGATACGAGATTTTTGGCGCCAAATTACGCCCCAAAGTTTACCGTGTCTGTTGCCTCAACCTTTGGAGGCCAGAAGATGACCTTGGTTTGCTTACTAATTGCCTGGGGTTTGTCGATCGGCACCTTCGTCACTATCTTTGTGAGCTGTACTCAGGGATTTCGCTATGTAGGCAAACTACACAGCGTACCCTGTAGCAAATGTCAATATTTTACTGATAGTCGCTACTTGAAATGCACGGTTAATCCAGATTTAGCTTGTTCAGAAGAAGCGATCGATTGTCGGGATTTTGTGCCGCAACCAATTATTACTCGGCAGCAGCGCTTTCGTAAAAAAGCTTTTGCGCATACTATTTAAGGAGATTTGATATGAATCGGAATTCACCCCAAAAGACTAAGCGTTCTACCACCAGCAGTTTGAGAGTCGATCGCATTACTCGAATGATCATCGAAGATTGGCCAGAAATTTGGCAAGCTGCTGTCGATCGAGAAACTAAGCAGCTAGAAAATCGTCGCGTTTTAATTTTGGAGGCTCGTGATCAGCTCCGCAAAAAAGCTAGTTAAAACATTTGCAATAATTCAGAAATAGTGCTAAAAGTGTAATTACTTGATCTCAAGATATTCTAGTGGTGCACACTAACACTTTACTTAATCACTAATCACACTTCATTTTGTTTCTATGCAAGTTACTGACTCTGAATTTAAACCGGCAGTCGAACAAGATTTCCCCCGGCAATTAGATATTGCGACGGTGAGCGTATATGGCCTAGCAATCCTTTCTGCTGGCATGTTTATGTTTTTACCTTTTGTAAACCTTATCCACCCCAGCCCATGGCAAAGATCGATGGGTTTTCTGCACGGCAGCGCCTCCATGCTGACCACAGTGGTAGTAGCCTACGCCGGACACCTAGCATTTCCGCTGCTGCGCGGTTCAGCCAAAGCACTACCACCAGTGCGGACTCTAGCTTTTTGGTCGAGCATAATTACCTTTCTCGGTATTGCCAGTGGTAACTTTGCCTACATGCGCTACCGGGCAGATGCTACTTACGGCGGTGCCAGGGCTTGGCTAAAAACCAACTCACCGCTAGTGCAGTATGCATTAATGGAGTATCACGAATTTAGCGTTTTGTTCATATTGCCTCTTAGCGTTGCTACCGCCTGGATTTTGTGGAGCTACGGCGATGCAATTTTAGAAAAGAAAAACCGCCCGGTGCTAACTGCTACCTGCGTAGCGCTGATGGGCATGATGTTTTTTGCTATAGGTGGTTTTGTAACCGGCCTAGGCATTGCTAAAGTTCATTCTCTTTAAAAGTAATTTGTAAAATTTCGAGGTTTGTGTATGAAGAATTCGTCTGCTGATCGTCAGGGTTCAATACCGGTGTACACCACGCTGTGGACTAAGCTGCGGGGCTTTCCTGGTTTAATTCATCGCGGGTCAAAAAATCCTCCTGCGACTTCTGGTGCTGCCGCAGCGCTCTTAATTAGCGGTGGCGTTGGCGCAGTGACCATGATGGTTGTCCACCATATTTCAGATACTTCTAAAGATTTTGAAGGCATGGTAAAAAACTTTGGGAGCTGGATACCTGGCTCGGTCAGCAAAGACCCAATGTGGGGAAATATTGGCAGCTATGCCGGTAAAGAAACCGCCATGCTGCTGGGCTGGCTGATTAGCTTAGCTATTTTATACCCCTTGCTTAAAAATCGCCAGGTAAAATCTATTACGATGTTTGGCTGGTTATTTGGTTTGTACACCTTGGCAGCGGTGATGTCTTGGCACCCGGCTATTCCTTATTTACCTTTACAGTAAGCTTTTAACTTTTAAATCATTATGCCAAATTCACGCACCACAGAAGACAGCTCGGCTCCTAGCATTTCTAAAATGCACTTGCTAGTAATGGCCTGGATGGGAATCGGTGCCCTGTTTACCTTCTCTTTTCCTGTAGCCATGTGGCGGGTTAGCCAAACTCCTAAGTTTGCCAGCCAAGCCTTTAACTCTTTCGACTGTGCTGGTCAAAAGCCAGCTCAAAGAACGGTTACTACTAGCGAAATGTGCGCCAGCCTAGTGGTCGAGCCATTGCCAACTAAAAAGTAATGGCTTATTGGTCAGCAAACTTTGCAAGTTTGCTGACCAGAACTGCTGGGCTAGCTAAAAGCTAGCCAAAAAATAAAAAGGCGGGTCTGGCAGTTGACGTTGCACGTTTAGCCACCAAGCCTTGCCCAACAAAATAAATTTATTAGCCTCAAGTTTACCATCATGTTTAATCTTGCTGTGTTTTTTTGGGTATTTACCCGAGAAAATGTGCCACCTTAATTTTGCTTGTGCAAAAGCCTCAGCCTTTGCACGTAGAACATTTCGGCCATGTTTTCTAACCACTTATACTCTACACAATCTGGAAGTTTCAAATGGATACCAACAGCTCTTCACCCAACATATTTGGAGATTTAGCACCTAGCCTGGTTCAAGATCTTACTGCCCTGAGTAGTAATAACTATTCACTGGAGCAGCCTAGAAGTCGATCAGAAAACCGATCGCCCGGCGGCTCTGCTGCCCCCCTATTTTTTGGTGCAGGCGATGATGTCATCGATTTTAAGGTTGCCTCTAATAACAGCGGCAGAAACGGCTCTATTATCGCTTTTGCGGGTGAAGGTAACAATTTTGTATTAGGCGGCAGAGGCAACGATCAAATTTTTGCTGGAGCTGGTAACGATGTAATCGAAGCTGGTAATGGCAACAATAATATTGTGGCGGGCGATGGCACTAACATCATTACTAGTGGCACCGGCAACGATACCGTAGTCGGCGGAGCTGGCAACGACTTTATTGATGCTGGCGATGGCCGCAACATCGTGGTAGCCGGTGGTGGCAACAACCGCATTTTGACTGGTAAAGGTAAAGATATTATCTCTGCCGGAGCCGGTAATGACGTGATTTTCAGCGGCGCTGGCGATGACATTATTGATGCAGGCAATGGCAGAAACCTAATTAACGCCGGGACGGGCAGAGATACTGTCACTTTGGGCAGCGATCGAGACCGAGTAATTTTAGAAGCAGGCGAAGGCTCTGTCACCATTAACAGCTTCAATGCTGCTGTTGACAAACTGCGTCTGGGCGAAAGCCTGCTGGGTAAATCTTTGAGCTTTACTACCAGCGGTGCTGATACCCTAGTTAGGTCTGGCCGAGATTTATTGGCGACCCTCAAAGGAGTAGCGAGTGGCTCTCAGGCGTTAGTCGATCGCGGGCCGCTGACTCGCTATACTGCTACCGATTTAGGCTCTCTGGCTCAAGACCCAGCCACAGCAAAAACTACTGCTTCGGTTAACGCCGTCTCGGTGAATGACTTTGGCGTAGTAGCCGGGCGCTACAACACCGGGGCAACTTATGACACAACTGTCAATGGAGTAGTCAACTCGACCAACGCAGTGCGCGGAGCCTTCATTTGGGAAAATGGTGTGCAGACAGACCTGACTACCACCGGAGTTAAAAAAGGTTCATCTGATACTGGTGCTGCTGACGGTGCAACCGTTACACTGCTAACGCCTAACGTAAATACCATCAGCAATCGGGGCGTTATTACCGGCACGGCTGATGAAGTCCGTCAGCCTCAAGGACTGGCATCTGATCGAGCCTTAGTTTGGACAAAAGGAGCAAGCGGCTATGACTTAGCAATCAATTCTATTGGTGGCAAAGAAAGCTACTATCTAGACATCAATGTCCAGAATCAGATTGCTGGTCGCAACATTGTTTCTCAAGCTGGTGCTGACAGCGTCATTAGAACTTTTGACAGACCAGTTTACATTGAGAATGGAAACGTTACTCGTTTAGCGGAGCTAGGTGGCGATGGCGGTACTGCTCAAAGTATCAACAACCAAGGCACCATTGTAGGCTACGTAGATACTGACGGATTCTTTGATGGTGCTGAGAAGTTTGCTGCTGTGGTCTGGAAACTAAATGATAGCGGCCAGTATGTGCTAGAGAACCTGGGCACGTTTGGCGACGAACAGGCTCGGGCGATCGACATCAACAACGCTGGCAGCATCATTGGTGCTAGCAACAGCGGTTCTGGAGCAGCCGCCACCAGCTCACCATTTATTATTCGTAATGGTGAATATACTTCGATCGGCAGCCTGGGCGGTCAGACCGGCTCGGCCACCGAAATTAATGAATTTGGCACCGTAGTAGGAACCTCTCAAATTGCCTCTGGCGCTAACCGAGCTTATGTTTGGAGCCTGGGCGTTCAGACTGACTTAAACTCTTTAGTCACCAATGCTTTGGCGGTAAATGGAGCGGCTGTCACTCTTACCAGTGCGCTTAGCGTTAACAACTTTGGCGACATTGTAGCAACTGGCACCTACACCTACAAAAATGCTAAAAACGTTGACACCGTGGGCACTCGATCTTACTTACTAAAAGAAGTTGCCTAACTAATAGGAATATCTCAAGAGCAATATTTTAATAGGCAGGGCTTGATGAAAATCAGGCCCTGATTTTTTAAATTTGGCAGTATTTCACAGATACAGTTAATTTTTGTTGCAAAATAGTATCAAATAATTTTGCAACTAAATTTTTTTAATTATTAATTGTCGTGCTGACTTTTCGTTAGATGCTTCAGTGAATAAATTTACATCAGAATGCTCAGCAGGCAACGTTTACAGCTTTTTGTTACAAATAGCACAATTTACTTTGATCAAGCATGTGTAAACTTAGAGGCAAGAAGTTATTGAATATTACTTGCAATAGCTGTTTCATTTATTGATACATAGTGAGGTCTGGCACCTATGGCAAAAAGAGTGCATTCAGAAAACAACTTCAAACCGAGTCCTTTTCTGCGAGTGGATGGTGCTGAAACCATCTGGCTAAAAGCAGTCCCCCCAGAAAAGCAACAGCTACTAGATCTATTTTCACTACTAGCGGAGATTTGCTAGACATGGCAAAAATTGGCCTTTTTTACGGCACCCAAACTGGTAAAACCGAAACCGTGGCAGAACTGATTAGGGTTGAATTTGGTGGAGATATTGTAGCGCTCTATGATATGTCTCAAGTGGAAGTAGAAGATTTTAACTCCTACGATCGAATCATTATTGCTGCCCCCACTTGGAATGTCGGTGAACTGTCATCAGACTGGGATGGCTTTTTTCCAGAGTTGGACGAAATCGATTTTCATGGCAAAACCATTGCCTATTGCGGCACGGGCGATCAAGTTGGCTACGCTGACAACTACCTGGATGCTATTGGCATTTTAGAAGAGAAAATCACCGAGCGGGGTGGTAAGACCATTGGCGAATGGCCAGTCGCAGGCTACGATTTTGCAGAATCTAAAGCTGTCAAAAATGGCAAATTCGTCGGACTAGGCATTGATGAAGATAATCAGTCAGAGCTAACCGACGAACGAGTTAAGCAATGGGTAGCCCAAATCAGAACCACCTTCGGGGTTTAGGAGCATCACTATGACTATCGCTAAACCTCAGCTCACAATCCCCTGGTGGTCGGGCAACGCCCGCCTCACCAACCTGTCGGGCAGATTGCTGGGTGCCCATGTCGCCCACGCCGGACTAATTCTGCTCTGGGCCGGGGCAATGACTATTTTTGAGATCTCGCACTACGACAGCAGCCTGCCACTCTACGAGCAGAATCTAATTATTCTGCCGCACCTAGCCGCTCTGGGCTTAGGCGTAGGCAAAGATGGAGTAATCGTAGACACCTACCCCTACTTTGTAGTCGGAATGCTGCATTTGGTGAGTTCTGCCGTTTTAGCAGCCGGTGGAATTTATCACAGCATTCGCAGCAATGAGGTGCTGTGGGGCTGGTTTCACTATGACTGGGAAGACCAAGACAAAATGACCACGATTCTTGGTATTCATCTAGTGCTGCTGGGCTGTGGAGCAGGGCTATTTGTAGCAAATGCCATGTGGTTTGGTGGCCTATACGATGCTCAGGCCGGAGTGGTTCGATCGATCACCCCCAACCTCAGTTTCAGCGCAATTTTGAGCT
>JAYSRP010000001.1:0-3881 GCA_043721015.1 Synechococcales cyanobacterium | reverse complement strand
CCAGTTGACGAAATGGAAGTTCTTGGCTAGAGCTAGCTACCAACAACCCTGATCTTTCTACTAAAAATACCTGACCATTTGGACTCACGAGATTTTCGGCCAGGAACTTTTGAATACCAGATAGCGACACATCGACACCGCTAACACCCAATAACTTACCTTTCCGATCATACAAAGGCTGACTAGCAGCAACAAATATTGTGCCAGGAGTAAACCCAGCATAAATACTACTCCAGATACCTTCTTTGGCAATTAACGCTGTCTTATACCAGGGACGAGTACGAGGATCAAATGCTGGCTTTTCTACCTTGAGTTGAGTAGTACGTAGTCCTTTATCATTAGTCGCATAGTAATTACCAAAATATTGAGTCGATCGATTGGAGATCGAAAACTGGAGCTTTTCTTGCTCATCAGGTCGCCAAATTCCTATGGTGTCACCAGTCTCGGTGCCTAAAGAAATCCAAGCTAGAGCCGGGAATAACTGCATTTGCTGCCATAGATACTGCTCTCGTTGGGTGGTAGATAACGTGGGCGGCGCTACTGGTGATCGACTGAAATCTAAATCTATGGCTCCCCGCAATACAGCATCTCGGTTACTCTGATTCACCAGCCAAGGTAAAGATAAATAACTGTTGAGCTTTTGCTCCACCCGCATTCCCACTGAATCCATCAACTGGCCAGTCAAGTCTTCGACCGCATGTTGACCATTTCGATAAGAAAGATAGCCTACTAAGCCCACAACTGAGCCAAGCTGCAAAATAAACGGAACAGTCAGCATCCAAGTTAGAGAAAACCTGCGGACGGGGCGCTGTAAATCATTGGTGCCAGTGACTTGGCGAATGCGAAGTTTCCGTAACATAGACTGTGTTCACTGCTAAAAATGGAATAGATGCAAAGTTTTTTGCCTGGACACTGAAAAGCAGTGGCACAAAAATAAAAACTTTGCTTATTCTAAGTTCTGAATGTACACATTAAGATTACGATTAACCGTAAAACAACGGAGTGTTTACCAACCGACCATCCCAGACTACAAGGAAACATGCTACAGATGAAATAATGCACTTAGTTTGTATTTTTTAATTGCTAGACTAATAGCAAATAATACCGAAATCGATCAAACTTTTGGGCATCATGAGTGCAGTCTCTGGGGGCGAGAATCGCTTAAGATATGGTAGTAATCATTAAATATTCGAGCAATTATGATTCTTCCTGGCTCGGTGGTCAAGATCACCAATAAAACGGATACTTACTATAACTTTCAAGGGTTTGTCCAAAGAATCACCGACGGTAAGGCAGCAGTGGTTTTTGAAGGAGGTAACTGGGACAAAATGGTCACTTTTCGGCTCAGTGAGCTAGAAGAAGTCAAACAGTAAATCTGAAGCTTCACGAAAAAAAGCAGGCTAAAAAGCCTGCTTTTTTTGATGGTAGAACTCACCCAGTGAATCTATCCTTCGCCCGGATTGAATTGGAACATCGAGTAGACCACATTCCGGCGAATGTCAGTCATCATTTCTAAGAACATTTCATAGCCTTCTTGCTTGTATTCAATCAGCGGATCCTTTTGGCCATAGCCCCGTAGACCTACCGATTCCCGCAGCGATTCCATCGCTTGCAAGTGTTCCCGCCAGAGATTATCGATTTGTTGCAGAATAAAGAATCTCTCAGCCTGACGCATCAGGCCGGGTTGGACTTTGTCTACCAAACCTTCTTTTACGTCATAAGCCTTGCGGGCTTCTTCGTACATAAAAGCCCGAATCTCTGGATAGGTCATATCTTCAAGCTGGCTAGGATTGAGATCCTCAAATAAATTCACAAACTCTCGTGCCTTAGAAACCATTGGTTCTAGCTTCCATTCTTCTGGGGGCAGCTCAGGATCGATGTTCACATCGATAATATCCTGCATAGTTTTTTCGGCGTAAACCAGCACCTGTTCTTTCAGATCTTGGCCTTCTAGTACCCGACGGCGTTCGGCATAGATGGCGCGACGCTGGTTGTTCATGACCTCATCGTACTCAAATACCTGCTTGCGCATGTCGTAATAATAAGTCTCGACTTTCTTTTGGGCCCCTTCCAAACTATTGGTGAGCATTTTGGACTCGATCGGCATATCTTCCTCTACTTGGAACATATCCATCATCTTGCCCACCCGATCGCCCCCAAAAATCCGCATCAGGTTATCTTCTAAACTCAAGAAAAAGCGCGTCGAGCCTTTGTCACCCTGGCGACCAGCCCGACCGCGAAGCTGGTTGTCAACTCGGCGAGATTCGTGGCGTTCGGTGCCAATTACATGTAGACCACCCAGATTAAGTACTTCTTCATGCTCCTGATCGGTAAAAGCATCATAGTCTTTGCGAATCGATCGATAGGCATCGCGCAGCTTTTGAATCGCTGGGTTATCGGTAGGCGCTTTTTCGCAGGCTACTGCAATCACTTCTTCGGCATCTAGCTCCGAAAGACTTTGTAAACCGTAGTGAGTAATGGCAAAATCGATCGCTGATTTCAGCAGCTTTTCAGTTGCTGCCGAAATATCAGTCGGAAAAATACTGGGCGAAGCTTTCCAAGTTTTTACCTTTTTTGGTGGACCGCCAAAACCTTGACCTGAAGCATTGCTAACTTGCTCGGTGCCCGGCACCTGCATCGGCGCAAATTTACTGTCATCTTCCGGCGCAACGATGCGTGGAAACAGATATTCCCGCACCTTCAGTCTGGCCATATAGTCGGAGTTGCCACCCAAAATAATGTCAGTCCCCCGACCAGCCATGTTGGTGGCGATCGTCACAGCTCTTTTACGGCCTGCTTGAGCCACAATTTCCGATTCTCGCTCTACGTTCTCGGGTTTAGCATTGAGCAAATTATGAGGAATTTCGAGCTGATGGAGCAGCCGCGAAAGAACCTCCGATTTTTCGACGCTGGTAGTACCCACTAGTACTGGTCGGCCTGCCTCGTGATATTCTTTACACTCTCCGGCCACCGCATTCCATTTACCCACCTCGGTTTTGAACACCATGTCAGCATAATCCATCCGCTGCCGAATCCGATTGGTGGGCATTACTGTGACTTGAATTTTGTAGGTTTTCTCTAGCTCCACCTCTTCAGTTTTCGCTGTGCCAGTCATGCCGCTGAGCTTTGGATAAATCAAAAAGAAATTTTGGTAAGTAATAGTAGCTAAGGTCTGGCTTTCATTTTTAATTTCTACACCTTCTTTAGCTTCTACGGCTTGGTGTAAACCATCACTCCACCGCCGACCACTCAAAACCCGACCAGTGGATTCATCCACAATCACAATTTCGCCATCGCGCTTGATGTAACTGACATCGTCGATGTACAGCTCCTTGGCTTTAATGGCATTGAAGATATAGTGCGCCCAAGGATCTTCTTCGTTATATAGATCGTCTACGCCCAAGATTTTTTCGGCTTCAGCAAAGCCTTCATCAGTCAGCAGTGCATTTTTGGCTTTTTCATCTACTTCGTAGTGCTGCTCCTTTTTCAACATTTTGGCGACATTGGTAGCCTGTTGGTATTTTTCGGTAGGCCGTTCGACTTGACCAGAAATAATCAACGGCGTTCTGGCTTCGTCAATCAAAATAGAATCTACTTCGTCAATTACACAGTAATTAAAAGTGCGCTGCACCACGTCAGAGATAGAAGTGGCCATGTTGTCGCGTAAGTAATCGAAGCCCAGCTCACTGTTGGTGGCATAGGTGATGTCGCAACGATAGTTCTTTTGCCGCTCTGCCGGATTCATTTCTGATTGAATCAAGCCTACCGACAAACCCAAAAAGCGATGAATCTGGCCCATCCACTCAGCATCACGCCTTGCCAAGTAATCATTTACCGTAATTACATGGACTCCTTTACCACTGAGAGCGTTGAGATAAGAG